>NZ_VDAY01000039.1:0-20220 GCF_019584005.1 Citrobacter sp. EC_71
AGCGTTTATTTACGCTTTTCTCCGCTGACCCGGCGGCGTGTAATCCGTTGTTCCGTGTCAGTGGAGGCGCATTATAGGGAGTTATTTCAGGCTGACAAGGGGAAATTTAAAATAATTTTCCGAGTGATTATTTTTTATTCTTTGCGCTTATTTTGGCAACGTTTTGTGGGTTAATTGGGCAATTTCCCGCGCAAAACCCGCGACCTGCTCCCAATCGGTATACACCACTTCTTTATGCGTATCCGTTTCACCGCCAGACATCTTCATTATCAGTTGGATCATCACGCGGTCATACCAGCGATAGCGGGGATACAGCAAAGCGCCGGCAATAACCGCACTGCGATCCGGCCGCCACGGCGAACTCATCAGGAACTTACGCGCATAGCTGTTGGTTTGCGGCGTACGCTTCTCCGGTTTACGAGCAACCAGGTTAACGGAGTAGAACGCACTCGGCATCGCATTCAGCCGCGTGGCATGCTTTTTCACAAACTCCTGAAATGCAGCATGGTAATGACCATAGCGAATCGAGGCGCCAATCACCACGCTGTCATAATTTTGCCAGTCAGGCTCCGCGGTACGATGCAAATTAACAACATCCGTCCAAACGCCCAGCTCTTTGAGTTCAGAAGCCAGATACTCGGCGATTTCACGCGTTTGCCCGTCCCGGGAAGAAAAAAGAATCAGTGTTTTCACGTGTTACTCCATTATTCACGCCAGAAAGTAGGGGTAAAGAGTACCAGCAGAGTAAAGACCTCCAGACGACCAAACAGCATATTGGCAATCAGGATCCACTTCGCCACGGGATTCATACTGGCAAAGTTGTCGGCGACAACGCCCAGCCCTGGCCCGAGGTTATTCAGCGTCGCCACCACGGAGGCAAACGCGGAGAAGTCATCAACACCGGTCGCAATAATCGCCAGCATACTGATAATAAAGACCAGTGCATAGGCAGAAAAGAACCCCCATACGGCTTCAAGAATTCGTTCCGGCAGCGCACGGTTACCCAGTTTGATACTGTAAACCGCATTCGGGTGAACCAGACGTTTCAACTCGCGGTTACCTTGCTTAAACAGCAACAGGATACGAATCACCTTCAAGCCACCGCCCGTAGACCCGGCACAGCCGCCGATAAAGGCAGAACACAACAACAGCACTGGCAGGAACAGCGGCCAGCGGGCAATGCTGTCGGTGGTAAATCCGGCGGTCGTCGCCATTGATACCACCTGGAAAAAGGCCTGGTTGATGGTCGTGAGCGCTGAACCGTAGGTATTGTGTATCCACAGCACCAGCGTACAGACAGCCACCAGCGTCAACTGCACACCGATGAACATGCGAAATTCCGGATCTCGCCAGTAGACCTTCAGACTACGGCCGCTTAATAAAGAGAAGTGCAGGCCATAGTTACAGCCGGAGATCAGTAAGAAGATAGCAATGATGGTGTTGATCGTGGGACTGTCGAAATATCCCACGCTGGCATCGTGCGTGGAAAAGCCGCCAATCGCAATCGTGGCAAAGCTGTGCCCAATGGCGTCAAACGCTGGCATCCCGGCAAACCATAGCGCCAGTGCACATGCCACCGTCAGCAATACATAGATAAGCCACAGAGTTTTCGCCGTTTCGGCAATACGCGGGCGCATTTTATTATCTTTCAGCGGCCCCGGCATTTCTGCCCGGTAGAGCTGCATCCCGCCGACGCCAAGAATAGGCAGAATAGCCACCGCCAGCACGATGATCCCCATCCCGCCGAACCATTGCAGCATCTGTCGATAAAAGAGGATAGCGTGTGGCAATGAATCCAGCCCCACCAGCGTTGTTGCCCCGGTGGTGGTCAATCCGGAAAAGGATTCAAAAAATGCATCGGTAATCGTCAGGTTAGGGCTTTCCGCAAAGATGAACGGCAGCGCACCCACGCTACCCAGCACGGTCCAGAACAAGACGACAATCAGAAAACCTTCGCGAGATTTCAGCTCGCCTTTCTCTTTGCGGTTCGGCCACCACAGTATGGAGCCGATCGCCAGAGCGACAAAGAAAGTTTGGGTAAATGCACGCCCTGCCCCATCGCGATAGATGAGCGCCACCAGTCCGGGGATAATCATTGTCCCCGAGAATAAGATGACCAGTAGTCCAACGATTCGGGTAATGGCGCGAAAATGCATCTCTACCGCTTCCTTAGTTCTTTAAAATGAGGTGGGGATTATTCTTCAATCGCTAACAATTGCAATGAACCACGACTAAAATCCGCCAATTTTGCCGAAAATTCATCCACTTTGGCATAAGGAAGCGCCACCCTGAGCCGAACAAAAGCCTGGTAATCACTGGCAACGACTTTACCGTCAAACTGACCCAGCAAAGCTTCTATGCCTGCCAGCTGACCGTACTCACACTGCAAAGTATATTCGGTTAATGGCGTCTTGCGCTGTGTCGTTAACTGACGCAACGCCTGATTGACACCGCCACCGTAGGCTTTTACCAGCCCACCCGTACCGAGAAGGATACCGCCGTAGTAGCGCACCACCACCGCGGTAATCTCACCGACACCGCTGCCCATCAACTGCGCGAGCATCGGTTTGCCTGCCGTTCCCGCCGGTTCACCATCGTCTGAAAAGCCCAACTGCTGCGAGTCATTCGGCGCACCCGCCACCCATGCCACACAATGGTGGCGGGCGTCCGGGTGTTCCGCTTTGACGGACTCAACGAATGCTTTCGCCGCTTCTACGCCGTCCGTATGGGCGAGCAGCGTAATAAAGCGGCTTTTTTTGATCTCTTCAACGACGCTAACCGGCGCCGCAGGGATTAACCAACTGTCCATTACGCCAGTTTTAAATCCCGCGTCATGTTCTCGATATTGTTCTCGTGGACTACCACGTTGTCTTCAATACGAATACCGCCGAACGGTTTCAGAGCTTCAATTTTCTGCCAGTTGAAGTGTTTACTGAACTGCCCTTCACGCCACGGCGCCAGCAGTGATTCAATAAAGTAGATGCCCGGTTCGATGGTCAGAACCATGCCCGGCTGCAGAACGCGGGTGCAGCGCAGGTAAGGATACTTCGACGGAGCAGCAAGGTGGGTACCGCTGTCATCCTGCATAAAGCCAGCGACATCATGCACCTGCAGACCCAACGGGTGACCAATACCATGCGGCATAAACGGTCCAGTAAGATCGTTTTCCACCATCGCTTCTTCACTCATATCGGTGATGATTTGATGCTTACGCAGCAGCTTCGCGATGCGCTGATGGAACTGAATGTGGTAATCCACGTAGCTGGTGCCCGCTTTCATGGTAGCGATAAGCGCCAGCTCTTCGTCGTTAACATCTTTCACCAGATGCGCATAGTCATTGTCGCTTTTCGCCGACCAGGTACGCGTCAGATCTGCCGCATAGCCGTTATATTCCGCACCAGCGTCCAGCAGGAAGCTGCGAATTTCAGACGGGGCCTGATGATCCAGTTTGGTGTAATGAAGAACCGACGCATGCTCATTAAGCGCAACAATGTTGCTGTATGGCACGTCGGTATCGCGGTGACCGGTTGCGGTCAGATATGCCAGGTTGATGTCAAACTCGCTCATCCCGGAACGGAATGCTTCTTCCGCGGCACGGTGTCCATTCACCGCCATTTTCTGCGCTTCGCGCATACAGGCCAGTTCGTAATCCGTTTTAAAGGCGCGGTAATAATGCAGGTAGTCAATCACCCCTTTCGGGTTGATGTTGCTGGCCGCGATGTCCAGTTGCAGCGCACGTTCCGGAACCGGACCGATATAACCGATATTGCTGCGAGCAGCAGGCAGCTGGCTCCCGATACCGTCCGCTTTTGGCAGCGCGATGATCTCGATTTCTTCCGTCCAGAATGAGGTCGGCAGCGGCTCAACGTTATGCCAGTAATCGACCGGCAGATAGAACCACAATTTTGGCTTATTCACACCATCCACCAGCAACCAACAGTTAGGAACCTGCGTCACAGGTACCCAGGCTTTGAATTGCGGATTGACCTTAAACGGGTACGGATGGTCGTCAAGAAAGACGTTAACAAGTTCGCCAGAGTGAATAAGTAACGCATCCAGCTTGAAGCGTTCCAGCGCGTCGCGCGCCCGCTCTTGTAAGGTAACAATATGATTTTTATAGAGTGCGGCCAGTGATTCCATTTTCTATCCTTCTGTTTTTGACCTCAAGACTTCGCATCTTAGCACATCGCTTTGTGAGTGCGTGATTTCTACCGAGCGTGATCGAATCGTCATTTCTTTAATCATTCATTTGCATTTTTTTAACATAAAACACACACTTCGATTCATCTGGTATGACCAGATCACCTTGCGGATTCAGGAGACTGACATGCTTTACAAAGGCGACACCCTGTACCTCGACTGGCTGGAAGATGGCATCGCCGAACTGGTGTTCGATGCCCCTGGTTCGGTCAATAAACTCGACACGGCCACCGTTGCCAGCCTGGGCCATGCGCTTGACGTGCTGGAAAAACAACCGAATTTAAAAGGGTTGCTGCTGCGCTCTAACAAAGCAGCCTTTATTGTCGGTGCCGATATCACCGAATTCCTTTCACTGTTCCTCGTGCCTGAAGAACAGTTGAGCCAGTGGCTGCACTTTGCCAATAGCGTCTTTAATCGTCTGGAAGATCTGCCTGTTCCGACCCTCTCAGCGGTAAATGGCTATGCGCTGGGCGGCGGCTGCGAGTGTGTGCTGGCGACCGATTACCGTCTGGCAACGCCGGACCTGCGCATCGGTCTGCCGGAAACTAAGCTGGGCATTATGCCAGGCTTTGGCGGATCCGTGCGTATGCCACGTATGCTGGGTGCGGACAGCGCGCTGGAAATCATTGCTGCAGGTAAAGATGTTAGTGCTGAGCAGGCGCTGAAAATCGGCCTGGTCGATGGCGTCGTGAAACACGAGAAACTGCTTGATGGCGCAATCGCGGTATTACGTCAGGCGATTAACGGCGATCTCGACTGGAGAGCCAAACGCCAGCCGAAACTGGAACCGTTGAAACTCAGCAAAATTGAAGCGGCGATGAGCTTTACTATCGCCAAAGGGATGGTGGCGCAGACGGCTGGGAAGCATTATCCCGCACCAATCACTGCCGTGAAAACGATTGAGGCGGCAGCCCGCTTTGGCCGTGAAGAAGCGCTGAACCTGGAAAACAAAAGTTTTGTTCCACTGGCGCACACCAGTGAAGCTCGCGCATTGGTTGGGATCTTCCTTAACGATCAGTTCGTGAAAGCCAAAGCCAAAAAGCTCACCAAAAATATTGAGACGCCAAAGCAAGCGGCGGTGCTGGGCGCGGGCATTATGGGCGGCGGTATCGCTTACCAGTCGGCCTGGAAAGGCGTGCCGGTTGTCATGAAAGATATCAACGACAAATCATTAACGCTGGGCATGACCGAGGCCGCCAAGCTGCTGAACAAACAGCTTGAGCGCGGCAAAATTGACGGTCTGAAAATGGCGGGCGTGATTTCCACTATTCATCCAACCCTCGACTATAGCGGTTTCGAGCGTGTGGACGTGGTGGTCGAAGCGGTCGTGGAAAACCCGAAAGTGAAAAAAGCGGTACTGGCGGAAACCGAAGATAAGGTCCGCCCGGACACCGTACTGGCTTCGAATACCTCAACCATTCCAATCAACGAACTGGCCAGCGTGCTCAAACGCCCGGAAAACTTCTGTGGCATGCACTTCTTTAACCCGGTGCACCGCATGCCGTTGGTTGAGATCATTCGCGGCGAGAAAAGCTCAGATGAAACCATCGCTAAGGTTGTCGCCTGGGCAAGCCAGATGGGCAAAACGCCAATTGTGGTCAACGACTGCCCTGGCTTCTTCGTCAACCGCGTGCTGTTCCCCTATTTTGCCGGTTTCAGCCAGTTACTGCGCGACGGAGCGGATTTCCGCAAAGTCGACAAAGTGATGGAAAAACAGTTTGGCTGGCCGATGGGCCCGGCTTATCTGCTGGACGTGGTGGGGATTGATACCGCGCATCACGCACAGGCGGTGATGTCTGCGGGCTTCCCACAGCGTATGCAGAAAGATTATCGCGATGCGATAGACGCCCTGTTTGATGCTAACCGTTTCGGACAGAAAAATGGGCTCGGGTTCTGGCGCTATAAAGAAGATAACAAGGGCAAGCCGAAGAAAGAAGAAGATGCCGCCGTTGATGGTCTGCTGGCAGAGGTCAGCCAGCCGAAACGCGACTTCAGCGATGAAGAGATTATCGCCCGCATGATGATCCCAATGGTCAACGAAGTGGTGCGTTGTCTGGAAGAAGGCATTATCGCCAGCCCGGCAGAAGCCGATATGGCGCTGGTGTATGGCCTGGGCTTCCCTCCGTTCCACGGCGGCGCGTTCCGCTGGCTGGATACGCTCGGCAGCGCGAAGTATCTCGATATGGCTCAGCAGTACCAGCACCTTGGCCCACTGTATGAAGTTCCGACCGGTCTGCGTGATAAAGCGCGCCATAACGAACCGTATTATCCCCAGGTTGAGCCTGCCCGCCCGGTTGGCAGCCTGAAAACGGCTTAAGGAGTCACAATGGAACAGGTTGTAATTGTTGATGCGATCCGTACCCCGATGGGCCGTTCGAAAGGGGGCGCGTTTCGTAACATGCGGGCAGAAGATCTCTCCGCACATTTAATGCGTAGCCTGCTGGCGCGTAATCCGGCGCTGGAGCCATCCGCACTTGATGATATTTACTGGGGCTGTGTGCAGCAAACGCTGGAGCAGGGCTTCAACATCGCTCGTAACGCGTCACTACTGGCGGAAATCCCGCATTCTGTACCGGCAGTGACCGTTAACCGTCTGTGTGGTTCATCCATGCAGGCGCTGCATGATGCAGCACGCATGATCATGACCGGTGATGCTCAGGCGTGCCTGATTGGCGGCGTAGAACATATGGGCCATGTGCCGATGAGTCACGGGGTTGATTTCCACCCGGGTATGAGCCGCAACGTGGCGAAAGCCGCGGGGATGATGGGCCTGACGGCGGAAATGCTCTCCCGCATGCACGGTATTAGCCGTGAAATGCAGGACGCCTTCGCCGCACGTTCACACGCTCGCGCCTGGGCTGCGACCCAGTCTGGCGCATTTAAAAATGAAATCATCCCGACTGGCGGTCATGATGCAGACGGCGTGCTGAAGCAGTTTAACTACGATGAAGTTATCCGCCCGGAGACCACGGTTGAAGCGCTTTCTACCCTGCGCCCGGCATTCGATCCGGTTAGCGGCACAGTGACGGCCGGTACCTCCTCCGCGCTTTCCGATGGTGCTGCCGCGATGCTGGTCATGAGCGAAAGCCGTGCCCGTGAGCTGGGTCTGACGCCACGTGCCCGAATTCGTTCAATGGCCGTTGTCGGCTGCGACCCTTCCATCATGGGTTACGGTCCGGTTCCGGCTTCAAAGCTGGCGCTGAAAAAAGCGGGACTCTCCACCAGCGACATCGGCTTGTTTGAGATGAATGAAGCTTTTGCCGCCCAGATCCTGCCGTGTATTAAAGATCTGGGGCTGATGGAGCAGATCGACGAGAAGATCAACCTCAACGGCGGGGCGATTGCATTGGGTCACCCGCTGGGCTGTTCCGGCGCGCGTATCAGCACTACCCTGCTCAACCTGATGGAACGCAAAGACGTACAGTTTGGTCTGGCGACGATGTGTATCGGGTTAGGTCAGGGTATCGCGACGGTATTTGAGCGAGTTTAATATAAGTATGCCGGGGGCGTTTCGCTTGCCCGGCCTACGAAATGTTATCTCAAAGCCATTGGTACCAGAACAAGGCGGCAAGTGAATGAATCCCGATGAGCTTACGTGTAGTAAGTGATTCGGGTGAATGAGCGCAGCCAACACAGTTATGGTGCCAATGGCGAAGAGAGAAAGTTTAGTTGCCGTTCTTCCCGCCTGTCAGGGGCGGGTTTTTTATTTCCCCTGAACTACCTCGTACCACTAACTGCACCGGCAGCAGCAGATTCTCTTCCTGCTTCTCTTCCAGCAGTAAATGCAGCGCTTCCCGACCCAGTTGTTGCTTATCAACCGCGATAGTGCTCAGCGGCGGATGTGACCAGGCTGCGGCATCGATATCATCAAACCCTACCAGCGCAAGATCTTCCGGGATACGTATACCCTGCTGCGCACACACTCTTTGAACAACTATCGCTGCCGCATCGTTATAGGCAAAAATGGCGTCGGGTGGCTCCGGCAACTTGAGCAGCTCATTAACCGCCTCTACCAAAGATTGCTCGGTATCCAGCAACGGCGGCGCGATGGCTTCGTACTCTGGTGGCATCAGCAACCGGGCTTCATACAATGCCTGACGATAGCCCTTCTCACGCTGGCGAATACTGTAGTGAGAAAGTGTACTGGCAAGAAAAGCGATGCGGTTGCGACCTTGCGCAATCAGGTGTTGCGTGGCCAGATAGCCGCCCTGGGTGTTGTCCGGATTGACGCAAGGCAGGCCAGGCGCCCAGAGATCCACCAGCACCAACGGTAGTTTCATCTGTTGCAGCAGCCCAAGCAATTCAGGCTCAAAAAATCCGGCGCAGATCAGCGCATCCGGCTGGTGCAGCAGCACCTGCTCACTCACTACATCACCCGGACCAATAGACAGAAAGCTCAGCGCAATGCCGTTCTCACGACAAAGATCTTCTATGCCTAACAGCAACTGAGAGTAAAACGGCAATGCGTGGCTGATATTGTGCTGACGATGCAGCAAAAACAGGACTCGTTTGATCTTGTCGCTGCGCAGGCGGGAAAAATCATAACCTTGCTGCTGCGCCACAGAAATAATGCGCAACCGGGTATCTTCACGCAGCCCCGGCTGCCCTTTTAACGCACGGGAAACAGCGCCAACTGAGACCCCACACGCTTCGGCAATGTCTCTGATACGTACAGGTTTCGTCATTTCACTCTCATTGATTCTACGCTGGCTTGTTGTGCCCCCAGCCAGGCGGCACCGCGGACGCCGCTACTGTCACCGTGTCGGGCCTGAACGATCGGTGTGCGGCACTGTTTACCAAATACGTACTGTGCTACTCGCGCCTGCAAGCCAGAATACAGTAAATCGATATTAGATACCCCGCCCCCCAACACAATGACATCGGGATCGAGCGTATTCACCACGCTTGCCAACGCACGCGCCAGTTGATCGCAATAGCGTTCCCATAACAAACAGGCGTCTGCATCACCCAATTCTACCTGTCGCATAATTTGTGGCACACCCACATGTTGCGCGGTGTGATTCAAATACTGGCGTTCCAGGCCGCTGCCGGAAATAAAGCTCTCGATGCAGTTCAACTGCCCACAATAGCATGTCACTGCGGCCCCATCCCGGGATTCATGATAACGCGGCAAGGCATTATGCCCCCATTCGCCCGCGCAGGCGTTAGGACCGGAAATCAGACGGTTATCGATACACACACCGCCGCCACAACCGGTACCGAGGATGACGCCAAAAACGACGCTGTGTCCATACCCGCTGCCGTCCATCGCCTCTGACAGCGTAAAGCAGTTAGCATCGTTGGTGACGGGCACAGCCATCCCTAACGCTTGCTCAAGATCTTGCGCAAAGGCCTGCTGATTCAGCACCAGAATGTTGGAGTTTTTGATTAACCCTTCGCTATCCACCGCACCGGGCACCCCAACGCCAACCGAGAAAGGCTGATTAACGGCCTGCCTGGCCTTGGCAATCATCTCCGTTACGGCCTGGAAAAAATCGCCATAGCTCTGCTTTGGGGTTGCGCATCGCTCGCGATAAACAATTTCACCCGTATTATCAATCACTACCGCTTCGATTTTAGTCCCGCCAATATCCAGGCCAAGCCTCATGGTTTCCCTCGTTTGCGCCTTGTAATGTGATACTGCATAGCTTGCCCATTTTGTTTACTAAACAAAAAGAGTTCCGTCACAAAAGCTTATTTTTATGATTAATAGATAGCCAGAAATGTTTACTAAAAAACCGGTGAGAAAAGAGAGGCGACGAGACCGGGCTTGCACCCTGTTAGTAGAAGTAAAGTGAGTGATGGATGCGCCGGAAAGGCTCCGGCGCACAGCGCTTAAATAAATGCGAACGCGTCACCAAACAGGCGATCTTCACGCGCACTGCGTTCATTGCAGAACAGATCGCGCGCGATTTTAGCCATTTCAAAACGTCCGGCAATGTAGATATCGTGTTCCGCCAGGGTACCGTAATCCTGTAATACTGCCGTTAATACGGTGCCCGTACGGCCACGCCAGCCTTCTTCAGGCTGTTCCACCACTGGCTCAACGCGCAGGTTCGGGTGATTTACTGACAGTGCTTCCAGCTCAGAGAGATCGTAGAGATGCTTCTCTTCGCGCCCGCCCCAGTAAATGGTGATATCGCGGTTTGGGTTACGCGCCAGCGCGGTAAGCAGAATGGAACGCGCATAAGAGAAGCCCGTCCCGCCGGCAATCAGGATCAACGGACGTTCGTCCTCATCACGCAGCCAGGCTTCGCCATGCGGAATGTCGACCTTAATTTCCCGGTCTTTCAGAATGCGGTCCATTACGGCCATGGCATACAGATTTAGCTCAGAAGCGCCAACGTGCAGTTCAATGAACCCCTGCTCGTCCGGCGTAGATGCCATGGAGAACGGACGCTTATCTCGTTCGTCCATTACGACCATTAAGTACTGGCCGGCACGAAAGGAAAACGCCGCGTCTGGCACTAAACGAACGCGATATACGGTGTCAGTGATAGCTTCTACCGAGGTCACTTTACAGCTTAAGGTTGTCATGCGCTCTCTCTGTCGGATCAATAGGCAAAACGATCGCGCCTCAGGCGCTTTTGCCGTCATTAAAGATGGCCAGTTCATCCCAAATTGCGTCAATGCGCGCAGTGACTTCAGGATCTTTTTTTATCGGACGTCCCCATTCGCGCTGGGTTTCGCCCGGCCATTTATTGGTGGCATCCAGCCCCATTTTTGAACCAAGACCGGAAACCGGCGAGGCAAAGTCCAGGTAATCAATGGGTGTATTCTCTACCAGTACAGTATCCCGGGCCGGGTCCATACGAGTCGTAATCGCCCAAATCACATCATTCCAGTCGCGTGCGTTGACGTCATCATCACAGACAATAACAAATTTGGTGTACATAAACTGACGCAAAAACGACCAGACCCCCATCATGACGCGTTTGGCATGACCGGCGTACTGTTTTTTTATCGTCACAACGGCCAGACGATATGAACAGCCTTCCGGCGGCAGGTAAAAGTCGACGATTTCCGGAAACTGCTTTTGCAGAATAGGCACGAAGACTTCATTCAGCGCTACGCCAAGCACTGCGGGCTCATCCGGTGGGCGTCCGGTATAAGTCGAGTGATAAATTGCATCTTCGCGCTGGGTAATGTGCGTGACGGTAAAGACCGGGAAGCTATCTACTTCATTGTAATAACCGGTATGATCGCCATACGGTCCTTCCGGGGCCATTTCACCCGGTTCGATATAGCCTTCCAGCACAATTTCAGCACTGGCAGGCACTTCCAGATCGTTGGAAATACATTTGACCACTTCAGTTTTGGTGCCACGCAACAGCCCGGCAAATGCGTATTCAGATAACGTATCCGGGACAGGGGTAACAGCACCCAGAATTGTCGCCGGGTCTGCTCCCAAGGCCACAGAAACCGGGAACCGTTCACCAGGATGCGCCGCGCGCCACTCCTGGTAATCAAGCGCGCCGCCTCGATGGGAAAGCCAGCGCATAATAAGCTTGTTTTTGCCAATCAGTTGCTGACGATAGATACCGAGATTCTGCCGCTCTTTGTGCGGGCCGCGCGTAACGGTCAGCCCCCAGGTAATCAGCGGCGCAGCATCCTCTGGCCAGCAGGTCATAATCGGAATACGGTTTAAGTCGACTTCATCGCCTGAATAGATTTTTTGCTGGCAAGGTGCACCGCGTAACCGCTTAGTCGGCATGTTCAGCACCTGCTTAAACTGCGGCAGCTTATCAAACAGATCGCGAAATCCTTTCGGTGGCTCAGGCTCTTTCAAAAACGCCAACAGCTTACCGACTTCCCGTAGCGCCGAGACATCTTCTTGCCCCATCCCCATCGCCACACGCTTCGGTGTGCCAAACAGGTTACACAGCACCGGCATTGAATAGCCTTTAGGATTTTCAAACAGTAACGCAGGCCCACCAGCACGCAGAGTGCGATCGGCAATTTCAGTGATCTCCAGGTGGGGATCCACCTCAAGCGAAATGCGTTTGAGCTCGCCCTGCTGTTCAAGCAGCGTCAGGAAGTCGCGTAAATCGTGATATTTCATGGCGTCCATTGTGGCCTCTTCGTAAGCGCTTCATTATACGGCGTTCATCATTGTGATGCTGTATTTTTGTTAAATTAGCGTGAACTCTGGCGATACATATAAGCCCCAGGAGTATATACCCATTGGGTTTCAGCCTGCTTTGCGGCGGGTATAATTAACTTAACTCATGGCTTTTGCTATGCTGACGCTCAGAACAAGCGGATAAGAGTTATTATGCAAGCCTGGTATTTACTGTACTGCAAACGTGGGCAACTTCAGCGAGCCCAGGAACACCTGGAAAGACAGGCGGTGAACTGCCTGACGCCTATGATCACCCTGGAAAAAATGGTGCGCGGTAAACGTACCACAGTCAGTGAACCCCTATTCCCTAATTACATGTTTGTCGAGTTTGACCCGGAAGTGATCCACACCACCACCATCAATGCCACGCGTGGTGTCAGCCATTTCGTCCGTTTCGGTGCGACGCCGGCGACCGTTCCTTCTCCCGTCATTCATCAACTTTCTATCTACAAACCTGAAGGTATTGTTGACCCTGAAACCCCTCATCCGGGGGACAGTGTAATTATTACTGAAGGTGCGTTTGAGGGGTTGAAAGCGATCTTTACCGAACCCGATGGCGAAGCGCGTTCCATGCTGCTGCTTAACCTGTTGAATAAAGAGGTTAAGCAGAGCGTGAAAAATACCGGCTTTCGAAAAATTTAAATAGCCTTAGAAGGTCACTTCAAACAGCGTTCTGACGTTAGCATCAATGGTTGCTGACAACCATTGAGGATCCTCGCCGCGCCAGTGGGCAATACGCTCAAGAATATGGGGAAGGTGCGCAGGTTCATTGCGCCGTGACGCTGGCTTAGGCGTTAAATCCCGGGGAAGTAAGTAAGGCGCATCGGTTTCGATCAGCAATCTCTCAACCGGGATAAAGGGCAGCAGCTCACGCAGTTCCATGCCCCGGCGCTCATCACAGACCCACCCGGTGATACCAATATAAAGCCCGCGGTCTACACAGTCCTGCATCTCCTGCCGCGAGCCAGTAAAGCAGTGCAGCACCGCACCAGGCAGGCTGTCCAGCCACGGCTCCAGCAACGTCAGAAAACGCTCATGGGCATCCCGACAATGCATGAAAACCGGCATCTGCAGTTCAGCAGCAATGCGCAGTTGCGCCTCAAAAGCACGCTCCTGCTCCTGCGGCGTGGAGAAATTGCGATTGAAATCCAGGCCGCACTCACCAATAGCGACCACCTGCGAATGGTTTGCCAGTGCGATAATCTCTGCTTCTGTTGAGGACTGCCATTGGCTGCTGTCATGCGGGTGCACACCAGCCGTGGACCAGCAATGTGGATAATGCTGCGCCAACGTTAAAGCCTGCTGGCTTTCGTGCAGGTTTGTTCCGGTCAGAAGCATACCGTTTACGCCCGCAGCAAAGGCGCGCGCCACGACCTCATCCCGGTCTTTCGCAAATTGTGAACTGGTTAAATTAACGCCAATATCAAACATGCTTCCTCCCATATGACAACCGCCCTGACGGGCGGTTGCGTTTATTCTTCAGTTTTCTCGGCGGCTTCGGCTTCTTTTGCTTCTTCAGCCTCGTTATCCTCATCTCGCGTACGTCGCTTACCGACATAGAATCGAGAGAAGAACACACCCACCTCGAACAGGCAGTACATCGGTATCGCCAACAGCGTTTGCGAGAAGACATCTGGCGGGGTCAATAGCATCCCGACGACAAATGCGCCCACTACAACGTAAGGACGTTTCTTGCGTAAGTCTTCAGGCGTCGTAATGCCCATCCAGCATAGCAGCACAATGGCGACAGGAACCTCAAAAGAGACACCGAAAGCCATAAACAACGCCATTACGAAACTGAGATAGCTGGCAATGTCTGTCGATACCTGTACGCCTTGCGGAGCCGTGTTGGCAAGGAAACCAAACGCCAGCGGGAAGACGACAAAATAGGCGAATGCCATACCGATGTAGAACAATAACGAACTGGAGACCAGCAGCGGCACAACCAGGCGACGTTCATGTTTGTACAAAGCAGGCGCAATGAATGCCCAGACCTGGTAGAGGATCACTGGCGCTGACAGAATCAGCGACACCATGAAGGTTAACTTTATCGGGGTAAAGAACGGCGAGGCCACATCGGTGGCGATCATCGTTGCGCCCTGCGGCATCTGTTTGATCAACGGCGCCGCAACCATATGGTAAATGTCGTTGGCAAAGTACACCAATGCCAGAAAGATCACGAATACCGCAATAATGCAGTTCAGGAGTCGCTTACGCAGCTCAATAAGATGCGTGATGAGCGGTTGGGTATCTTCTACAGCCATGTTTACGGTTTATCACTCGACGAGGGGGAGGATTCGACAACAGGTGCGGCAGCTTTCTTTTCTGCATCCATCAACGTGGCGGAAGCGTTTTCCGTCGGCTCTGGCTTTTTAGCACCCGTGGATTCCGGTTTTTGCTCCGGCGAACTGGCCTGGTTTTCAGCGGCAGCTGGGGTGACCCCTTCTCGCTGTGCTTCACCGTCTTTCACCACCGGATTATGGATAGTGTGCGCTTCATCGCTGGCTTTCTCAGGATCGTGCACGCTATAAGAACGCTTCATCGACTCCGCCGCTTCACGCAGCTCATCCATTGATGCTTTCAGCTCCGGGGTCAGATTTGTCAGGCTCGCTTTTTCTACTTTCTTCAGGCTGTCCTGGAATTCCTGAAGCTTAAGCTCCTGGGTCAGTTCGTTCTGAACAGTAGTCGCAAGGGAACGCAAAGCGCGAACCCAGCCAGCAACCGTTTTTACCGCTACGGGTAAACGCTGCGGCCCCAGGACAATGAGGCCGATAACGAACACCAATAACAGCTCGCTAAAACCGATATCAAACACGGATTATACCTGCTCTTTATCTTGGCTTTTGGCGTCTTCCTTTTTCACTTCGCCCTGCTTATCGGTGATGGATTTAGCAGTAAAATCAGCATCCTGGCTGGTTTTATCTTGCTTAGGTTCATCATCACCCATCGCTTTTTTGAAGCCTTTAATAGACGCGCCAAGATCGGAACCGATGGAGCCGAGTTTCTTGGTGCCAAATAGCAGTACAACGATGACGGCAATGATCAACAACTGCCAAATACTGATACCACCCATACATGTTCCTCTGTCATAGATGATGAATTAATAAGGCCGTAGTATACGTTACACGGCCTGCCTTGGGCGATGAAAAATTCAGCGCATTTTGCGCCAGCCGATTAGCCAGGCTATGACGCCTCCCGCCATTAACCAGCCTGGCATAAGCCCCCACTCAGGACGGCTTACCAGCAGGAATGTTCCACTTAGCAACAATGTTGCGCCAATGCCCAATAAATAACGGGATTGTCCCTGACGCACATGATTCGCGTGAAGCTCGCGGGCAATCTTATCAACACTGTGCTGTAAATATTTGCCCTGGCGCAAACTGTCATACACCAGTTCAGGTATTTCTGGCATTTTTTCGACCCAGAACGGGGCTTTTTCTTTAAATGCCCTGACGAGCGCCGGAATACCGACCTGATCTTTAATCCAGGATTCGAGAAACGGCTTAGCCGTTTTCCACAAATCTAACTGTGGGTAGAGCTGTCGTCCGACACCTTCAACATACAGCAGCGTCTTCTGGAGCAAAACCAACTGAGGCTGGACTTCCATGTTGAATCGACGCGCGGTGTTAAACAGATTCAACAGCACGTGACCAAAGGAAATCTCCGCCAGCGGTTTTTCGAATATCGGTTCGCACACGGTACGAATGGCGAATTCAAACTCTTCAACGTTGGTATCGGGCGGAACCCAACCTGAATCCACGTGCAATTCGGCAACTTTGCGGTAGTCTCGGTTAAAGAACGCGATGAAGTTTTCAGCCAGATAGCGCTTATCTTCTTTATTTAAAGAACCCACAATCCCGCAATCAATACCAATGTACTTCGGGTTTTCAGGGTGCTCATAACTGACGAAAATATTCCCAGGATGCATGTCCGCATGGAAAAAACTATCGCGAAAGACCTGAGTAAAGAAGACCTGTACACCGCGTTCAGCCAACAACTTCATGTTGGTGCCATTCTTCTCAAGCGTTGCGACATCCGATACGGGGATACCATATATGCGCTCCATCACCATCATGTTCTGACTGCAATAGTCGGAATACACTTCCGGGATGTACAGCATCGGGCTATCTTCAAAATTACGTCGCAACTGAATTGCGTTCGCCGATTCGCGCAGTAGGTTCAGCTCATCAATCAACGTTTTTTCATACTCGCGGACCACTTCTGTTGGTCGCAGGCGACGGCCATCCGGCAGCAGGCGAGGAACCCAGCGCGCAAGGCGGTAGATTAGTTTTAAATCCGCTTTAATGACCGGCAGTATGTCCGGGCGGATAACTTTGATCACCACCTCTTTACCATTGGATTTCAATCGCGCGGTATGGACCTGGGCAATAGACGCAGATGCCAGCGGCGTGATCTCAAAATCATCAAACCACTCCTCGACGGGCAGCCCGCCCATGGCTTCTTCGATTTGTTCTTTTGCTCGCTGCCCATCGAATGGGGCAACGCGATCCTGCAATAGCGCAAGCTGATCGGCGATGTGCGGTGGGAAAAGGTCACGGCGAGTGGAGAGCATTTGCCCAAATTTAATCCACACCGGGCCGAGTTCCTGTAAAGCCAGTCTCAGCCTTTCTCCCAGCGGTTTGTCTTTATGCTGATTGGGCATCCAGAACAACGAGTAACGCCACAACCGAAGCGGCAGCGTAATACGCATTTTGGGGATGAGTTCATCAAGACCGTAGCTTAAAAAAGTGCGAATGATGAAATAAAGGCGCCGTACTTCACCTGGCGTCATTTGGCCTCCAGTTTTTCCAGCCGTTTGGCCAGAGATTCGACCGCGCGTTCAATGGCTGCCGTTTCTTCTGCAAACCATGCAACCTCAAGCGGACCGGGAGCCATACGCCACTCTTCGGTGATCGCTTCGGCTACATAGCGCTGCTGGCGCTGAATGTTATGGCGCAAGAACTTCGCGCCACCACGCAAGACTTTGCTGACCCCCTCCGCGACGATATCGCCGGTATAGGGCGCTAACAATTCTGCGGGATCAAACTCAGCCAGATCGGCCAGAGCAACAAAATTCTGCACCACCTGGATATCACCCTGAACTTCCAGCTCACCGCTGCGAATAAGCGTGGTAAGCTGCTGGCGGTCGCGTAATTTCGGCAACACGCTGGCATGCGTGATTACTGTGCAATCGGCTTCGCCTTCCCATGCCCCCAGCACATCGACCTGGCGTTCACTAAACACCAGGACTAAAGGTGTTGAAAATCCTTTAAGATCAACACGCAGCACCTTGCTCTGTAAACGTGTTCTGGCTGACTTCAGCGCAGGAGAACGATACAGAAAGGTATTGAGCAGATTTTCAACGCCTGCGGTCACTAAGGGTTTTAAAGGCATCCCCAATCTCCTGTCAGAACTTGTAACCACGATGCAGCGCAACGACACCAGCCGTCAGGTTGTAGTAATCAACGCTTTCGAACCCGGCATCTTGCATCATTGCTTTTAGCGTGTCCTGATCGGGATGCATGCGAATGGACTCCGCCAAATAGCGGTAACTGTCCGCATCGCTTGCGACCATGGAACCTATGCGCGGCAGAACATGGAAAGAATAAGCATCGTAGGCCTTGCTCAGCGGTTCGATAATCGGTTTGGAGAACTCCAGCACCAGTAAACGTCCGCCCGGCTTCAACACGCGATACATGGATCGTAAAGCTTTGTCTTTATCCGTTACGTTGCGCAGACCGAAAGAAATGGTAATGCAGTCAAACGTGTTGTCAGGGAAAGGCAGTGCTTCCGCATTCGCCTGAACGTACTCAACGTTACCCACTACGCCGATATTACGCAGCTTTTCGCGACCCATTTTGAGCATTGAGTCATTGATATCCGCCAGTACGACTTTACCGGTTTCACCCACCATGCGAGAGAATTTCGCCGTCAGGTCGCCCGTACCGCCTGCCAAATCCAGAACGGTTTGACCGCGACGCACGCCACTGCAATCAATGGTGAAGCGTTTCCACAAACGATGAATGCCAAATGACATTAAGTCATTCATAACGTCATATTTCGAGGCCACAGAATGAAAAACGTGGGCCACCATGTCAGCTTTCTGCTCTTTAGCGACGGTCTGAAAGCCAAAGTGCGTCGTTTCTTGTGAATTATCCACCATCTCAGTGCCTGCTCATTCAAAAAATGTTCAAGAAGTGTAACAGATTGGGCCAATTTGCCCTACCCTTCTGCCCGGTTCAACTACCCCAAATGGACTAGTTTGATTGCTGATTTACCGCTTTGTCATCAGGGTAAGGCTCATCCTGTTGCGTCTCAGGGACCGCGCGCAAGCGGTACTCTTCATCCTGCGTAGTGGCTTGTTCAGCCAGCTCAGGATTTATCTCGCGCTTAATTTCCACACCTAAACTGCGAAACGCCTCTGCCTGTGACAGGACGTTTCCACGGCCTGAAGAGAGTTTTTTCATCGCTTGGCGGTAGTTGTCCTGGGCTTTATCCAGACTTTGGCCAATCGCCGACATATCATCCACAAACAAGCGCATCTTGTCATAAAGTTTGCTGGCCCGATCGGCAATTTGTTGCGCATTACGGCTCTGATGCTCGTAGCGCCACAGGTTGGCGATCGTGCGCAATGCCACTAACAACGTGGTGGGACTGACCAGCATAATATTATTTTTAAGCGCCTCGGTTATCAGTTCGGGTTGTCTGTCCAGCGCCAGCAAAAAAGCGGGCTCGACGGGAATAAACATCAGCACATAGTCAAGCGAACGCAGCCCGGGAAGCTGTTGATAATCTTTACGGCCCAACAGACGAATATGGTTTCGCACCGAGGCGATATGTTCCTGCAACGCAGTCTCGCGGGTATATTCATCTTCCGCGTTAAAATAGCGCTCATAGGCAACCAACGTCATTTTTGCGTCGATTACCACATCTTTACCCTGCGGTAGCCGGACAATGACATCGGGTTGCATTCGCGAACGGGCATCGTTTTCAATGCTAACCTGGGTTTCGTATTCATAACCTTCACGCAGACCGGAGGCTTCAAGTACCCGCGTCAGTACCACCTCACCCCAGTTACCTTGAGTTTTATTATCGCCTTTTAAGGCCCGCGTCAGGTTTACCGCTTCCTGCGCCATCTGCGCGTTAAGTTGCTGGAGATTACGAATTTCGTGCGCCAGGGTATGGCGCTCTTGCGCCTCTTTACCGAAGCTATCCTGAACCTGACGTCGAAAACCGTCCAGTTGTTCGCGAAGCGGTGTCAGAAGGCTGTTCAGACTTTGACGGTTTTGCTCATCTACGCGGCGGTTGCTGTGCTCAAAAATGCGATTCGCCAGGTTTTCAAACTGTTCACTCAGGCGTTGTTCGCTGTTGATCATCTGGCGGATTTTATCTTCCGCATGCTGCTGCGTCGCTTCCAGCCGGGTAGTGACTTCACGGAGATCGGCTTCCAGAGAGGTGTTGATGCTGTGCAGGCTGCGTAATTCGTTGTTGAGTAGTTCGCACTCGTCGCGCCAGTGGGCTTCCTGCGAGAGCTGTTGACGGGCTGCGCTTAACGCAATATCCAGTTCACGTCGCTCTTCGATGAGGTCGGCACGGAGCTGATCGGCCCGCGCTTTTGTCGCCAGCCACCCCACCAGCAGCCCTGCGGCTAATGCCAACACGGCACTCATCATAATTGTAATATCCACAACGCCCCCTTACAGCAACGGCTTACCCGCACAAAATAGAATTGTGCTGTATAAACGTCCAGTTTAAAAGGAATTTCCTGCGAGGCACTACGCAAAATAAATATCCTCCGGCATAGCCGGAGGTTTTTCTGATGCGCCTATAAGGCTCTGTTACCAGCCGCGCCCTAACAGGCGCATACGATCTGACATTTGCATCAGACTTCGTTACTT
>NZ_VDAY01000004.1:0-295981 GCF_019584005.1 Citrobacter sp. EC_71
GTATCGTCAAGCCAGGTCGAAAGCATAAAAAAGCCCCATCAGAGAATTGATGAGGCTATTGTCGTCTACCCGCCGGATCGTTCAACCGATCATTTTGCTTAACCGATCGGTGTTACGCTCCGGCGGGGTTTTTTATATTTAGCTTTACCCGTAACCCCCAAATAACCCCTCATTTCACTCACTATTCACCCGATTAAAACCCCTGCAGAAACGGATAATCATGCCGATAACTCATTTAACGCAGGGCTGTTTATCGTGAATTCACTGTATACCGCTGAAGGTGTAATGGATAAACACTCGCTGTGGCAGCGTTATGTACCGTTGGTGCGTCACGAAGCATTGCGCCTTCAGGTGCGTTTGCCGGCGAGCGTAGAACTGGATGACCTGCTACAAGCGGGCGGCATCGGGTTATTGAATGCCGTTGACCGATATGACGCTTTGCAAGGAACGGCATTTACCACTTACGCAGTGCAGCGTATTCGTGGAGCGATGCTGGACGAACTACGTAGCCGGGATTGGGTGCCGCGTAGCGTTCGGCGCAATGCTCGCGAAGTGGCACAGGCGATGGGACAACTGGAGCAGGAGTTAGGGCGTAACGCGACGGAAACCGAAGTGGCGGAGCGTCTGGCTATTCCTGTGCAAGAGTATCGTCAGATGTTGCTTGATACCAATAACAGCCAACTCTTCTCCTACGATGAGTGGCGGGAAGAGCATGGCGATAGTATTGAGCTGGTGACGGAAGAACATCAGCAGGAAAACCCGTTACAACAGCTACTGGAGGGTAACCTTCGCCAGCGCGTGATGGACGCGATAGAGGCGTTGCCGGAGCGCGAAAAGCTGGTGTTAACGCTGTACTACCAGGAAGAGCTGAATCTGAAAGAGATCGGCGCGGTACTGGAAGTCGGGGAATCACGGGTCAGCCAGTTGCACAGCCAGGCCATCAAACGTCTACGCACCAAGCTGGGTAAGCTATAGGGGTAATCATTACCCCTGAACAATGCCGCATTACGAATTGACTACCAGGAGTTCTCATGACGGTGCAGCAATCAAAAAGACGGCCTCTAAGCCGCTACCTCAAAGATTTCAAACACAGCCAGACGCATTGTGCCCATTGCCTGAAGTTGCTCGACAGGATCACGCTGGTTCGTCGCGGGCAAATTGTTAATAAAATCGCCATCGCCCGCCTGGACACGTTGCTGGATGAAGCTGAGTGGGAACAGGAGAAAAAAGAGTGGGTGGCGCTGTGTCGTTTTTGCGGTGATTTGCATTGCAAAGAGCAGAGCGACTTTTTTGACATTATCGGTTTTAAACAATTTTTGTTTGAGCAAACCGAAATGAGCCACGGTACGGTACGCGAATACGTTGTCCGCCTGCGCCGTCTTGGCAATCATCTGACCGAACAAAATATCTCTCACGAATTGCTGCAGGAAGGGTTCCTCGACGAAAACCTTGCCCCGTGGCTGCCGGAAACCAGCACCAACAATTACCGCATCGCATTGCGTAAGTATGAGCAGTTTAAAGCCCATACGCATATGGGACATATGCAGAAATCCTCCTGGACAGCCAGTTCTGATATATATTAAAAACGAATAAGGTGTAACAGAGTCGTGTTTGTGGAACACAGCAAACGCTTTACACTGTAGTCATAAATGATAGTCACTAATGACAATATTCGGGGTAACTATGAAATTAGCACTTCTGGGACGTCAGGCTCTGATGGGTGTAATGGCTGTTGCACTTGTCGCCGGAATGAGCGTAAAGACTTATGCAGATGAAGGTCTGTTAAATAAAGTTAAAGAGCGCGGCACGCTGCTGGTGGGCCTGGAAGGGACTTATCCCCCGTTTAGTTTTCAGGGCGATGACGGCAAGCTGACCGGTTTCGAAGTGGAGTTCGCCGAAGCACTGGCAAAGCACCTTGGGGTGAAAGCCACGTTGAAGCCGACCAAGTGGGACGGCATGCTGGCCTCGCTTGATTCCAAACGCATTGACGTGGTTATCAACCAGGTGACCATTTCTGACGAACGTAAGAAAAAATACGATTTCTCTACCCCGTACACAGTCTCTGGTATCCAGGCGCTGGTGAAGAAAGGCAATGAAGGTGTTATTAAGACAGCTGCCGATCTGAAAGGTAAAAAAGTCGGCGTTGGTCTGGGCACCAACTATGAAGAGTGGCTGCGCCAGAACGTGCAGGGCGTGGATATTCGTACCTATGATGATGACCCGACCAAATATCAGGATCTGCGCGTAGGCCGTATCGACGCTATTCTGGTTGACCGTCTGGCGGCGCTGGACCTGGTGAAAAAAACCAAAGATACGCTGGCCGTCACCGGTGAAGCATTCTCCCGCCAGGAGTCCGGCGTGGCGCTGCGCAAAGGCAATGAAGATCTGCTGAAAGCGGTTGATACTGCCATTGCCGAAATGCAAAAAGACGGTACGCTGAAAGCGCTGTCTGAAAAATGGTTTGGAGCGGATGTGACGAAATAATCGGCATCCGATGAAAAAAGGCGCCTTTAACAGCGCCTTTTTTTATTTCATTGCGCCTGAACGTGCATAATAAAAAGAACATCACAACAACGAATACCGGAGGCTGTATGCCGCTGCATAACTTAACGCGCTTTCCACGTCTGGAATTTATTGGCGCGCCAACACCGCTCGAATATCTTCCACGCTTCTCCGACTACCTTGGGCGCGATATTTTCATCAAACGCGATGACGTTACGCCGATGGCCATGGGCGGCAATAAACTGCGTAAGCTGGAGTTTCTGGCGGCGGATGCGCTGCGTGAAGGGGCCGATACGTTGATAACCGCGGGTGCTATCCAGTCTAACCATGTGCGCCAGACGGCGGCGGTAGCGGCTAAACTTGGCCTGCACTGCGTGGCGCTGCTGGAAAACCCGATTGGCACCACGGCGGAAAACTATCTCAGCAATGGCAACCGTCTGCTGCTGGATCTGTTTAATACCCAGATTGAAATGTGCGATGCGCTGAGCGATCCGAATGCGCAACTTCAGGAACTGGCGACGCGGATTGAAGCGCAAGGGTTCCGTCCGTATGTGATCCCGGTTGGGGGTTCTAATGCTCTGGGAGCGCTGGGCTACGTGGAAAGCGCGCTGGAAATTGCGCAACAATGTGAAGGGGCCGTAGAGCTGTCTTCCGTGGTCGTGGCGTCGGGCAGCGCGGGTACGCATGCCGGACTGGCCGTTGGGCTGGAACAGCTGATGCCACACGTTGAGCTGATTGGCGTGACCGTCTCGCGCAGCGTGGCCGATCAAAAGCCCAAAGTTGTTACGCTACAGCAGGACATTGCCCGTGAACTGGAACTGACGGCCTCGGCGGGTATCCTGTTATGGGATGATTATTATGCGCCGGGCTACGGTACGCCAAACGAAGAGGGCATGGAAGCGGTAAAACTGCTGGCGCGACTGGAAGGCATCTTGTTGGATCCGGTCTATACCGGCAAGGCGATGGCGGGTCTGATTGACGGCATCAGCCAGAAGCGCTTTAAAGATGAAGGGCCAATTCTCTTTATCCATACCGGTGGGGCGCCTGCACTGTTTGCCTACCATCCTCACGTGTAACAATCAGGTAGAAAAACGCTAATGCAAGAAAGTATCCAACTGGTGATCGATTCCCTGCCGTATCTGCTTAAAGGCGCGGTTTTTACGCTGCAACTGAGTATCGGTGGGATGTTTTTTGGCCTCGTGCTGGGGTTTATCCTGGCGCTGATGCGCCTGTCGCCGCTGTTACCTGTACGTTGGCTGGCGCGCTTTTATATCTCGGTCTTTCGCGGAACGCCGTTGATCGCCCAATTGTTCATGATCTATTACGGTCTGCCGCAGTTTGGTATTGAGCTGGATCCCATCCCGGCGGCGATGATTGGTTTGTCGCTAAATACGGCGGCCTACGCCGCGGAAACGCTGCGGGCGGCAATCTCCTCCATCGACAAAGGTCAGTGGGAAGCGGGGGCCAGTATTGGCATGACGCGCTGGCAGACCATGCGCCGGGCGATCCTGCCGCAGGCGGCACGCGTTGCACTACCGCCGCTGAGCAACAGCTTTATCAGCCTGGTGAAGGATACATCGCTGGCCGCGACTATCCAGGTTCCTGAACTGTTTCGTCAGGCGCAGCTGATTACCTCGCGTACACTGGAAGTGTTCACTATGTATCTGGCGGCCTCCTTGATTTATTGGGTAATGGCAACAGTGCTTTCTGCACTGCAGAACTATTTTGAAGAACAACTGAACCGCCAGGAGAAAGAGCCGAAATGAGCGCTATCGAAGTCAGAAACCTGGTCAAAAAATTCCATGGGCAAACGGTGCTGCATGGGATCGATCTCGACGTCAAACCCGGTGAAGTTGTGGCGATTATCGGACCGAGCGGTTCGGGCAAGACCACGCTGCTGCGGAGCATTAATTTGCTGGAGCAACCGGAGGCGGGCACCATTAAAGTGGGTGAGATAACCATTGATACCGCACGGTCGTTAACTCAGCAGAAAGGACTGATTCGCCAGTTGCGCCAGCACGTAGGTTTTGTGTTCCAGAACTTTAATTTGTTTCCTCACCGTACGGTACTGGAAAACATTATTGAAGGTCCGGTGATTGTCAAAGGCGAACCGAAAGCCGAAGCGACAGCCCGTGCGCGCGAACTGCTGGCAAAAGTCGGGCTGGCGGGAAAAGAAACCAGCTATCCGCGCCGTCTGTCCGGTGGGCAGCAGCAGCGTGTGGCGATTGCCCGGGCGCTGGCGATGCGACCAGAGGTTATTTTATTCGATGAACCTACCTCCGCGCTTGATCCTGAACTGGTTGGCGAGGTGCTTAATACCATTCGCCAGCTGGCGCAGGAAAAACGCACCATGGTGATTGTGACGCATGAAATGAGCTTTGCTCGTGACGTGGCCGACCGGGCGATATTTATGGATCAAGGACGAATAGTGGAGCAGGGGCCGGCTAAATCTTTATTTACGCATCCGCAACAGCCGCGAACCCGTCAGTTTCTCGAAAAATTCCTCATGCAGTAAATAGTACAAGCGGTACTCACCGACATTGTTTGTGGTGAGTGCTGCTCGCATAACTATTTATAAATATTGCTTTATTATTAACGCTTGATTCTGTTGCTTGCTCTGGCTGTTGAGTAACGCTCAAGTAATTTTTCATTTGTCCGATAATTTGCATATATAAAATACATTTATGTGTTAGCTTATTTCATATGTTTGGATGATTATCAATCTCAGGGGCATTACCACTTAGTATGCAGGATCATGATTTCTTCACCTGGCGACGGAGCATGCTGTTACGCTTTCAGGAAATGGCGACGGCAGAGGATGTCTATAATGAATTACAACAACAGACGCAGCATTTAGAGTTCGATTTCTACGCACTCTGTGTTCGTCATCCCGTACCCTTTACCCGCCCTAAAACGTCACTTCATACGACCTATCCAAAAGCATGGGTGGCGCATTATCAGTCCGAGAATTATTTCGCCATTGATCCGGTGCTGAAGCCTGAAAACTTCAGTCAGGGGCATTTACCCTGGGACGATACCTTGTTTCGTGATGCCCAACCTTTGTGGGACGCCGCACGCAATCACGGTTTACGCAAAGGGATGACGCAATGCCTGATGTTGCCGAATCGGGCGTTGGGATTTTTATCGGTATCGCGAGCGAGTGTCCAAAATAGTCGTTTTGCGAATGATGAAGTGGAGCTCAGAATGCAGCTTCTGGTGCGGGAAAGCCTGTCGGTGCTGACGCGACTGGAAGATGACATGGTCATGGTGCCAGAGATGCGTTTTAGCAAGCGGGAAAAAGAAATATTGAAGTGGACCGCAGAGGGGAAAACGTCTTCGGAGATAGCGATAATACTGTCGATTTCTGAAAATACCGTCAACTTTCACCAGAAGAATATGCAAAAGAAATTCAATGCGCCAAACAAAACGCAGATAGCGTGTTACGCCGCTGCGACCGGGCTTATCTGAATAAATTATCGTTCTGAGTGTCAGACGCAAAACCGGCTGATAGCAATGCTGTCAGCCGGTTTCTTGTTACTGGCGGTAGGCCTGTTTAATTTGCTTAACAGTGCTGGAAAATACCGCAGCCTGTGATTGATCTTCAATCAGCGCGATCTGTTTTTCCATTTTAAGAATCACGCGTCCAGCATCGGCTTGACCCATTGCCTGCAGCATCAGTGTTAACAGGGCTTTCAGACAGGTGACTTCATTGGCCAGTTCTTGGTTATTCTCAGCAGTGGAAAAGTCAGGCGTACTCATTTATTTTCCTCGTTATGTTTCAATGAAAAAGTGCGATGTCAAATCTTAAGGCGGCGGAGTATACCATAAGCGAGGCTAAAAATATCAGTGGTTGTTTTTTGTGCAAGCAAAGGGGGAGGGACATTAAAATAAACAACATGTTGCAGTGCATATATTTTCTCCACTTGTTGTTTATTTCGAGTATTTTCCTCGTTAATTATTGTTACAAGTTTGGCTGCCTGTTTTGCATTCAGCGCAGGAATATGAATTTTTTGTCACTATTCTGAAACAGCTACGCAGATATAAGCGTGGCAGCAGGCTATGTGGCCTGCAAGTTTCCACACGTCGTACAATCTAATTTCCAAAAACGAGAGCAAAATCGAAAGTCGGACGTTTTTTACATTTCAAAGTTGAGATAAAACCCGTTAACATAGGACCGATTAACTATCGGTAGCGTTATCCCTATTCTGGAGATATTCCTTTGATCAACGTTTTTCTTGTTGATGACCACGAACTGGTGCGCGCAGGGATACGACGCATTCTGGAAGATATAAAAGGCATAAAAGTTGTCGGCGAAGCGTGCTGCGGTGAAGATGCGGTGAAATGGTGCCGCTCAAATTCCGTGGACGTTGTGCTGATGGATATGAATATGCCCGGTATTGGCGGTCTCGAAGCAACCCGCAAAATTGCGCGTTCAACGGCAGATATTAAAGTGATTATGCTGACGGTACACACCGAGAACCCGTTACCCGCAAAGGTCATGCAGGCAGGTGCCGCGGGGTATCTCAGCAAGGGAGCCGCCCCCCAGGAAGTTGTGAGTGCGATTCGTTCGGTTTATTCCGGGCAACGTTATATTGCCTCCGATATCGCTCAGCAGATGGCGCTCAGCCAGATTGAACCTGAGAAAACGGAAACCCCGTTTGCCAGTTTGTCTGAACGCGAGTTGCAGATTATGCTGATGATCACCAAAGGCCAGAAGGTCAATGAGATTTCAGAACAACTGAATCTGAGTCCTAAAACGGTGAACAGCTATCGTTATCGAATGTTCAGTAAATTAAACATTCACGGCGATGTCGAGTTGACTCACCTGGCAATTCGCCATGGCCTGTGTAATGCGGAGACATTAACAAGCCAGTGACCGATCAGTTTGATGCCAAAGCGTTCCTGAAAACCGTAACCAGTCAGCCCGGCGTTTATCGTATGTATGATACCGCCGGGACGGTTATCTATGTCGGGAAAGCGAAAGACCTGAAAAAAAGGCTTTCCAGTTACTTCCGTAGCAATCTCGCATCGCGTAAGACCGAAGCGTTGGTCGCGCAAATTCAACAGATTGATGTCACGGTGACACACACCGAAACCGAAGCGTTATTGCTTGAGCACAACTACATCAAGCTGTATCAGCCGCGCTATAACGTATTGCTGCGGGATGATAAATCCTATCCTTTTATTTTCCTCAGCGGCGATACTCACCCACGCCTGGCGATGCATCGTGGGGCAAAGCATGCCAAAGGCGAGTACTTTGGACCGTTCCCCAACGGCTATGCCGTACGAGAAACGCTGGCGCTGCTGCAGAAAATTTTTCCCATCCGCCAGTGCGAAAACAGCGTGTATCGCAATCGCTCGCGACCCTGCCTGCAATATCAGATTGGCCGTTGCCTCGGTCCTTGTGTGGCGGGCCTGGTGAGTGAGGAAGAATATGCACAGCAGGTCGAGTACGTCCGTTTATTCTTGTCCGGGAAAGACGATCAGGTATTAACCCAACTGATTGCCCGGATGGAAAAGGCCAGCCAAAATCTCGAATTTGAAGAGGCTGCGCGTATTCGTGACCAAATTCAGGCGGTACGTCGCGTCACCGAAAAACAGTTTGTCTCGAATTCCGGAGACGATCTGGACGTTATCGGCGTGGCGTTTGACGCCGGCATGGCTTGTGTGCACGTACTGTTCATTCGTCAGGGTAAAGTGTTGGGCAGTCGCAGCTATTTCCCGAAAGTACCGGGTGGTACAGAACTCGGGGAGGTGGTGGAAACCTTTGTCGGGCAGTTTTATTTGCAGGGAAGTCAGATGCGTACCTTACCCGGTGAGATCCTGCTCGATTTTAATCTTAGCGATAAAACTCTGCTGGCGGATTCATTGTCTGAACTGGCCGGGCGGAAGATTAATGTCCAGACGAAACCGCGCGGGGATCGTGCGCGGTACCTGAAGCTGGCACGTACCAACGCAGCGGTGGCGTTAACCACCAGGCTTTCTCAGCAGTCGACCATTACTCAGCGTCTGACAGCGCTGGCATCGGTACTGAAGTTACCCGCTGTAAAACGTATGGAGTGTTTTGACATCAGCCATACGATGGGCGAGCAGACGGTCGCCTCCTGCGTGGTTTTTGATGCCAATGGCCCGCTGCGCGCAGAGTATCGTCGTTACAACATCACCGGCATTACGCCGGGCGACGATTATGCGGCGATGAATCAGGTTCTGCGTCGGCGTTACGGTAAGGCGATAGAAGAAAGTAAGGTTCCGGACGTTATATTGATCGATGGCGGTAAAGGTCAGTTGGGACAGGCGAAAGCCGTTTTTGCTGAGCTGGATGTTCCCTGGGATAAACAGCACCCACTTTTGCTGGGAGTGGCGAAAGGGGCCGACCGTAAAGCGGGTCTGGAAACGTTGTTCTTTGAGCCGGAAGGAGAGGGCTTTAGTCTGCCGCCGGATTCGCCCGCATTGCATGTGATACAGCATATCCGCGATGAATCTCACGATCATGCGATCAGCGGACACCGGAAAAAACGCGCGAAGGTGAAAAGTACCAGTACGCTTGAGACCATTGAAGGCGTTGGGCCTAAGCGTCGGCAGATGTTGTTGAAATATATGGGCGGTTTGCAAGGTCTTCGTAACGCAAGTATTGAAGAAATTGCAAAAGTGCCGGGTATTTCGCAAGCTCTGGCAGAAAAGATCTTCTACTCGTTGAAACATTAGGCCCTCTGTAGCAACATAGGGGTAATTTCACTGACAACAGATAGTTATCCGTCATATGCAATTTAATATCCCTACGTTGCTCACGCTGTTTCGCGTCATCCTGATCCCATTCTTTGTATTGGCGTTTTATCTGCCATTCACCTGGGCTCCCTTTGTTTGTGCGCTGATCTTCTGTATTGCGGCGGTTACCGACTGGTTTGATGGCTATCTGGCGCGTCGCTGGAACCAAAGCACGCGTTTTGGCGCCTTCCTCGACCCCGTTGCTGATAAAGTGCTGGTGGCTATCGCGATGGTGCTGGTGACGGAGCACTACCACAGCTGGTGGGTGACGCTTCCTGCCGCCACGATGATTGCGCGTGAAATTATCATCTCTGCGCTACGTGAATGGATGGCTGAGCTGGGCAAACGCAGCAGTGTTGCAGTGTCCTGGATCGGCAAAGTGAAAACCACTTCACAAATGGCTGCACTGGCGTGGCTGCTGTGGCGTCCAAATATCTGGGTAGAGTATGCCGGGATCGCACTTTTCTTCGTTGCCGCGGTACTGACTTTGTGGTCAATGTTCCAGTATTTGAGCGCTGCATGGGGAGATTTGCTTGAACAGTGATCGTTTCGGCGCAAATTTCAGCAAACGATCGTCGGTGGTGAAAAATATCGTTGACTCATTGCGTCAGGTAAGTAGAATGCAACGCATCGAACGGCAGCACTGATTGCCAGACGATAACAAAATCAAGTGATTAACAAAGTTACTTGATGATGCGGGAATAGCTCAGTTGGTAGAGCACGACCTTGCCAAGGTCGGGGTCGCGAGTTCGAGTCTCGTTTCCCGCTCCAAATTAAAGACATCGGCAATAGCGGGTGTCGGCTGAAAAGCCAGAAGATTTCGGCGCGTTAGCAAAGCGGTTATGTAGCGGATTGCAAATCCGTCTAGTCCGGTTCGACTCCGGAACGCGCCTCCAATTTCTTCCCGAGCCCGGATGGTGGAATCGGTAGACACAAGGGATTTAAAATCCCTCGGCGTTCGCGCTGTGTGGGTTCAAGTCCCACTCCGGGTACCATGGGAAAGAATCAATAAAATCAATGATAAGCAGTGTCGTGAAACCGCCCCTTCAGGCGGTTTTTTTATAACATTTGCTTCACTTCAGAATATGCCTTCAGAACATGCGCCGTATTATTTTTGAGCGCCCGCCACTGGAACAACCTTCACTTTGCGATCATATCGGGCTGTCTGCGTAACGTTTTTGTGTCCGGTGATGGCCTGTTTTTCGTAGACGCTACCTTCCAGGTCAGACACGCCTTTTGCCTTCAGGTCATGGAAAGTAAAATTAAAGTCGATGTTGGGGAAGGTGGCGATAGCTAACTCTCTCGCTTTTCTCCAGCGACTGTTAAAGCCATCCCTTGTATAACCACTGCCTGATTGCTGGCGGAGGACGTAAACTGAACTCATCCCCGGATTTAGCGGTAATGTTTTTGCTAACTGAATAGCGTCATCCAGGCGGGAAGACCAGCCTTTAATTTGAGTGACGTGCGTCTTGCTTTGTTTAATCATTATGCCGTCAGAGACGAATTGGCTTTTCTTCATCTCCAGAACGTCTTTCTGCCTGGCACAGCACAGGTAGGCTAATTCCATAGCAACCTGCACAATCACAGGGGAAACACTGTAAAGCGCCGCGTATTCTTCATCAGTTATGTACCGTTCGCGAGCGACTTCTTTGAACTGCCTTACACCCTTGGTCGGATTGCCTTTCACCATCCCACGCTCAAAGTCCCAGCGGTACACCCTGGATAAAAAAGCCTTCTCCCGGTTAGCCTGGGTCTTGCTGCGTAGGCCGCGCTTATCCAGATATTTCCTGATGTGCTCCGGTTTTATAGCATCCGGCAACATCTTGCCGAATACAGAGAGAACTTTGACCGAGTATTTTCGGTAATCATTGCGCGTATCAACCGCAAGGTCAGAGAAGTCAGGTGAACGGAAAAATGCTTCTACCAGCCCTGATAATGAATTGTCGTCTTTTCTGTCATTGAGCAACGCTTCATAGGCTGTCCATACCTGCGCCTGGGTAGCGGATGAATCACATAGTCAGATCGTACCACCACCTTTAGGCTTAAACTCAAATGCAGAACGGCCCCGATATACGCGGGGTGGCATCCATGAGTCTTCTTTTTTCTTGCGGGAACCTGCCATTAATCAAGTGCTCCAAAATTAGGCTCAGCGACTTCTACAACTGGCGCTTGAGCGCGGTGCTTCAGTGGGTTGTTGAAATGCCCCCACGTTGTCCGTGGGCGACCATCGCGCCGGGTTATAAAGAAAATTCCCGCATCTCGCAATGTGTCACACTGCTTTGAAGGAATTGTATACCCGGTTAACTCTGTGATCACTTCATCTGAAATGATTGTGTTGTCGCCGCTGGTGGCCTGGGTTAATGCTGAATTCACTTTCTAAAACCCTCTAAAACGACGAAGAGAGGAAAGGGGGAAAAATTCAGAAATAATTTAGGGGAGAAAATGCACCTCCCTAGTTGTTAATCTTTACCGGCACTTTCGATGAGGTTAGGTAAAGTACCCTGGTTTCCTTATCTTGTTCTTTATTGCTCATATCGAACCATTCTTTTTTACAATCCAGCCAGCCTTTTTCACCGACCTTTCGCCATTGATATAAAGGTTCCGAACTTATAGCTTTGCAGCGATTTACTGGCGCTTGTGCTGTCCCGGTTTCCTTGCGCCGAATAGCCTCAAGCATGGCCTCATACGCTCCCATTGGGATTTGCACGTAACGCAATTGGTTATTGGTCATTTAATCAATCTTCCCCGATTTGCCAAAAATACTGCTCGCGCGAACCCACGCGGCGTGAGTGAGCGGAGTTGTTTCGTTCTCTCCGATTTGCCACCCAAGTAAGTCCAACCCCAAAATTTTCCAATGTGCTCCACAGGCAGCGGTTCCGGCATCACAAAGCCGTTGCCAGCCCATATGCATGTTTTCTTTGTGTAGCCGTCGCGCGCTGGCATTTTCGGGTGATGGCTTTCCTCTTCTCCTGTCATGTACCCGCCATACTGGTACGGGTGGAAGTAGTAATCCGGTTTGCGCCAATGGGCCGACATTTTGCCCACCGGGTTTTCAACCATCCATTTAGCCCCGTAGAAATCAGCGATTGCCTCTATCATCTGCGCATTCTCCACAGATACTAAACTGGTATGCCCTTCATGCTTCGCGCCAGACACAGCAAGCTCTGTACAGTCAGGGAACGCAAAAATAATATCCGGGCCAGGAATATACATACGCTCCACCCTGTCGATAAATTGGTAATCAATCCACACATCAATGTGATGTACCAATGGATGCTCTTTGCGCCCCACGTACTCGCCGTGATTACCCGATGAGGAATTAAAGCAGTACTCGGTGTGACCATATTCAGCCCACGGCAACCCCATAATCCCTGAGCCGTCAAAAAGAGACCATATAACCATTCTGTTATCGGCCCTTACAAGTGAATCTAACCATGTGTAAGCGCTATTTTCATTAATAAGCCTCCCACAATAATTCCTCACAAAAACAAATTAACTTTAAACATTTAGTTATCACCCTCTAAAAGCTTGTATACATTCTGTGCATTGCGGTGAGTTAACCCAAACTGATTGACCATGAAGTTAATTACCTCCCCATAAGGCATCCCTTCATCTATTTGTCTTCGGATTATTTTTATGTCTTCATCAAGTAATTCTTCGTTCATTCTTTGCCTCTTCAAGTGAATGAAGCGCTATTAGGTAAATAATCAGATCTTGTGCTTCATGGAACGATAGTGGTGCTAATTCTGAACAAGCGGATTAAGGAGCGCTGAAGTGAACAAACTTACCGTGAGACAAAGTGAAGTACTTGGTTCGATCGTGAACTATCAGCGCCGGTTTGGATTCCCTCCAACGATATGTGAACTGGCTGGGCTGATTGGTTGCTGATCACCGAATGCGGCAGCGGAGCATGTGAAGGCCATAGCGAAGAAGGGATATATCTCAGTTGTGCCTGGAGTATCCAGGGGGATTACCGTTACTTCAGCAAACGATGAGGCAGACGCGATATCGATCATAAAGTCACTCATTAACGGTGATAGTGATTCAAAAGAACGCGCCTTGTCATGGCTGGAAGCGAGAGGTGTTCAGCAATGAAATTAACGTTGCCATTCCCGCCAACGGTTAACACCTATTAACCGTGTAACTGAAAATATGGTTACGTACTGAATTTTGTCGTGGGGATGTCTCAGCCTATGGGAAGAAAGCTGCCTATGTTTGGCAGCTTTCTTCTATACTATTTTGTGCCTGCAATCACTCTTAGCTTGTATCTAAATTTATTTGCAAGGCAAAACTCACGGATAAAGCACAATCTAATGCGGCGGCTTATTTTTTGTGTTTTGAAATATGGCTTGAGTGCTTTCTTTATATCATGAATTTGCGTATTGTTAAAAAAACAATAGCCATGAATTCTTTTGCTGATTTTTCTTGCAAAATTGTATGTAATGTATACAGATGGCGATATGATTTCAATCTCATCTTTAGTTTTACCATTAGCTAATTCTTTGAAAACACCCAAAGCATATATTATGTCATCTACATCCATACTTGCCGTGGAGGTGGTTATGCTTCCCTGTCTGATGCGATAGAGCACCAGTTCATCAGTTATACGATGGATTTCTTTTGCTGAAAGGTATATTTTTGGTAAAAGCGCAACATCTTCGTAACGCCTTCCAGCAGGGAATTTAAATTTATTAAATAAATCCTTTTTGTAAACTCTGGCCCAGACATACCATTGACTTCTTAGAAAAGTTTCACGTAAATCACTTATTGAGTTTATTTTAAAGTGTCCATCGGATGACGTTATTAATGGGACTTTCATTTCGTTATCATATTCATAAATCAATTTTATATTAAACTCGATTAGATCAGTTCCGTCATTCTCTATTACTGGGCGGATTTTCTCCCAGAAGGACGGCGCCCAAAGGTCATCGCCATCCAATAGTGCTATATATTTTCCAGATGATGCCTCTATTCCATTATTTCTTGCGATGGATATCCCCTGGTTTTCTTGAGATATCACTCTGACAGTCTGAGTCGATTTTTTGATAAAAGATTCTATTTCTTTAAGCGAGTTATCTGTCGAACCATCATTAATTACAATGATTTCAACACTATCATCAACCTGGCTGCATACAGATTGCAAGCATTCATAAATATAATCTTGGCAGTTGTAGCAAGGAATTATGACGCTCAACAAGAAAGGGGTACTCATTGAATATGTCCTTATTTTACTGAAACTTTTTGTAAACAAAGCCTCTTGCGAGGTTTATCGTTTTTCTCGTCCTATCACTTTATCAGCAGCTACACGGGACAGGAATCCAGAACGGCTACCGTACTCAGGGTGTGCGGCGACAAACTGGTCGATACGGCGGATCAACAAAGAGGGAAGAGTAACATTGATTTTTTCCGCTTTCCCCATCAATCGCGTAACATCCACATCCACCAGCGCCCATACCACATCTGCATAATCAGGATTGTCCAGCCAGTTCTCAATGCTGGTAGCTTCAGGTACTACTTCGCCATCCTCCACCAGCAATTCTATATGTGCGTCGATTGCTTCACGTACACTCTCGATTGCGTCCTGGTAGTTATCACCACCAGAAAAGCAGCCGGGAATATCCGGTACGCGAACGCCGAAGGATGAATCGCCTTTATCAATAGCAATGGGATATAACATTAAAACCTCCAGTAGGTGGGGCTTAAAGCCCCGCCTGTTTTTTGATGCTTTTCAGTGTTGGTAGCGGTATGTCTTTTGTGGATGGTTCACCGTTACCAGCCCTTTCTTCGTTGGGTGTTTGAACTGGTGATGACTGCCTCTTACTCTCACCAGATACCACCCATCGGCTTCTATCATTGCTATTGCATTCCTGCTATCCATCCTCCGGCTCTCTAGTGTTGTTTTGATGGGGTTATAGTAACCCTCGCACGTTCTGGTGTCAATACCTTTTGGGGTTATAAGGGTTATTTTTGGCGGATGATGCGGACAGAAAAAGGGCAAAGAATAGTGAATTGCCGCAGTTGCACTCTTGCAGACGACGCAACTGCGGATTGTACGCGCTTTGTCATTCCAACCAGAATAAATTCTCTGGCTCTCGCCAGCCCACCGGTATTTCGCTTATCGTAAACCCGTTCAATGACTCCGGAAAATCATTGTAATTGTAAACAGCATCAGGTCGAGTAGAGCGATCATGGGGCTCTAAGTAAGAGTAAATATGAGATTTTATTCGTTAGTTTAACTGAAAAAATTAGTTTTTCATTAGATAGAATAGGGAATTCTCCTTTATCTGATTTTTTCTTTAATCGACTAACGATCAGCCTGTTGAAAATTTTTAGTTTATCTTTTCTGCTATGAGATAGTAACCAGGAGCCGGAGAAGTGATGTATGGAATAATTTGTTTTATTATCAATCCTCTCGCAGAAATAATTTGATGGGAAAATTATTTCCTTTTCTCTTAGGTGAATTGTGTTATCAGATAAAAATGGTTGGGATATATTGAATTTTTTGACAAGGAACTCAGTCATTAGCAGTGTGTTTGGTGTTAGGTCAAAAGTGTTTTTAATTATGAATTTTTTATTTTCATATGTATCCAGTAAATCTTTTATAATACCATTTCCCTTAGAAGCACCCAGTACCGCTGATGTAATAGGGAGAGTTTTGCCATTAAACACTTCATGGCAACTAAAAAAATCGAGTGATAGCAGGTTATCAAATTCTTTTGTTACCTCGACATCTGTATCCAGATAGATACCACCGTGATGGTATAAGGCGTGGAGCCTTATATAGTCGGACACAAAAGCCCATTTTTCATTTTTATACGCTTCAATCGCGTAAGTACTTTTAATGGAGTCCAGACATTCATTGCTCCATTCTATAATTTCATAATCTGGGAGGAATTTTTTCCATGTAGCAATACACTCTAAAACAAATGGAGGTTTAGGTTTATTACCTACCCAAATATAGTGAATCTTTTTTGGTATCAAGGTCAGCCTCTTCATTGCTATCAAATAATAGTTATGAAAAATATTACCATTAACCGCGCTTTAGTGCAGGTATTTTCCCACCTGCATGGGTTGTTGCCTCACCAGCACACATTGATAGGCGTAGTGATCATCTCTGAAATCATCAGCGAAAACCTTCTCCATTCACCAGCCACATATCGGCCTTTTCAAACATATCCTCCAGCATGCGGTTCAGCTTTTCCCGATCGCTTTTGCTGGCATCGCTATTCAAGGCGTTCGCCTGCACTGGCTTCACCTTCACTTCGGCATCAGGGAAAATCTGGTGCACTCGCTTCGTCAACTCTGCCAGGATGATCTCTCTGGCCCCCGCCAACCCATCAACATTACGCTTGTCATAAACCAGTTCAACGAACATGACACACCTTTTAGTCGATGAATTTAATGGAAGGATGATCAATGCCAGCATCTATGTAATCGACGGATTTCTTTAGTTCACGCAGGAGATTTTCAGCTTGCCTACGGGACAAGCAGATCGTTTGATCAGGGAATTGCACCGACGGCCATGATGGGACAGAAACCATAGTGTCTGTGAATTTGGCGTGTAACAGAACATGTTCAGTGAGCGCGCAGTAACTGATAGCAAAATCAGTTAACTCAGGCATTGCTCCTGCATTCGACTCTTTTGCGGTTACCATAAAACAATCCTTTTATGCTGGATGTATATACAGTAAGCGAGATCGGGATATGGTCAATGGATACGTAATATTAGCTATTCACTTATTGTAAGTAACTGAATGATAAAAATGGTGTTAACAATAGATGTTATGAAAAAACGCGCTATCTCACTGAGATTAAGAAAGAAAGCGCATGATTTAAAATCCCTCGGCGTTCGCGCTGTGTGGGTTCAAGTCCCACTCCGGGTACCATGGGAAAGAATAGAATAATCAAAGCAATAAGCAGTGTCGTGAAACCACCTACGGGTGGTTTTTTTGTGCCTGCAATCCATCGTTTTATCCTGCGTGATACGTAATCAAACACTTGCTTGCTATAGATAATCACTCTATCGACGAATCGGTGCGTTAAACATAAAGCCCCCTCGTGCAGGGTTGTTGATAAAACCATTACGGGCAGGATTATCGTTGTGGTCCTGGAAACCATTGATCATGATGGGATCGCCAAAGTCATCCTGAATCGCTAAATGTCTGTGGATTCGGTTTCGTGCCCGCAACGTGAATGCGGAATCATCCGTCCCGCCAATGATGATGATGCCATTACCGGCACGGAGTGCTGCGCTCAACTCTTGCTCTCTTGCGGCCTGGTTTTGTAACGCGTTGGCAGTGGCAGATGATGACGCCAGTAGCAGTAATATGAGAACGAAGCATGAAAATACCGATGGCAGTTTCATGATTAATACCTGTTAAGAGTACGGCTATTAAAGTATAGCTTTTTGTTGCCATCCCAACTGAAAAGAAAACCAACAATTTAAGCCAGCTGTCCATACTAAGTCTGAGGGGTTGGGAGACGACGCGCGTGTCTGTGGTTGGGCCGGGAATAATGGCGGTTGATGGTGTTCCCTGCTATGACGTCTGACTGGATAATTATCACGGACTCCCTGCCAAAGTGATCGGCTATGCTCCAGATGGGCAGCGATTAGAAATCGATCTTCTGGAAGCGATGGTTATCAATATCCGTTTTCCCGCTAATTTCTTCACGCCTTGAGGGAGCCTGTACTATGGCTGAGTATCATTTTTCCACGGTCTGGCGGGTTGAGGCTTCAATCCAGGAGGTATGGGATATTTTTTCTCATCCCGATCAGTGGCCGGAATGGTGGGTAAGTCTGGAACGCATCGTTGAGATCAAGAAGGGGGATCTACAGGGCATTGGCGCGCTGCATCGTTATACCTGGAAAGGCGTTCTACCTTATCGCTTAACCTTTGATATCAATGTATTGAATATATTGCCTTGCACTTTGCTTGAAGGACAAGCCAGCGGGGCGGTAGAAGGGCGAGGCGTGTGGTCTTTTATTGCGAGTGGCAAAGAGACTATTGTCAAATATGACTGGAATGTCCGTACCACGATCCGTTGGATGAATTATCTTGCCCCGCTGGCAGCACCTGTATTTCGTTGGAATCACGATATGGTCATGCGCGAGGGGGCCAGAGGGCTAGCCCGTAAGCTGGCAACCAATGTGCATATATTTTGAAGGCGCTCTCACTGCTGTACTTTTTTGCCTGTAAATGGCTTAATAGCGGTCTTGTAGTTTCTCATTTCATTCACAGTTAACAGGTCTGTTATTGATGAATAACCTCCATCTGCTCGCCTTTTTAAGCCAGCGTCTGTCTGCTGTGATGATCGCATACGGTTTCCCAATGGGCCGTAGCTCAACTCTTACAACATGGACAGACAGCAATGCAACGTCGCCAATTTCTCAAAAATAGCGTTCTCCTTTCCGCCGCCGGTTTAGTCGGCCCTACGATTGTTAACCAGACGGTACATGCCGCAGAGCCAACAGTCGCGTCTGTCGCGCGTCGACGCTTTGTCTTATCACAAACGTATAAACTCAATCCTCCTAAGGGATCGCGCGGGGTGGTGAAACTCTGGATCCCGCTACCTGTAGGTACTGTGTTTCAACAAATGACAGCCCTTGCCTTTAGCGGGAACTATCAGCAGGCGTATGTCACCACCAACAATGCCTATGGCGCGAAGACGCTGTTTGCCACCTGGTCAGATTCGCAGGGTGAATTGTTGATTAACGTTGATATCGATATTGAAACCGCCGACTGGGAGCCGTTGCAGCAGGATGCGCTAAAAACCTGGCAAGCACCGGAGCAGATTATTTATCCGCTGGATGTAAAACCCTACTTGTTGCCGACGGCACATACTCCAGTAGATGGGCTGGTTCTGGAAACTGCGCGCAAAATTACCGGTAATGAGCAAGATCCGCTGAAAAAAGCGCGTCTCATTTACGAGTGGGTGAGCAGCCATATGGAACGGGATAATGACGTTATTGGCTGTGGTACCGGTGATGTGGCAGAGATCTTAAAAAGTGGCAAGCTCAAGGGAAAATGTACCGATATGAGCTCCGTTTTTGTTGCTTTGGCACGCGCCAGCGGTATTCCCGCACGCGAATTGTTTGGCATCCGTCTGGGCAAAGCCAATAAGCTCGAACGTTACTCGAAAAGCGCCTTTGGCAAAGCCGACAGCGCAGGCGTTGCCGATGTCAGCGGTGGACAACACTGTCGCGCCGAATTCTATCTCGCAGGTTACGGTTGGTTACCGTGCGATCCCGCTGACGTGACCAAAATGCGTCTGGCTGAGAAAAAATCGCACCAGGATGCCGATGTCCAGGCCGTCAACGCCTACCTGTTTGGTAACTGGGAAATGAACTGGGTAGGATTCAACTACGGACGTGATTTCGAGCTGTATCCGGCGACAGAGCAGGGAGCTATGAACAACTTTGGTTATCCTTACGCCGAAGTCGATGGCGACCCGATCAATTTCTACGATCCTAAAGCGTTCTCCTACCGCTATGTCGCCACAGAACAACGCTAAAGGCGCGGGACTGACCCTGCTGACGGCCGCTGCGGCTGCCGTCACTGCCGGCTTATGCTGCGTTGGGCCGCTGTTATATCTGCTGTTTGGTATCTCTGCGGCGAGCTTTGCTGTTTTAACCCGGTTTGAGTTTTTACGAATGCCTTTGATGCTGCTGTCATTGGGATTACTACTGCGTGTTTTCTGGCGACTCTATTTCTCCAGGCGGTTGTGGTGTTCTGGCTGGCTAACCCTGAAACAGGCGCGCGTTCTCTACTGGTGTGCGCTGGCGTTTATTTTACCGGTGTTATTTTACCCAACGCTGGTTGCCTGGTTTTATGAGGTGTTTGAATGAAGGTTTTCATGTTAGTGGCAGGCTTATTGTTGCCGTTATGGGTTCAGGCGGCCAATCAAAAAGTGGTGCTGGATATCCAAAATATGACCTGCTCATTATGCGTAATTTCTGTCAATCAGGCGTTACGCGAAACTGATGGCGTCATTAAAGCGAAATCCTCCCTCAAGACGAGGCAGGCAGAAGCGATCGTACCTGAAGGTTTTCCTACCGATACGTTACTTAAAGCGGTAGCAAAAACCGGGTATAGCGCGACGCTTAACCGTATTGAGCAACAATAACCGCCTACGGGTGGTTTTGTTCTGTTTTCCCGGTATGATGCCCGGCGGCCTGGTGTTCTCTTTTGTGCGTTAACTACCGGAATTCCCCTCGTATCCTGTTAACCTGAACTGGCGGTAGCTGTAAACCGCCCACGCCCATTTGTATCTGTTATCCCTCCAGCCATGTAGGATGATCACAGGCAAGAATTTTTGACTAAGGAAAAGCGTTATGAAAACGGGACCATTAAACGAGAGCGAACTGGAATGGCTGGATGATGTACTGACTAAGTACAATACGGACAAAGCTATTCTGGATGTGTCAGAACTGGATGGTTTGCTGACGGCGGTGCTCAGTTCACCGTATGAAATTGAACCGGAGCAGTGGCTGGTTGCAATTTGGGGCGGCGCGCAATATGTGCCGCGCTGGTCCTCCGAAAAAGAAATGACGCGCTTCATGAATCTGGCGTTTCAGCACATGGCGGATACGGCCGATCGTCTGGATGAATATCCTGAGCAGTTTGAGCCGCTGTTTGGTCTGCGTGAAATTGACGAGCATGAACTGACCATCGTTGAAGAGTGGTGCTTTGGTTATATGCGCGGCGTCGCGTTGTCGGACTGGTCCGCATTACCGGATACCTTAAAACCGGCGCTCGAGGCTATTGCGCTGCACGGTACGGAAGAAAACTTTGCTGTGGTTGAGAAACTGACGCCAGAAGAGTTTGAGGAAAGCGTGGACGCTATCCGTCTGGCAGCATTGGATCTGCATGCCTGGTGGATGGCGCATCCGCAGGAAACGCCGGTCAAGGTGCCGGTAAAAGTGGATGCCAAGGTCGGACGTAACGATCCGTGCCCGTGCGGCAGTGGGAAAAAATACAAGCAGTGCTGTCTGCATTAACAGAAAGGGGCGTAAAGCCCCTTTTGTTTAACCCACTTCGGGGAGTAACCCTGCTGCAATGGAAAACTGTACCGCTATCACCACAATTCCGCACATAAACACCAGCGCCAGCGCCGGTGCGCCCCCCGCCACGCGGTAGTTAGCCTGCGGGTTATGTTTTCGGCTTTGCCACGCCAGCATAGCGGGGATCAGCAACGCCAGTACCGCGAGGGCAACGCCTGCATATCCCAGCGCCATCACGAAGCCACGTGGATAGAACAGCGCAAATGCCAGCGGCGGCAGGAAAGTCACCACGCCGGTTTGCATCCTTCCTGCTACGGTATTTCGGCGCTGGAAAAGGTCTGCCAGATAGTCAAACAATCCCAGCGCGACGCCGAGGAAAGAGGTTGCCAGCGCAAGATCGGCAAACAAATGCACCGCCAGTTCAACGTGCGGTGACGCCACGACTTCACGTAATGCCTGTAACAATCCGTTTAAACCAGCATGGTTGGCTAACAGTCCCATGAACGTAGACGAGTTAATGCTGCCAAGTGTAGCCAGTTGCCAGAAAATATAGGCGATTAGAGGAATGGCGCTACCGGTGATAAATACCCAGCGCAGTTTACGGATGTTACCGTTCATATAGCTGACGATACTCGGAACGCTGCCGTGAAAACCGAACGACGTGAAGATAACCGGGATCGCGGACAGCGCCAGCCCTTGCTGAAGCGGCAGCGTAAGCAGATTCACTTTATGGATATGCGGCATTAACAGGGCCAGCATCGCCACCAGGAAAATTATCTTGGCACTAAACAACAGACGGTTGAACAGATCGACCAGCGACGTCCCAACGCAAACCACACCACCGGCAACAAAGGTGAACAGCAGCACACCTGTGGTTGGAGAGATAGCTGTCCCGGTCCAGTCGCTTATGCTGGAGGCCAGCAGTTCTCCTGCGCCACTGATATACGCCGCTGTCAGCGCGTACATCAAAAACATCATGCTAAAGCCCGTTACCCATTGTCCGTAACGACCAAGATAACGTTTCGCCAGGGTACCCAGCCCGGTGTCAGCCGGTACGTGTTGATACACTTCAAGCAGCAACAGCGCGGTGTAGCACATCAACGCCCAAAGACTGACTAATAATACCAGCGTGACGCTAAACCCCACGCCTGCCGCAGCCAGCGGCATTGCCAACATTCCGGCACCAATCGTGGTTCCCGCCACGATAAAAATACTACCCAGGGTTCTGTTTTTCACGCTTTCCTCTGTCCCGGAGATAATCAACGGTTATATCTGCGGCGCAGGTTAAGGCAAAACGTTATTTTCGTCAAATCACCGTTACAACACGTGTACATTAAACTTTACGATTATTTGATATTTTAAGATGCATACGAAATAACATTTATCTGCTGGTAAACCTGTGTTAGCGCAAAGCAGCGCCCTGCGGTTCACATTAGGCTATGCCCTTTATTGAGGAGGTAGTATGGAATCTATTCACGGTCATGAAGTGCTCAATATGATGATTGAATCTGGCGAGCAGTATTCAAATGGCAGTCTTGAAGCGGCAATTACGGCACGTTTTGGCGAGCACGCACGTTTTCACACCTGTTCTGCGCAAGGTATGACGGCGGCCGAGCTGGTGGCATTTTTAGCGGCGAAGGGGAAGTTTATTGCAAAAGAAGACGGCTTCTCTACGCACGAAAGCAAGATCTGCCGCCATTAAGATTATCGAATAACGGTGGCAACTCACCACCGTTATCTAACAGAATTAATTCTGTGTATCGAGCGTAGCCAGCTCTTTGTCGATGAAATAAAGACCTTCACCGCTTTTTCCTGCCAGTGATAGCTTATCAATAACAGATTTAAATAATTTCTCTTCTTCATGCTGCTCAGCAACATACCACTGCAGGAAATTAAACGTCGGATAATCCTGGTGGGTCATTGCCGCATGTGCCAGCTCATTAATTTTCTGCGTGATCAGCTGTTCATGTTCGTAAGTCACACGGAACAGTTCGTCCAGAGAAGCATATTCAGCGAAAGGGGAAGAGACGGCATTAATACGCGGTAAGCTACCGGTGTCAGTCAGGTAGTCGAACAGACGCTGCATATGCGTCATCTCTTCCTGGGCGTGACGGCGCAGAAACGCGGCAGCACCTTCAAAGCTGTGATAGCTGCACCACGCGCTCATCTGTTGGTAGAGCAGAGATGAGTATAATTCAAGATTCATTTGCTCATTCAGTTGGTCAATCATTTCTGTTTTCAGCATGGTTCTGCTCCACAAACGTCATTAAATATTACGTGGCGCCACTATAATTTGTTATTTAATTATTTGCAAAAGGTAAAATAATAAATTTATTTATTAAAAATACGAATGGGAATAAAACGCATTAACGCTATTAAGCGGAGGATATAAATAACGAAGTAACTAATGACCAGCAAAAAATGCTGGTCGAAATATTAATAATTGAATGAGGGCGCTTGAGATACCGCGACGCCGTGACACTGCCAGGCGAGCGTAATTTTGGTATTCAAACACAAAGAACCGGCATATACGCTACAGGTTGACACCGGTTGACCAAATGCTGCGGCGCTGGCGTAGCCCATACGCTGGCACTCTTTGGTGGCTGTTCCCTGGGTTACGTAGTCATCGGTTCGTGCCGTTTGCAACATGGCCTGGTTGTAGGTCAGTCGAACCACACCGGTGATAGCGCTGGCTTCGCTGACCTGCGCCTGTTTGGTAATAGTGCATCCTGTCAGCACGAGCGGCAAAAGGGCAAGGATAAAGGTCTTCATGTGATCGCTCTGAAAGTTCGGAGATAGGCTATCATGGCATACGTGTTGACGTATCAATGGCTTGAATAGCCTGAAAAACACCTGCGATTAATCGCAACGACGTCTGGTTCTTGAGGCTATTCTGGGCTGCTGAGGGAAAAATGTGAGCACTACATTAATTTATAAAACAAAAGTTCATTAAATTTGAAAGTGAGTTTGCAAAATAGTAATGTGGCCTGAATGTTATGACTTTCAGCAGTCCCCGCTACGCATTCAGGAGATGACAGAATGAAAATTGCATTGATGATGGAAAACAGTCAGGCAAGCAAAAACGCCATCATTCATAACGAGCTTAAAGCCGTTGCGGATGAGAAAGGTTTTCCCGTTTTTAACGTCGGTATGAGCGATGAAAATGACCATCATCTGACCTACATTCATTTAGGGATTATGGCCAGCATTCTGCTTAATTCCAAAGCCGTGGATTTTGTGGTCACGGGCTGCGGTACGGGTCAGGGCGCAATGATGTCACTGAATATCCATCCGGGAGTGGTATGTGGGTACTGCCTTGATCCGGCGGACGCATTCTTGTTTTCTCAGATAAACAACGGTAACGCACTTTCACTGGCCTTCGCCAAGGGTTTTGGCTGGGGCGCCGAGCTGAATGTGCGCTATATGTTTGAAAAAGCGTTTACTGGACGTACCGGGGAAGGTTACCCTCCGGAACGTAAAGAACCGCAGGTGCGTAACGCCGGTATTCTGAATCAGGTGAAAGCGGCAGTGGTAAAAGAGAATTATCTGGATACATTGCGCGCTATCGATCCTGAACTGGTGAAAACCGCCGTGTCGGGTCCACGCTTCCAGCAATGCTTCTTCGATAACTGCCAGGACAAGTCTATCGAAGCGTTCGTGCGCGAGATTATTGGCTAAATCCTGCTGGCCCGGCGGTGTTCACCTGCCGGGCTATCTGTTCTTATCAGAGACTGCGCTTCCCGCATCACGGGTAAGCCGCAGCGTATCGACCATACCTATCAGACAAATTATGGCGATAACCACAAAGGCCAGACGGAAGCTGATCCCCGGAATATTGCCCAGTGCCAGCCATTCACTGACTTCATCGCCGATACGGATCCCAATAGCGGCTAATGAAATCCCCAATCCCACCGCTAACTGTGTTGCCGTACTGAACAGCGTATTGGCGTAGCTCATTTGCGGCGCGGGGACGTCCGCAAAGGCAAGCGTACTGACGCCGGTAAACTGGATTGAACGGAATACGCCGCCCAGATACAGTACCAGCAAAATAACCCACACGGGAGTTTGCGGCGTTATCAATGCACAGGCCAGCAGCGCCAGGACGTTGAGCGCCCCGTTGATCAGCAGCAATTTTTTAAAGCCCAGCCAGCGTATTAACGGTGTGGTGGCAGGTTTTATCGTCAGATTGCCCACAAACACCGCCAGCACCAGCGAACCTGCGTGAAAAGCGTTCATGCCAAAGCCTACCTGGAACATTAACGGCAGCAGAAATGGTACGGCGCTGATAGAGGCGCGAAACAGCGACCCGCCGTACATCGTGACGCGAAAAGTCGGGACACTCATCGCATCGAGACGAATCATTGGCCAGGCGGCGCGACGAAAATGGCGTAGAGCAAACAGGAAGGTTGCTATTCCCAGCGTGAGAAGTCCGGCAGTTAGCCAACCCTGCGGCTGCTGGGTTCCCAGTAATTCCATGGCATACACCAGGCTCACCATGGCAACAGAGGTTGCGACAAAACCTGCTATATCAAACGGACGGCGCTCGTCGTCATGAATATCCGGAATAAAACGTAGCGCCAGCGCTATCGCCAGCATTCCCAGTGGGACGTTAATGAAAAAGATCCAGCGCCAGTTGGCATAGCTGGTGATGAATCCCCCAAGCGGCGGACCGATGATGGGCGCGACTAACGCGGGCCAGGTCAGGGTCGCAATAGCGGTGATTAACTGATGTTTAGGCGTGGTGCGTAGTACCGCGAGGCGGCCAACTGGAACCATTAGCGCGCCGCCCACGCCCTGTAAGATTCGCATGGCGACAAAGCTCTCAAGACGGGTGGACAAACCGCATAAGATTGAGGCGAGGGTAAATATCGCCAGTGCGAGGGTAAATACTTTTCTGGCACCGAAGCGGTCCGCAATCCAGCCGCTGGCGGGGATAAGTACGGCGAGGGTGATCAGGTAGGCGCTGATACCAATGTTGAGGTCAACCGCCTGTACGCCAAAGCTTTTGGCCATGTCGGGTAGGGCGGTGGCGATCACCGTGCCGTCAATAAACTCCATAAAGAAAGCGCCGGCAACAAGTAATGCCGCTGGGGAGAGACCGCGTTTATTCTCAACCGCTAAATGTTCACTCATTTGTGCTTGCCATCTCAAAAGAAACTGACTGGAACTATTTTTATTTTCTGCGTATCCGCTATGCGTACACCGCTATCGTTTCGATCGCTGAATGGGTACTATGACGACCTTTCTATAAGGAGCTCATTATGTCCCAAACACTGAATGCCGATCAGGAACTGCTCTCGGACGTTGTTGCCTGTCAGTTAGTAATCAAACAAATTCTGGATGTCATTGATGTTATCGCCCCGGTAGAAGTTCGGGAGAAAATGTCCAGCCAGCTGAAAAGCATCGACTTTTCCAGTCACCCTGCGGGGGCCGATCCGGTAACTATGCGCGCAATCCAAAAAGCGGTTGCCTTGATCGAGTTGAAATTCACGCCGCAGAATGAGTCTCACTAAAATAAACCGTTGTTTCAGGTTTTAGAAAGGTTTTTTTGCGTCTCTGAGAATGAGAGGCGCGAGCGTAGAGATCATTGAGCGCTCGCCGGATAAGATGCGTGGCATGACTATCCGGCGAGCGTTATGAAAATTGAAGATTAGTGATGTTGGTAGTTTACGACGTTCAGCAGATGCTTATCGGTTTGCGCCATGCACAGCCCCGCGCGTTTCGCGCTGCGAACTTCATCAAGAATGGTTTGTAACAGCACGCCATCCTGTTGCTGTTCTTTTTCCAGATCGTGGAGAAAGTCAACGGTTGGCTCATCGTTCAATGCTTCTGCTTCATTGGTTAAGCGTGATAGCTTACTCGAACGCTGTTGGTACTCATCCAGTGTTTTCTGAAACAGTTCTTCCAGGGAAGTCAGTTCATCACCCGGAACATCGATGGCCTTGACGATGGGGTTAGCCCCGGCGCTTTTCATAAAATTAAACATACGCATCATTTGAGTCACGTTACCCTGCGCCTGGGTGCGTAGAAACGTTGCGGTGCCTGTCAGGCTATGTTCGTAGCACCATTCGCTAAGGTGCAGGTAAAGATTCGATGCGTAGAACTCAAGATTCATTTGTGTGTTGAGTTTATGAACAATTCCAACAGCAGCCATATCAATATCCTTATTTCCAGAAAGGAGAGTGTACGTTACTAACGTCAGTGCAACGGGCTGCCGCCGCACTTCACATCTACGTACAATTAAAACTGTTAGCAGAATAAATCCGTTCCGCCGGTCCTTTAGTGATCACGAATTATATTCGCTTCCGATCGAGAATCAGCATAGCGCGTGACCAGGAATAAGAAAATCCTTAAATCTGCGTATTTATGTTTTTTTACATATTGTTATAGCAATATTCTTAATGCAGGTATTTCTTAATATAGGATTGGTGAATGTAATTCTTTGATATCTATGGGGTTAAATCTTAATCTCATTTATGAAATGATGTTTCATATCACAAAATAAAATTTAGCGTTCGGTTATCGTCTTGTCTTTGGTGATTTTCGAAGCACTCTGGTTGTAGAAACTTCACGGCTGGCGAGGTAATTGAAAGTTACCAGATGGCTAATTTTTTGCGCCAGATCATTTTTGCCGAAATTAATAACTTTAATGGCCTGTACGATTCAGCATTGATTGTTTGGCTCTATGTGGATAAAGCGAGGTATTACAAATGAAAAAGGTTGCGGTGCTGCTGGCGCCCGGTTTTGAAGAGGCGGAAGCGATAGTTACTATTGATATTCTGCGTCGCCTGAATATCGAAGTCGAAACACTGGCCTGCGCTGAGTCACGTGCGGTGGTGAGCTATCATGACGTGCCGATGGTGACCGATAGCACGTTGGCCGCGCGTCAGGCGCATCTCTACGATGCCATCGTGTTGCCTGGCGGGCCGCAGGGCAGCGTTAATCTTGCCGCCAGTGAGGCAGTCATCCAGTTTGTCATCCGCCATGATGAGGCGGGAAAATTTATTTGTCCGGTGTGCTCTGCGGCCGCGCGCGTGCTGGGTGGCAACGGTCTGCTAAAGGGACGTCGCTACGTGTGCTCGGGAGATTTGTGGCAAAACGTCACGGATGGGGAATATATCGATGCGCCCGTTGTCGAGGATGGCAATCTTATTAGCGGCAAAGGATTAGGGCATATTTTTGATTTTGCGTTTACGCTTTCGGCGCGTCTGTTGGGAGATGATATTCCGGTTCGCGATCACGCCGACCACATTTATTACCCATGGTAAACATTGTTCTCCCGAATGCTTGAGCATTCGGGGACAAGGATTTGCTGACTGATGTTATGGACTAATCTGCTATTTCTCTTTTTCTTCTTCGTCAAAATCGCGTTTTTTTATGTCATTTCTCGCTGAATTTATGTACGCAATTACTGTAATTCTGTGGTGTGATGCCGCTCTCTTATGGAGAATCAATTTCCCGCTAAAAATACTCCCAGCACTGGCATTGATCTTATCAATAAAAGGTAATGCCTTGTTTTACGTCCGAATTACAAAAAATCGTCTGATTTTACCCTACATAAAAGAACGTTAAAGCTGGAGTTGACCATGCACAAATTCACTAAAGCGCTGGCTGCCATCGGCCTGGCTGCCATTATGTCACAATCCGCTATCGCTGAGTCCATGAAGCTCGGTTTCCTTGTCAAACAACCGGAAGAACCGTGGTTCCAGACAGAATGGAAATTTGCCGATAAGGCCGGTAAAGACCTTGGTTTTGAGGTGATTAAAATCGCCGTCCCGGATGGTGAGAAAACCCTTAACGCGATTGACAGCCTGGCTGCCAGTGGCGCGAAAGGGTTTGTGATTTGTACGCCGGATCCCAAACTCGGGCCTGCCATTATGGCGAAGGCGCGCGGCTACGATATGAAAGTCATTGCCGTCGATGACCAGTTTGCCAACGCGAAAGGAAAACCGATGGACACCGTGCCGCTGGTCATGATGGCGGCAACAAAAATTGGTGAACGCCAGGGCCAGGAACTGTACAAGGAGATGCAAAAGCGCGGTTGGGATGTGAAATCTACCGCGGTAATGGCCATTACTGCGAACGAACTGGATACCGCGCGTCGCCGTACTTCGGGTTCAATGGAAGCGCTTAAAGCTGCAGGCTTCCCGGAAAAACAGATCTACCAGGTCCCAACCAAATCGAATGATATCCCCGGCGCATTCGACGCCGCCAACTCCATGCTTGTTCAGCATCCTGAAGTTAAACACTGGCTGATTGTTGGCATGAACGATAACACCGTACTGGGCGGCGTGCGTGCGACCGAAGGGCAAGGCTTTAAAGCGCCAAACGTGATTGGTATCGGTATTAACGGCGTTGATGCGGTGAGTGAACTGTCCAAAGGGGAAGCGACCGGGTTCTACGGTTCACTGCTGCCAAGCCCGGACGTTCACGGCTATAAATCAAGCCAAATGCTCTACAACTGGGTGACGAAAGGTGCAGAGCCACCGGCGTTTACTGAAGTGACGGATGTGGTGCTGATTACCCGCGATAACTTCAAAGAAGAACTGGCGAAGAAAGGTTTAGGCGGTAAGTAACATAAATGCCGGATGCGTCGCCAAAGCGTCTGATCCGGCCTACGAATTACGTACTCAGTAGGCCGGATAAGGCAAAGCCGCCATCCGGTATAAAGATCTGAATCACGGAGACGTTATGCAACAGTCTACCCCGTATCTCTCATTTCGCGGCATTGGCAAAACGTTCCCCGGCGTTAAAGCGCTTACGGATATCAGTTTCGATTGCTATGCCGGTCAGGTGCATGCGCTGATGGGCGAAAATGGCGCCGGAAAATCAACACTCTTAAAAATTCTCAGCGGTAACTATGCGCCAACGACGGGATCTCTGGCGATCCGCGGTCAAGAAGTTTCGTTTGCGGATACCACAGCCGCGTTGAACGCCGGTGTCGCCATTATTTACCAGGAACTGCATCTTGTCCCGGAAATGACCGTTGCCGAAAATATCTATTTAGGGCAACTGCCGCATAAAGGCGGCATTGTGAACCGCTCGCTGTTGAACTATGAAGCGGGGCTACAGCTTAAGCATCTGGGCATGGATATTGATCCCGATACGCCATTGAAATACCTCTCCATTGGTCAATGGCAGATGGTGGAGATTGCAAAAGCGTTGGCGCGTAACGCCAAAATTATCGCTTTTGATGAACCGACCAGTTCCCTGTCGGCACGCGAGATTGAGAATCTGTTTCGCGTTATCCGTGAGCTGCGCAACGAAGGGCGCATCATTCTGTATGTCTCGCACCGTATGGAAGAGATTTTTGCCCTTAGCGATGCCATTACCGTATTTAAAGATGGGCATTACGTTAAAACGTTTACGGACATGCAGCAGGTTGATCACGACGCGCTGGTGCAGGCGATGGTGGGGCGTGACCTGGGTGATATTTATGGCTGGAAATCCAGGCCTTATGGCGCAGAGCGTCTGCGTTTGCATGAGGTCAAAGCCCCCGGCGTGCGGACGCCGATCAGTTTATCAGTGCGTAGCGGTGAAATCGTCGGACTGTTTGGGTTGGTGGGCGCCGGACGTAGCGAATTAATGAAAGGATTGTTTGGCGGCACGCGTATCACCGCAGGCCAGGTGTTTATTGATGAACAGCCAATTGATATCCGCAAACCGAGCCACGCCATTGAAGCAGGGATGATGCTGTGTCCGGAGGATCGCAAAGCCGAAGGGATTATTCCGGTTCATTCGGTGCGTAACAACATCAATATTAGCGCGCGTCGTAAACATGTCTTGGGCGGATGCGTGATCAATAACGGCTGGGAAGAAACCAATGCCGATCACCATATTCGTTCGCTCAACATCAAAACACCGGGGGCGGAGCAACTGATCATGAACCTCTCTGGCGGTAATCAACAGAAGGCTATTCTTGGCCGGTGGTTATCGGAAGAGATGAAAGTGATTTTGCTGGATGAACCTACCCGCGGCATTGATGTGGGCGCCAAGCATGAAATTTATAACGTGATTTATGCCCTCGCGGCGCGCGGTGTGGCCGTGCTGTTTGCTTCCAGTGACCTGCCAGAAGTTCTCGGTGTCGCCGATCGTATCGTGGTGATGAGGGAAGGCGAGATTGCCGGTGAGTTACTTCATGAACAGGCGGATGAACGCCAGGCGTTGAGCCTTGCCATGCCTAAAGTCAGCCAGGCTGTGGCCTGAATAAGGAGAGTATGATGTCTTCCGTTACTACATCGGGTTCAGGTGCTGCGAAGTCGGCACTAAATCTTGGCCGCATTTGGGATCAATACGGGATGCTGGTGGTGTTCGCCGTGCTGTTCCTGGTGTGTGCCATCTTCGTGCCAAACTTTGCCTCCTTCATCAACATGAAGGGGCTGGGGCTGGCGGTATCTATGTCGGGTATGGTCGCATGTGGAATGCTCTTTTGCCTGGCATCCGGTGACTTTGACCTGTCCGTCGCGTCGGTCATTGCCTGTGCTGGGGTCACTACGGCCGTGGTCATCAACATGACCGAAAGCTTGTGGATTGGCGTCGCTGCCGGGCTGTTGCTGGGGATTTTATGCGGTCTGGTTAATGGGTTTGTGATTGCACGGTTAAAAATCAACGCCCTGATCACCACTCTGGCGACGATGCAGATTGTCCGCGGTCTGGCCTACATTATCTCTGACGGCAAGGCGGTCGGGATCGAAGATGAGCGATTCTTCACCCTTGGCTATGCTAACTGGTTTGGGCTGCCGGCACCTATCTGGATAACGATCGTGTGTTTCATCGTATTTGGCTTACTGCTGAATAAAACCACGTTTGGTCGTAACACGCTGGCTATTGGTGGGAATGAGGAGGCTGCGCGCCTGGCCGGGGTTCCGGTTGTTCGCACCAAGATTATTATCTTTATTCTTTCCGGTCTGGTGTCCGCAATTGCGGGAATTATCCTCGCATCGCGTATGACCAGCGGCCAGCCAATGACCTCAATTGGTTATGAGCTGATCGTGATTTCTGCATGTGTTTTAGGGGGCGTATCGCTGAAAGGTGGCATCGGAAAAATCTCATATGTGGTCGCTGGGGTGTTGATTCTGGGGACGGTTGAGAACGCGATGAACCTGCTGAACATCTCTCCATTTGCGCAGTACGTCGTACGTGGTCTCATCCTGCTGGCGGCGGTAATCTTCGACCGTTACAAGCAAAAAGCGGAGCGCACCATTTGATGATTTAAGCCCCAACTTTTCAGTCTAGCTTCTGCTAATCGCCAGCCGCTACCCGGCTGGCGATTGTTTTTCCAAATGGCGAGCATGGTCACACTGTCTATACTTATATCCGTCATACATCATCTATACGGCGCGATCCGCGCGGCGTACAAACCATGATGAGGAGGATAACCGGGTGACAGCATCACTGACATTACCCCCTGAACAATCTGCAAACTGTGCTTATTTTTTTGATCTCGATGGGACTCTGGCTGAGATCAAGCCCTATCCTGACCAGGTCGTTGTCCCTAAGACAATCCTGCAATTATTACATCAGTTGGCGACGCGTAACGCGGGTGCGCTGGCATTGATTTCAGGGCGCTCGATGGCTGAGCTTGACGGCCTCACCACTCCCTTTCGTTTTCCGCTCGCCGGAGTGCATGGGGCAGAACGCCGTGACATCAATGGTCAAACCCATATAGTACGCCTGGCCGCAGGTATTGAACGTGAAGCCGGCGCGTTGTTACAGACGGCGCTGTCGAAGCTGCCTGGCACGACGCTGGAAGCAAAAGGTATGGCTTTCGCGCTGCACTATCGTCAGGCGCCAGAGCATGAAGCGGCGCTGATAACGCTGGCTGAATGCATCACGCATACATGGCCGCAGCTTGCATTGCAGCATGGAAAATGTGTCGTTGAAATAAAACCTAAAGGCACGAATAAAGGCGACGCGATTGCTGCATTTATGCAGGAAGCGCCTTTTGCCGGACGGATCCCCGTATTTTTCGGTGATGATCTAACGGATGAAACAGGTTTCGAGGTAGTTAACCGCGCAGGCGGTATTTCAGTGAAGGTGGGGAGCGGGGCGACGCAGGCGACATGGCGTCTGGATGGCGTCAGGGATGTCTGGCGTTGGCTGGAGCAAATTAACTCTTCGCAGCAACAATCGAATACAACAAACAACAGAAGAGGTGACTATGGGTCGTTTAGTCGTAGTATCTAATCGTATCGCCTCGCCAGATGACAAAGGGAGCGCAGGTGGGCTCGCGGTCGGTGTGTTGGGCGCATTAAAAACTGCTGGTGGACTGTGGTTTGGCTGGAGTGGTGATACCGGTAATGAAGATAAACCGTTAAAAAAAGTCACTCGTGGCAATATTACCTGGGCCTCGTTTAATTTGAGCGAGCAGGATTACGAAGAGTATTACTGCCAGTTTTCGAATGCCGTTTTATGGCCTGCATTCCACTATCGGTTGGATTTAGTTCAGTTTCAGCGCCCGGCCTGGGAAGGGTATCAGCGGGTTAATGCTTTGCTGGTAGATAAGCTACTGCCGCTACTGAGCGAAGATGACATTATTTGGGTTCATGATTACCACCTGTTACCGTTTGCCTATGAGTTGCGTAAACGCGGAGTGAATAATCGCATCGGTTTTTTCCTGCATATCCCTTTCCCGACGCCGGAAATTTTTAACGCGCTACCTCCACATCAGGCCCTGCTTGAGCAGATGTGTGATTTTGATTTACTGGGTTTCCAGACCGAAAACGATCGCCAGGCTTTTCTGGATTGTCTGGCAGTCCAGACTCAGGTCAGTACCCGGAGCGATAAGCACCACAAAGCATGGGATAAAGCGTTTCGCACAGAAGTGTATCCCATCGGCATTGAGCCGGAGGAAATCGCACGCCAGGCTTCTGGTCCTTTGCCGCCGAAAATGGCGCAGTTAAAGGATGAGCTTAAAAATGTGAAGAATATATTCTCTGTTGAGCGTTTGGATTACTCAAAGGGCTTGCCAGAGCGCTTCCAGGCCTATGAGGCGCTGCTGGAGCATTACCCGCAGCACCATGGCAAAATTCGCTATACGCAGATAGCGCCAACCTCGCGCGGAGAAGTGCAGGCCTACCAGGACATTCGCCACCAACTGGAGACAGAGGCTGGGCGGATTAACGGTAAATATGGGCAGTTGGGCTGGACGCCGCTTTACTATCTGAACCAGTATTTTGACCGCAAATTGCTGATGAAAATATTCCGCTATTCGGACGTAGGGTTGGTAACGCCGTTGCGCGATGGTATGAACCTGGTGGCGAAAGAGTATGTGGCTGCACAGGATCCTGCCAACCCTGGCGTTCTGGTGTTATCGCAATTTGCCGGGGCAGCAAATGAGCTAACTTCTGCGCTTATCGTGAATCCTTATGATCGGGATGAAGTGGCTGGCGCTCTAAACCAGGCGCTGACAATGTCGCTTGCTGAACGTGTCTCTCGTCATGCTGAAATGCTCGAGACTATTGTTAAAAACGATATCGACAACTGGCAGGCGAGATTTATATGCGATCTAAGAAAAGTTACGTCGCGCCAGAGCAAACGCCAGTTGTCAGACAATGTGACTCCCTGTTCGAAACTGGCGTGAAGACCTGAAGGCGGTATTAATCTCCAGCCAGAGGAACCAGCAGAACATCCACCAGGCTGGCACCGACCACGCTTTTTGCTGAGCACGAAGCGCGCGAAAAGAAGCTCTGGTTATGGTTGCCGTAAATGACCAGATCGACTGCGTGTTTACGGCAAACGTCGAGAATATGTTCATTCAGTGCCCCATAGGTAATAAAAGTATGTTCGATGGGGTACTGCGCTTCTTTGCTGAGTTTATCGATAAAATCCTGGGTCTCCTCTTGCATTAGTTCACGCAGATCTTCCAGCATGGGGGCGGCAAACTGGTTATACATTTCAGGGTCTGAGACCAATGTGATCAGGCTAATACGAGCGTTGACAGGGCGAGCGATAGAAACTGCCTTGGCTAACAACTGCTGGCTTTCAGGGGTGGCGGCAACCGCCACCAGAATGTGCGCATAGCTCATAACTCGCTCCTTTTTTTCAAGAATTATGAGAGAACTTTTCTGCTTTACTCAGCTTACTCCATACTGCAACGTTTCCTCTTCATATAGTGTGAATGCCATCATGATTATTCATTAATTATTCTTATAAATAGAATAATTGCTTCACATCGTTTGCAAATACGTTCAGCGAACTTAAGTAAAACTCGTCGCTAATGAAAACAATGTGTTAATAAAAAACAAACAAATATTAACATTTGGCGAGTTATCACCACGCGGTATTAATTAATCGCCCTTAATATTTAAGTTATTGTTTATAAACAATTTAATTGAAAAGGTGTTTTGCATGAAATATGTGATCCAGCTCGCTATTTCATGGTGTGATATTAACGTTTGTGAACAAAATACTATTCGCTTTTATTGCAAGAATATTCGTTAGCCAGGAATTGAAAAGATGAAACTTGGTTTAAAAAATAAGCAAAATAAAAGCTACGCTGATGGATTTATGTTAAGTGTTTAGTTGATTTATGTGATCTGTGTCACATATTCTTTAAATTCGCAGCACGGTTCCGTTGTATGTGTAACTGGCGGCGGGTAGAGTTGCGTCGAATTAGGAAAAATCTTAGACAATTGTAAGAATTGATGTGAGCTTGTAAGAAGTGCGCATTCTTCAAAAGGGCTGGTTTACACAACGTGTATGTGTCATCACGCTGCTATGTATTTGACCTTTTGCTTTTTTTTACCGGGGCTTCCCGGCGACATCACGGGGTGCGGTTTTACCGCATGAAAATAATGTTGGTTATTATGGATGCAAATAATGCATACATCCGAGTTGCTGAAACACATTTATGACATCAATTTGTCATATTTATTGCTTGCACAGCGTTTGATCGTTCAGGACAAAGCATCTGCGATGTTTCGCCTTGGTATCAGCGAAGAGATGGCGGACACGTTGGCAACATTAACACTTCCTCAAATGGTCAAACTGGCTGAAACAAACCAACTGGTGTGTCATTTCCGTTTCGACGATCACCAGACTGTTACTCGCCTGACGCAAGACTCCCGCGTTGACGATCTCCAGCAAATTCATACCGGCATCATGCTTTCTACGCGACTGTTAAGCGACATCGATGATGCAGCGCGCAAGAAAAGGGCTTGATGATGAGCGAAAAAAGCATTGTTCAGGAAGCGCGTGATATCCAGTTGGCAATGGAATTAATCACATTGGGCGCCCGTTTGCAAATGCTGGAAAGCGAAACGCAATTAAGCCGTGGTCGACTTATCAAGCTGTACAAAGAATTACGCGGCAGTCCTCCGCCAAAAGGGATGCTTCCTTTCTCCACCGATTGGTTTATGACGTGGGAACAAAATATCCATGCTTCGATGTTTTGCAATGCCTGGCAATTTTTGCTCAAAACAGGGTTGTGTAGCGGTGTGGATGCGGTAATTAAAGCGTATCGTTTATATCTTGAGCAGTGTCCGCAGCCGGAAGAAGGCCCCCTGCTGGCGTTAACTCGCGCATGGACGCTGGTTCGTTTTGTCGACAGCGGATTGCTGGAATTGTCCACATGCAACTGCTGCGGCGGGAACTTTATCACTCACGCACATCAACCCGCAGGCAGCTTTGCCTGCAGTTTATGCCAGCCGCCATCACGGGCCGTAAAAAGACGTAAACTTTCTCAGAATGCTGCCGATATTATTCCACAACTGCTGGATGAACAGATCGAACAGGCTGTTTAACTGATACGGTGTGGATAAACACTCCAGCAGCGGTAAGCGATTACCGCTGCTTTTTTTTGTCCTGACCTCAAGTTAACTACCCGACTGCGCATCCTGTCATAGTCAATTGCGAAAGGATGATGTCGTGCTTATCTTATTAGGTTACCTGGTTGTTATTGGTACAGTTTTCGGCGGCTACATGATGACCGGCGGACACCTTGGGGCACTCTATCAACCGGCTGAGCTGGTGATTATCGGTGGCGCGGGTATTGGGGCGTTCATCGTCGGCAATAACGGAAAAGCCATCAAAGGGACGATGAAAGCGATCCCGATGCTTTTTCGCCGTTCGAAATACACCAAAGCGATGTATATGGATCTGCTGGCACTGCTCTATCGCCTGATGGCTAAGTCACGTCAGCAGGGCATGTTCTCTCTCGAACGTGATATCGAAAACCCTAAAGAGAGTGAAATCTTCGCCAGCTATCCACGCATTCTTGCGGATGCCGTGATGCTTGATTTTATTGTCGATTATCTGCGTCTGATCATCAGCGGCAACATGAATACGTTTGAAATTGAAGCGCTGATGGACGAAGAAATTGAGACTCATGAGAGCGAAGCCGAAGTGCCGGCTAATAGTCTGGCGATGGTTGGCGACTCGCTACCGGCCTTCGGGATCGTGGCGGCGGTTATGGGCGTTGTCCACGCGCTGGCTTCTGCCGATCGTCCGGCGGCTGAGCTGGGTTCGCTGATTGCGCATGCGATGGTGGGGACATTCCTCGGTATTTTACTGGCCTATGGTTTTATTTCTCCACTTGCCAGCGTCCTGCGTCAGAAAAGTGCTGAAACAACCAAGATGATGCAGTGTGTGAAGATCACGCTGCTCTCCAACCTGAATGGTTACGCCCCGCCGATTGCCGTCGAATTTGGTCGTAAAACATTGTATTCCAGCGAACGTCCTTCGTTTATCGAACTGGAAGAGCATGTTCGTGCGGTGAGAAATCCAGCGGCGCAGCAGACGACCGAGGACGCATGAAAAATCAGGCCCATCCCATTATCGTCGTAAAGCGGCGCAAACATAAAGGTCACGGTGGTGGGGCGCATGGTTCGTGGAAAATCGCCTACGCCGATTTTATGACCGCGATGATGGCCTTCTTTCTGGTGATGTGGCTCATTTCCATCTCCAGCCCTAAAGAATTGATCCAGATTGCCGAATATTTCCGTACCCCACTGGCTACCGCGGTGACTGGTGGTAATCGCATTTCGAATAGCGAAAGTCCCATTCCAGGTGGAGGTGATGATTATACCCAGCAGCAGGGAGAGGTGCACAAGCAGCCGAATATTGATGATTTGAGAAAACGCATGGAGCAAAGTCGTTTAAGCAAACTTCGCGGCGATCTCGATCAACTGATTGAATCGGACCCCAAACTGCGTGCGCTGCGTCCGCATTTGAAAATTGATTTAGTTCAGGAAGGGCTGCGGATCCAGATTATCGACAGTCAGAACCGACCAATGTTTAAGACCGGCAGCGCTGAAGTTGAACCGTATATGCGCGATATCCTGCGGGCTATTGCGCCGGTGCTCAACGGCATCCCTAACCGAATTAGTCTTTCTGGGCATACGGATGATTACCCTTACGCCAACGGTGAGAAAGGGTACAGCAACTGGGAACTGTCTGCCGATCGCGCTAATGCGTCGCGTCGCGAGCTGGTTAGCGGCGGTCTGGATGATGGAAAAGTATTACGGGTGGTAGGCATGGCCGCCACGATGCGTCTGAGCGATCGCGGTCCTGAGGACGCCATCAACCGCCGTATTAGCCTGCTGGTTCTCAATAAGCAGGCAGAAGAGGCCATTTTGCATGAAAACGCTGAAAGCCAGAATGAGCCGGTAAGTGTCTTACAACAGCCAGCGGAACTTCCGCCGGTAAGCGTTCCCACATCGCCACCAGCCAATCCGAGGTGATAGCGTGAGCATGGATATTAGCGATTTTTATCAGACTTTTTTTGATGAAGCCGACGAACTGTTGGCCGACATGGAGCAACACCTGCTCGATTTGGTTCCTGAAGCCCCGGATTCCGAACAGCTGAATGCCATTTTTCGTGCCGCGCACTCGATAAAAGGCGGCGCGGGCACCTTCGGTTTTACCATTTTGCAGGAAACGACCCATCTGATGGAAAACCTGCTGGATGAAGCGCGGCGTGGCGAGATGCAGCTTAATGCCGACATTATCAACCTGTTTTTGGAAACGAAAGATATTATGCAGGAACAGCTCGACGCCTATAAAAACTCAGAAGAGCCGGATGCCGCCAGCTTTGAGTACATTTGTAATGCGTTACGACAGTTAGCGCTTGAAGCAAAAGGTGAAACCTCACCCGCGCTCGTCAATACCGCAAAGCTGAGCGTTGTTGACAGCGCGGCGATACAGGAAGAAGCCGTTGCCAATCCCGCTGCGGCCAGCGAAGAGAGCAAGAAACGCATTATTCTCTCGCGTCTGAAATCCAGTGAAGTCGATCTGCTGGAAGAGGAACTGGGGAATCTGGCGACCTTAACCGATGTAGTGAAAGGGAGCGACACGTTGTCAGCAACGCTGGATGGCAACCTCGCGGAAGATGACATCATTGCGGTGCTCTGCTTCGTAATTGAAGCTGACCAGATTGAATTCGAAACCGTCAGCGCAGCGCCCGTGGCTGTTGATACAAAAGCGGAAAGTGAAGCGGTAGCCGCGGTTGCGACGCCGCAGCCGGTTGCCGTTGTGCCTGCGGCTAAAGCCGCCGCCAGTGAAGCGCCACACGCCCGCGCAGAGCGTGACAAACCAGCCCGCGCCAGTGAATCGACCAGTATCCGCGTAGCGGTTGAGAAGGTTGATCAGCTCATTAACCTGGTCGGTGAGCTGGTGATTACCCAGTCAATGCTGGCCCAGCGTTCTAATGAACTGGATCCTGTTAATCACGGCGATCTGATCACCAGTATGGGTCAGTTACAACGTAACGCCCGCGATTTGCAAGAGTCGGTGATGTCGATTCGTATGATGCCGATGGAGTACGTGTTCAGCCGTTTCCCACGCCTGGTCCGCGACCTGGCCGGTAAATTGGGTAAACAGGTTGAGCTGACGCAGGTGGGGAGTTCAACAGAACTCGATAAAAGCCTGATTGAACGCATCATCGATCCATTGACGCATCTGGTGCGTAACAGCCTGGACCACGGTATTGAACTGCCGGAAAAACGTCTCGAAGCCGGGAAAAGCCCCATTGGCAATCTGACGCTTTCCGCCGAACACCAGGGTGGGAATATTTGTATTGAAGTGACCGATGATGGCGCTGGTCTGAACCGCGAACGAATCCTCGCCAAAGCGATCTCCCAGGGGATGCCGATCCACGAAAATATGAGCGATGACGAAGTCGGTATGCTGATTTTCGCTCCGGGCTTCTCAACGGCCGAGCAGGTGACGGATGTCTCTGGTCGCGGTGTGGGTATGGATGTGGTGAAACGAAATATTCAGGAGATGGGCGGCCATGTTGAGATCCAATCGAAGCAAGGACAGGGAACGACCATCCGAATTTTGCTGCCGCTGACGCTGGCGATCCTTGACGGGATGTCCGTACGCGTGGCGGACGAAGTCTTTATTCTGCCGCTGAATGCCGTTATGGAGTCACTGCAACCGCGCGAAGAAGATCTCCATCCGCTGGCCGGAGGAGAGCGCGTTCTGGAAGTGCGTGGCGAATATTTGCCGCTGGTTGAGTTGTGGAAAGTCTTCGAAGTTGAAGGCGCAAAAACCGAAGCAACGCAGGGCATCGTGGTGATTTTACAAAGCGCAGGTCGTCGCTATGCGCTGCTTGTCGATCAGTTAATTGGCCAACACCAGGTGGTGGTCAAAAACCTGGAAAGCAACTACCGCAAAGTGCCAGGTATTTCTGCTGCAACGATTCTCGGCGACGGTAGCGTCGCGTTGATTGTTGATGTGTCTGCATTGCAGGGGTTAAACCGCGAACAACGTGTGGCGATCACAGCCGCCTGATTGAGTAAGAAAGGGAATAATATGACCGGTATGAGTAATGTAACTAAACTGGCCGGCGAACCGTCAGGTCAGGAATTCCTCGTGTTCACGCTGGGGGATGAAGAGTACGGTATCGATATCCTGAAAGTGCAGGAAATCCGTGGTTACGATCAGGTAACCCGCATTGCTAACACGCCAGCGTTCATCAAAGGCGTCACGAACCTGCGCGGTGTGATTGTGCCGATTGTTGATCTGCGCGTGAAGTTTAGCCAGAGCGATGTCGATTACAACGAAAACACCGTGGTGATTGTGCTGAATCTGGGACAACGAGTGGTTGGGATTGTGGTGGATGGCGTATCTGACGTGCTGTCGCTGACAACCGATCAAATCCGACCGGCACCGGAATTCGCGGTTACGCTGTCAACGGAATATCTGACGGGACTGGGCGCGCTGGGAGACCGGATGCTGATTCTGGTCAACATTGAGAAACTGCTGAACAGCGAAGAGATGGCGTTGTTAGATATTGCCGCCGCTCATATGGCATAAACAAGTAAACATATTATCCGGCCTACAATAATTGCTGTTGTAGGCCGGATAAGCGTAGCGCATCCGGCAACTTTCCTTCTTACGCTTTCCGCTCAACCAGCTCCGGTTCTTCTTCCAGTAAACCTTCATCCTGTGCCAGCATCGCCGTTGCAATCCCGTTACCCAATACGTTGATCGCTGAACGACCCATATCGAGGAAATGGTCGATACCCATCAGTAGCAAAATTCCTGCAACCGGAATATTAAAGCTTGGAATGGTTGCCGCCAGCACTACCAGCGCAGAACGCGGCACACCGGCAATCCCTTTGGACGCCAGCATCAGGGTCAACATTAGGACGGTGATTTCTGCAAAGGAGAGATGGATATTGTAGGCCTGTGCGATAAACATAGAAGCAAATGAGCAGTAGACCATGGAACCCACCAGGTTAAACGAATAACCGATAGGCAGTACAAATGACACGATATTGGGTGAGCAACCAAATTTGGTTAATTGCTCCAGCGTTTTCGGATAAGCGGCTTCGGAACTGCTGGTGGTGAAGGCGACCAAAACCGGGTCTTTCAGCATGCTGACCAGGCGGAACACCTCTTTTTTCAGCATCACATAACCCACGGCCAGCAGGACCAGACAGGTCAGCAAAATGGCCACATAATAACCACCAATGAACGACGCATAGTTGAGCAGGATCCCCAGGCCCTGGGTAGAGATAACGGAGGAAATGGCGGCAAAAATAGCCAGCGGCGCAACATACATCACGTAACCGGTTACCTTCAACATAATGTGGGAGACGACATCCAGCGCGGCAACCAGCGGGGCGTTAAATTTTTCGCCGAGCGATGCTCCACCAATACCGAAGAACATCGAGAACACGACGATTTGCAGGATCTCATTGTTGGCCATCGCCTCAGCGATGCTGGTGGGAATGGTATGCGTCAGAAAACCTTTCAGGCTCATACCGCCTACGGCCAGGCCGGTATCGGTGGCTTCCAGCGGGATCGCCAGGTTCAGTCCGCTGCCGGGTTGTTCGAGGGAGACCACAAACAGACCGACCAGAATAGACAGAATAGAAGAGCTGATAAACCAGATCATCGCTTTGCCGCCCACGCGCCCGATGGTTGAGGTTTCGCCCAGGCGCATAATACCCACGGTCAGGGTGCTGAAGACTAAAGGCGCAATCACCATCTTAATCAGGCGTAAAAAGATGTCAGTGAGAAGCGTAATATTATCAGCCCAGGCGGTAACAATGCCGGGGGAGGCATAAGAGTGGATGACTGCACCCGACAGGATCCCCGCCAGCATGAAGATCACAATAAACAACGTGAGTTTGTTTGCATTTGCCACTAAAAAGCCCTCAGTAAGGATTTAACATTTATTGTTCGGTTACTCATTTTTTATACTTATTAAGTGGTAACTAAATATTCATCATATAAATTGAATTAAAGCGTAAGCGGATACAACTTTTTTTAATTTTTTATTCATTTTGTTGTGGTATTTACAAGGTCAATATGTGATCTCTGTCACGATAAAATGCATGATTGTTCTCATCTGGCCACAAGAACAGGCAGAAATAAATGTTATCTATATGATAATTATGGTGTTTTTATGTAAAAGGCTTGTAGTGGCCGTTCAACTGCTGTTCAGTGGTTCTGCCTGACTTTATTTCCTTCCTGTATTTCCCTTTCGCAAACGTAAAGTTATCTCAGCGAGTGCCGATAACGTTGATAACTCGTTTTCAGGAAGGTGCCTTATGTTTAACCGTATCCGCGTTGTCACAATGCTGATGATGGTGCTGGGGGTTTTCGCACTGCTACAGCTTGTTTCCGGTGGTCTGTTGTTTTCTTCATTGCAGCAGAATCAGCAAAGTTTTGTTATTTCTAACGATCTTCGACAGCAGCAAAGCGAACTCACCTCGACATGGGATCTGATGCTGCAGACACGAATTAATTTAAGCCGTTCTTCCGCGCGTATGATGATGGATGCGTCCAATCAGCAAAGCAGTGCGAAAAACGATCTGCTGAAGAATGCGAAAGCATCGCTGGCGCAGGCAGAAACGCATTACGCAAAATTTAAAAACATCACGCCGTTGCCGGAGATGGCAGAAGCCAGCGGCAGTGTCGATGAGAAGTATCAGCAGTACCATGCGGCCTTATCAGAACTGGTCCAGTTTCTGGAAAACGGCAATATGGACGCCTATTTCGCGCAACCCACTCAGGGAATGCAAAACGCGCTCGGCGAGGCGTTGGGTAAGTATGCCAGCGTTAGCGAGAAGCTTTACGTTCAGGCATTCGATCAAAGCGCGCGTGATTACCACTTCGCTCAATGGCAGCTCGGTATTCTGGCCGTGGTGCTGGTGCTGATTCTGGTGGTGGTGTGGTATGGCATCCGTCATACCTTGCTCAACCCTCTGGCGCGCGTTATTGCTCATATCCGTGAGATCGCCAGCGGTAATTTAACCGCGACGCTGACGGTCCATGGACGTAACGAGATTGGTGAGCTGGCCAGTACGGTTGACCATATGCAACGTTCGCTGACGGAAACTGTCACCCTGGTACGTGAAGGCTCTGATGCGATTTATTCCGGTACCAGCGAAATTGCCAGTGGTAACACCGATCTTTCCTCCCGTACTGAGCAACAGGCGTCTGCGCTGGAAGAGACCGCAGCCAGCATGGAACAACTGACCGCAACCGTGAAGCAAAATGCGGATAACGCGCGTCAGGCTTCTCAATTGGCGAAAAGCGCCTCCGATACCGCACAGCATGGCGGCAAAGTGGTTGATAGCGTGGTGAACACCATGCATGAAATTGCCGATAGTTCGAAGAAAATTGCCGACATCATCAGCGTCATCGATGGCATTGCTTTCCAGACCAACATTCTCGCACTGAATGCGGCGGTTGAAGCTGCGCGTGCCGGTGAGCAGGGGCGTGGTTTTGCCGTAGTCGCAGGTGAAGTGCGTAATCTGGCGAGCCGTAGTGCGCAGGCGGCGAAAGAGATCAAAGCATTGATTGAAGACTCTGTTTCCCGAGTGGATACCGGTTCTGTACTGGTAGAGAGCGCCGGGGAAACCATGAATGACATTGTCAACGCGGTGACGCGGGTGACCGACATTATGGGGGAAATCGCCTCCGCTTCAGACGAGCAGAGCCGCGGGATAGATCAGGTTGCGCTTGCAGTATCTGAAATGGATCGTGTGACGCAACAGAACGCCTCGCTGGTTCAGGAATCGGCTGCCGCAGCGGCAGCGCTCGAAGAACAGGCCAGTCGCCTAACCCAGTCGGTGTCGATTTTCCGTCTCGCGTCACGCCCAGCGTCGGCTAAACCCCGTGATACACGGTTACCTGCGGCGGCGACTGTGACTGCATCATCTCCGCGCCAGAATATTGAACAAGATACGAATTGGGAAACATTTTGACTGGTAGTTAAACCGCGGCCTGCGCCGCCTGATGGGAGCGTTGATGTTTAATCGTATTCGAATTTCGACCACGCTGTTTTTGATTTTAATCCTCTGCGGTGTTTTGCAGATTGGCAGTAATGGCTTGTCCTTTTGGGCATTTCGGGACGGTTTTCAAAACCTGAATCAGGTCGAACGGAGTAACCAGCAACGCGCTGCGCTGGCCCAAACCCGTGCTGTGTTATTACAGGCCAGTACGGCCCTGAATAAGGCAGGAACGCTGACAGCCCTGAGCTATCCGCCAGAGGATATCAAAGCCTTGATGACGCTTGCGCGCGATAGCCTGGCGCAGTCCGAGTCAATGTTTAAACGCTTTATGGCGACGTCGGATACCACAGAACAAGGGAAGGCGCTGATTGGCGCGACGGAGAAAAGCTTTAGCCAATGGCATAGCGATCTGGTTCATCAGGCAACCTGGCTTGAGAACAACCAATTGTCGGATTTTCTGACCGCGCCGGTGCAGGCTTCGCAGGCTGCTTTTGATGCGAATGTTAATGCGTGGCAGAGCAACATCGACCGCGTGTTGCAAACAGCAGGGGATCTCAGCCAGCGAAATTATCATATGTCGGGGGTGATTTTCGCTGTCATGGTGGTACTGGCGGTGCTGTTAACCAGTGCGGCGTTGTACTGGTCGCGCAAGATGATTGTCCAGCCGCTGGCGATTATCGGCAGCCATTTCGACAGTATTGCCGCGGGTAACCTGGCACGGCCGGTAGCGGTTTATGGTCGCAATGAGATCTCGGCCATTTTTGCCAGCCTGAAGAAGATGCAGCAGGCGCTGCGTGAAACGGTGAGTGAAGTTCGCCAGGGTAGCTCAGCCATGCATAGCGGCATTTCAGAGATCGCGATGGGCAATAACGATTTGTCTTCACGAACTGAACAGCAGGCGGCTGCACTGGCGCAAACGGCCGCCAGTATGGAACAACTCACTGCTACCGTTGGGCAGAATGCGGATAACGCGCGCCAGGCTTCAGGAATTGCCAAAAGTGCGGCAGATACAGCGCATAAAGGTGGGGAGCAGACCTCGCGGGTCGCCAGTACGATGCATGAGATTTCCGCCAGCTCGCAGAAAATTGGCGACATTATCGGGGTGATTGACAGCATTGCCTTTCAGACCAATATCCTGGCGCTGAATGCCGCAGTAGAGGCTGCCCGTGCGGGGGAACAGGGGCGCGGTTTTGCCGTTGTTGCTGGAGAAGTGCGCAATCTGGCCAGCCGGAGCGCACAGGCAGCAAAGGAAATTAAGGGACTGATTGAGGAGTCTGTCACCCGGGTTCAGCAGGGATCGCAACTGGTGGATATGGCGGCGCGCACGATGACAGAAATTGTCAGCTCCGTTACCCGGGTGAACGACATCATGGGGGAGATTGCCTCGGCGTCCGATGAACAACGCAGAGGCATTGAACAGGTGGCGCAGGCCGTCAGCCAGATGGACTCCGTGACGCAGCAAAACGCCGGGCTGGTGGAAGAAGCCGCATCCGCCACCGGACAACTCGCCACGCAGGCCGATCATCTTTCTGCCTGTGTCGCATTTTTTAAGCTTGAAGAGCAAAACGTAGCAAAACAAGAGTTGGCGCAGCCGCAGGTTGTGCCCGTTGTATCCTGAATGTGATTGAGAAGGCGCTATGACATCATCTCTGCCCTCCGGGCAAACGTCATTATTGTTACAGATGACACAGCGCCTCGCGCTGTCTGACGCGCATTTTCGTCGGATATGTCAATTAATCTACCAGCGTGCGGGGATCGTACTGGCCGACCATAAACGGGACATGGTGTATAACCGCCTGGTCCGCCGTCTGCGAACCCTGGGACTGGATGACTTTGGTCGTTATCTCAGCATGCTGGAAGCTAACCAGAACAGTGCTGAGTGGCAGGCTTTTATTAACTCTCTGACCACCAACCTGACCGCGTTTTTTCGCGAAGGGCACCATTTTCCGGTGCTGTCAGATCATGCTCGTCGGCGTAGCGGTGAATACCGTGTCTGGAGTGCGGCAGCGTCAACCGGAGAAGAGCCGTACAGCATTGCCATTACGCTCGCCGATACCTTAGGTATGGCGCCGGGTCGCTGGCGTGTTTTTGCCAGCGACATTGATACCGAAGTGCTGGAAAAGGCCAGAAGCGGCATTTACCGTCTTGATGAGCTGAAGACGCTGTCACCACAACAGTTGCAGCGTTATTTCATGCGCGGCACCGGACCGCATGAAGGGCTGGTACGCGTCCGGCAGGAGCTGGCGGGGCATGTTGAATTTTCCAGCGTGAATTTACTGGATAAGCAGTACAACGTGCCAGGGCCCTTCGATGCCATATTTTGCCGTAATGTAATGATTTACTTCGATAAAACGACACAGCAGGACATTTTGCATCGTTTTGTTCCACTTCTTAAACCCGATGGGCTGCTGTTTGCAGGTCATTCAGAAAACTTTAGCAACCTCGTGCGCGAGTTTAGCCTGCGTGGACAGACCGTGTATGCGCATGCGCCAGGTAAGGATAAAGCATGAGTAAAATCAGGGTGTTGTCGGTTGATGATTCTGCATTGATGCGTCAAATCATGACCGAAATTATTAATAGCCACAGCGATATGGAAATGGTGGCGACGGCACCGGATCCATTGGTCGCCCGGGATTTAATCAAAAAATACAATCCCGACGTCCTGACGCTGGATGTGGAAATGCCGCGCATGGACGGACTCGACTTTCTTGAGAAGTTGATGCGTCTGCGTCCGATGCCGGTAGTCATGGTTTCTTCGCTGACCGGTAAAGGTTCAGAGGTCACGCTGCGGGCGCTGGAGTTGGGGGCAATTGATTTTGTCACCAAACCACAACTGGGGATCCGTGAAGGGATGCTGGCCTACAGCGAAATGATCGCGGAGAAGATCCGCACCGCATCGCGGGCAAAACTGGCGGCCCATAAGCCCATGGCTGCACCGACGACCTTGAAGGCAGGGCCGTTACTCAGTTCGGAAAAATTGCTGGTGATTGGCGCCTCAACCGGAGGAACAGAGGCAATTCGCCATGTACTCCAGCCATTGCCGCTTTCAAGCCCGGGTATTCTTATCACCCAGCATATGCCGCCAGGATTTACCCGCTCGTTCGCCGAACGTCTGAACAAACTGTGTCAGATCACGGTGAAAGAAGCAGAAGACGGGGAGCGTGTGCTTCCGGGGCATGCGTACATTGCGCCCGGTGACAAACATATGGAACTGGCGCGCAGCGGCGCGAACTACCAAATCAAAATTCATGACGGCCCGCCGGTTAACCGGCACCGGCCTTCAGTGGATGTGCTGTTCCATTCGGTGGCGAAACATGCGGGGCGTAATGCTGTGGGAGTGATCCTGACCGGCATGGGCAACGATGGCGCCGCCGGAATGTTAGCGATGAACCAGGCTGGCGCCTGGACCATTGCGCAAAATGAAGCAAGTTGTGTGGTGTTCGGCATGCCGCGCGAGGCCATCAATATGGGTGGCGTAAGCGAAGTGGTCGATCTTAGCCAGGTAAGCCAGCAAATGTTGGCGAAAATCAGTGCCGGACAGGCAATACGTATTTGAATCAGGAGTCTATTTTTTATGGCGGATAAAGAGCTTAAGTTTTTGGTTGTGGATGACTTTTCCACCATGCGTCGCATCGTGCGCAACCTGCTCAAAGAGCTGGGGTTCAACAATGTTGAAGAGGCGGAAGACGGCGTGGATGCGCTGAATAAGCTGCAGGCTGGGGGATTTGGTTTTGTCATTTCCGACTGGAACATGCCGAACATGGACGGCCTGGAACTGCTGAAAACCATTCGCGCAGATGGCGGAATGTCCTCCCTGCCGGTGCTGATGGTTACGGCAGAAGCGAAAAAAGAAAACATCATTGCGGCAGCGCAGGCAGGCGCCAGTGGTTATGTCGTGAAACCGTTTACGGCGGCAACGCTGGAAGAAAAACTCAATAAGATCTTTGAGAAACTGGGCATGTGAGGGTGTGATAATGATGATGCAACCACAAATTAAACCTGCTGACGAACACTCAGCAGGGGACATCATCGCGCGCATCGGCAGTTTGACCCGAATGCTGCGCGACAGCCTGCGCGAACTGGGGCTGGATCAGGCCATTGCCGAAGCGGCGGAAGCGATTCCCGATGCCCGCGATCGTCTCGATTACGTTGTGCAAATGACCGCGCAGGCGGCAGAGCGCGCGCTGAACAGCGTGGAAGCTTCGCAGCCGCACCAGGACGCGATGGAAAAAGGTGCCAAAGACCTGACCAAACGCTGGGATGAATGGTTCGAAAATCCGATCGAGCTGTCTGATGCCCGTGAACTGGTTACCGACACCCGTCAGTTCCTTGGTGACGTGCCTGGACATACCAGCTTTACTAATGCCCAGCTGCTGGACATCATGATGGCGCAGGATTTCCAGGACCTCACTGGTCAAGTCATCAAGCGCATGATGGATGTTATTCAGGAGATTGAACGTCAGTTGCTGATGGTTCTGCTGGAAAACATTCCGGAGCAGGGCGCTCGTCCAAAACGCGAAAACGAAAGCTTGCTGAACGGCCCGCAGGTTGACACCTCAAAAGCTGGCGTGGTGGCAAGTCAGGATCAGGTTGACGACCTGCTGGACAGCCTCGGTTTCTGATTGTTGCGTGGCTCCCCTCAGGTCGCTGTGTGGGTCTGAGGGGAAAAGTTTTCAGCGTAAATCCATTTTAACGGTCATGTTGCCTTCAAAGCTTCCTGGTTCCGGGCGGCTGGCGGTGGTAGAGACCGGCGCAGCCGTCATGTTAATTATGCCATTTCCCTTTTCATCCAGGGTGACCGGAAAGTCCACAGAACCATCCAGTATTACGTTCTGATTATTTGCATCAAACATTCTGATACCGAGATCGTTTCTGCCAATCAGTTTTGCGATGTAGGACTGGCTACCCTCTACCACGCCCTGATCGGCGGTCAACGTCAGCTTAATCTTGTCGCTGTTGCCGATGGCAGGGCCGTCACAATGGTAGGCGATATCGACATCTTTCAGCGTATAGCCTCTTGGCGGTTGACCCTGGCTAACAAACTGGCTACTGATAATACTCCCCATCTCAACCTCAATGGTGCTACCAGCGTTAATCGTACAACTGAGCGGGGCCGTGAGTTTGCCGCTAAGCCAGATATTGGACACCAGCTGTGCATCGGTGTTCTGGCAAGAACCGCTGCCTGTATATAAACAGGCATAGCTTTGCACGACCAACGTTGGGTTGATGATCTCTTCACCCAAAATCGGTTTTTTTATGTATAAATAAAAACGTATTACGCTCGGCTTGAACTTTCGTTTTATCGTTGCGCCTCCGGTCGGTCGCGTTTCATCGTTACAAACGTCAGCATTACCTTCAGTCTGTTTTTGCAATGCTTTTTCTCCGGGCATATTGGCCATTGGGGTGGGGTACTCGGTGATTCTGATTTCACTTAAGCCATCGCCATCGGGATTGTCGATAGCGTCATTAAATCCCGAAACCTTGATATCCAGATTCTCTGTTAAGACTCCGTATCCACTGACGCCTGCCGTCAGCGGGCTTCCGGCGAAATTGTATTCATTAATCGCTGATGCTGACGTGGTGTTGGCGGGACATGTGCAACTGGCTTCGAGCTCCGGCCCGGTGCCTGGCATGTAGCTCCGCGTTAAGTATGAATAATTTGTGATATTTTCCGTGCTGCTGAGTTCATGTTCATATGACACTGAATAGTCAACAGGTGCTCCAAAGCAATTCGTTAACAGTGCGATCGCCGCCTGGACTGAACCAGGTAATATAAATAGAGCAGAGGTCAATACGACCGCAAAAGTGTGGCGCATATGTTATTCCTGTTTGCAAATGGCTTGGGTTGAGAAAATGCCTGCAAGATTCTCAACGTGTTCGGTCTCAGAGAGAACCACGCTGGCATGGCATTGCTGTTCACGACCCTTCCCCCACTGAATGGTTATCGGAAAGGTCGTCGGAACCCCTGCGAGGTAGACGGTGCCGGTATCATCAACGATACCGAGAATTGAGGCATTATCGACGGAGACCATCGCACCAAAAGGAATCACTTGTCCCCTGGCATCGGTGAGATGGAGTAGCATCCGATAACCTATGTGGGCGACAAAGTTAGCCGCCACCGCAGCGCTACGGCTTGGAATGACTGTGGCAGCGGTTGCATCGGTGTCAACATCATCCGGCAGGCTTGTGGTATCAATACGAATGCTGTTTTTTTGATACGGCGTCAGAGAGGGAATCACCGCATTGCCCTGCCAGTCAGTTCGGACACCGCGCTGATTCTGAAACCGGATACCTTTAGCTCCTTGTGCAGAGACAATAGCAAATTGATCGCCCAGCGGTTGAGAGAGAGTGACGCCATGAGGATGGGCGACTATCGCGCCGCTGGCACCCAGACTCAGCTGCTGCGAGTTATCTGACGAGGTGTAGTAGCCAGCGTTCAGATTGGCATACTGCGAGCGGTAGCTGCTGTAAATACTGCTGGTATCCTCGCCATCGTGGTTGCTGTGGCTTTGTTGTAGGGAGTAGCTCAGGCGCTGATCGTCAAGTAGAGTGCCGTTCAGGCCGATGTTATGGCGGGTATATCCATGCTTGCTGCTGCTGACGTTGTAGTTCGACCAGGCATTGGGCAGCCAGCGGCTGAGTGGCACGCTGAGCCCGAAGGCTACCATTTGATCGTCTGGCCCATCACTGGTTTTACTGTAGGTATAAGTCAGATGATAGCTAATCTTATTGATCGTCGTATTTATCCCGGCAGACAGGCTGCGTTCCGACTCTGAAGTTCCCCAGTAGTCCTGCTGATAACCGTTCAGGTAGATGCTGCTACCCAGCAATGTTTGGCTGATGCTGGCCTGAATGCGATTACGTTTGTTATAGCTGAACATCAGGTCATCTTCATTGCCACTATATTTTTTATTGGCATCACTAAAGCTGTAATAGCCCTGCGTTGAGTAGCGATAGCTGGCGAGCGTGAAATTGGTGTCGGTACGCTCTATCTTCCCTGAATAAAGCAGGCGATACGACTGTCCGGAACTTGTTTGATCATTATCCAGCGTAGTTCTGGCGGCTGTGACATCAGCCGAGAGTGCGCCCAAATTACTCAGTGCAATGCCGATACCGGCGTTCGCAGCCTGATAATCACCAGAAGAAGTGGCTCCGCCGAACAGCGTTGCGGCATTGTTCAAACCGTAGATAAAACTGGCCTGAGCGAATTCGGGCTCTTTCTCGTTGCTGCCGCTGGCCGCCCGATAACGGGCCGCGGTAACTTCGTATTTTATCCCGCCGGGTCGTAACATCACGGCGGTGCTGGAGTAGGGTTGGGTAAAATGATGTTCTGTGCCGTCGGCTTCTTTTACGGTGACCTCCAGATCGCCGCTGTTGGTAGTAGAGTAGAGATCGGAAATCTCAAAAGCTCCTGGGGCAACGTTTTGCTGGTAGATCAAATAGCCATTTTGCCGGATAGAGACTTCTGCATTTGAACTGGCGATCCCGCGTATGATGGGTGCGTAGCCGCGCTGGCTATAAGGTAACATTTCATCATCAGAGGCCAGGTTTACACCTGTGTACTGAATACTGTCGAAGACATCGCCACGGGTGCTGTTTTCACCCGCGGTAAACTGGCTGCGTAGCACATCAATATCATGTTGTAGATAGGTATTAATGGCATCCCAGGCATTGATGCTTTCAGATTTGCTCCAGGTGGAATAGTTGCGTACCCGCCACCCGCCCAGGTTAAGACCACTACGCAGATTGAGGTACTGGCTGTCAGAGGTATTATGGTTACCGTCACGGGTCTGTGAACCTGAATAACTGTAATCCGTGAACAGAACCGGTACGCCGTCATCCCACAGTGACGAGTCAATACCGTCCCTGGCCGGATTCGCAATGGCGGCCTGCGGCATGCTGATATTGAGCGTCATCGTGGAAAAGTCGAGCGATGATGAGGCTTGTGGGATGTAATACCCCAACGGATGTGGCAGAGGAACATTCGCTGGGGAATCTGCAAGTGACTGATTGTTCTCAATTTTAACGCCCCAGTGGCGCAGCATTTCCGGCGTGATCTGCGCCTGAAGCGCACCATCTGCGGCACTTATATAGGTAACCAGTTCTTCACCCAACAATGTCTTATTGAGCCGTAGTCGTGAAGGCCAGGTACCGGGCATTTGTGCATTTTCGCGAGAAAAAAGCGACAAATCGATATTCTGCTGCGAGAGTTCGTTGCCCTCCAGTGATGAAGAGGAAAAGGAGTATTCTCGCGCGAGAGCGTTGCCTGAAACGACAAATGCAACGCTAAGAAGACCGCGGATTAATAACGATAGCTTCGAAGAAGGAAACGTTGAACGTCGCAACATTAACCCCCCTTGCTCAACGGGGCTGAGTATTGTTGTGAGGCATTTCCGTAGTCGGTAATGCAATGCCATGTGACCTGCTTACCGTTATCCTGCTTGGGTAATGGGAAAGTGGCGGTGCTGAAAGGTGCCACCATATCTGCTTTCGGGAGTGAAACTGTTCCCAAGTGCAAACTATCGAAAACCGTATAGAAGGCGTTATTATTCGTTACCTGTAACTGGTTACCTGAGCGCACAAACTGTAATTTCTCACAGCTTTGTTCCGGTGAGCCCGTAATATTTTTAGGGCGCCAGAACAGTTTGAGTCGGGTTTTATAGATTAGCCGAAGAATATTTTTACTTTCATCCTCTTTGACGGTGGCCGGAATAGTGCGCACGTTCATATAAAATAGCGATTCTTTATTCTCTGGCATCGGCGTTCCGTTCCAGGTGATACGCAGACTCTGCTCTCTTTGCGCGTTGAGGCGAAAAAGTGGTGGAGTAACGATAAAAGGTCCCCGCGTTTTCTCATCCCCTGTATCAGTCCACGACTGAATTAACCATGGCAGTTGCGTGTCAGTATTGGTCAACGCCAGTGCGACCTCCTTTTTCTTAGCATCAAAAATAATCCGTGTGCGGCCAACCTGAATTCCACTCGCCGGACAAAAATGCGAGTAAAAGAGAGGTGGAAATAATGCCACCATAATAAGGATACGCATAAAATGGATCCGTAATAGTATTAAATATTGTCAACAGCATTGAGTGCCTGGATTATTCCAGGCGTAAAAACAGGAAGTATTAGCGATATAAAATATTAATTGTCATGTCCGCATCGGCTGGGCCAGCAGTAACTTCTTTTGCGAACGATTTATAGCGAGCCTGAAGATGAGCCTGAATGGTATCGGTGGACTCTGTTGATAGCGGGACATAAACTTGCCCTTCGGAGCCATCAAATGCCAGCAACGTTGTTGGTAAGTTAGCTGGGCTAAGAGCAATGCCGATTCCGGTAGCGGCCGTCTCTCCTGCGGTCGTGATCTGGCTGACGTCAAGCAGCGTTTTGGACTTAGTTAATGCGGTAGGGCCGTTAAAGGTTAACTGCACGGAAGTCAGGCCTTCTGTCGTTACCGGACAGTCAGTCAGTTTTATATCGACATCGACCAGATCTGTTTCTGTACCCACAGTGGTAAATAATGATGTCGGCCAGGTACCCAGCGGTATAGTACTTTCGTTGCCATTATCGCCATCAATGACACAACTTGGTTCGATAATCTCTCCAGTAAAATGAATCGTCCCGGCATTCATTTCTGCGGCTAATAGATTAAATGAATATGCTGAGAACAGAGCAAAAAATACAACGCCTTTCCTCATTTTCATGATTTGATTGCCCCTGTAAATGTTAATATTTTATTCCATAAAAATATGGATGTAGCCCAATGGTAATATTATTAGGTCGCCAGTATACATGAGGTTTAATCGTTGTGGAGTAGGGGGGGTTAAGTTTGTTATAATTCAGGGTTATAGGTTTTATTTTAATATTGAGTCTGGCAGGAGTAATAAACAATGTGATTATGTTAAGTGTTTCTTATATTTTCTGTTTTCTAAAACTTAGACGAAATTGCCTTTTTTTTATTCGATTTTGTTTTGTTACGGAGTCATGTTCGTCTTTGTTTTAATGTTTCTTAATTCAAAAATTAATAAATATTATGCTGCGATGGCGATTTTAGCCGACGATGAGACGGTATTGCGGAGGCTGTATCAGCCGGGTAAACCTCGAAAAGAGCATGATTGCGCGGTTTTTTCTCGCCATTGCTTATGGGCCATGCTGGCATGATAAGTAAGACGTAATGGGTAGCGAGCACGTACTGTGGCAGAAGAAAGCGACGACGACAAAACAGAAGCCCCCACACCCCACCGACTTGAAAAAGCACGGGAGGAAGGGCAGATCCCCCGATCCAAAGAGCTGACTTCACTGCTTATTTTGCTGGTGGGAGTGTGCATTATCTGGATTGGCGGGGAGTCGCTGGCCCGCAGACTGGCTGGCATGCTGTCGGCTGGGCTACGGTTTGACCACAGTATGGTCAATGACCCAAATCTGATCCTCAGCCAAATCATCCTGCTGATTAAAGACGCGATGATTGCGCTGTTGCCGTTGATTACTGGCGTCGTTCTGGTGGCATTGATCTCACCCGTGATGCTTGGTGGCTTGATCTTCAGTGGTAAATCTCTGCAACCCAAGTTCTCTAAGCTGAATCCGCTGCCGGGCATTAAACGCATGTTTTCCGCGCAAACCGGTGCCGAACTACTCAAAGCGATACTGAAGTCCACGTTGGTGGGAAGCGTGGCCGGATTTTATCTTTGGCATAACTGGCCAGCGATGATGCGGCTGATGGCGGAATCTCCGATTACGGCGATGGGCAACGCCCTGGATTTAGTCGGTATGTGCGCGCTGTTGGTGGTGCTGGGCGTCATTCCCATGGTCGGGTTCGACGTTTTTTTCCAGATTTATAGCCACCTGAAAAAGCTGCGCATGTCGCGTCAGGATATCCGTGACGAATTTAAGCAAAGTGAAGGCGACCCGCACGTTAAGGGCAAAATACGCCAAATGCAGCGCGCGGCGGCACAGCGTCGCATGATGGCGGATGTACCGAAAGCGGACGTCATTGTGACCAACCCAACGCACTACTCGGTGGCGTTGCAGTATGACGAGAACAAAATGAGTGCGCCGAAAGTTGTTGCCAAAGGCGCGGGGCTGGTGGCGCTGCGTATTCGTGAGATTGGCGCCGAGCATCGTGTTCCAACGTTAGAAGCACCACCGCTGGCGCGTGCATTATATCGCCATGCAGAGATTGGTCAGCAAATACCGGGTCAATTATATGCCGCCGTTGCCGAAGTGCTGGCATGGGTATGGCAGTTAAAACGCTGGCGTCTGGCAGGCGGCAAGCCGCCACCACAACCTGAAAACCTTCCGGTGCCTGACGCACTGGATTTTATGAACGAGAAGAATACTGATGGCTAATCTGGTCGCGATGCTGCGCCTGCCCGGCAACATGAAATCCACGCAATGGCAAATCCTTGCCGGGCCGATCCTCATTCTGCTGATCCTGTCGATGATGGTACTGCCGCTGCCGGCTTTCGTCCTCGATTTGCTGTTCACGTTTAACATTGCGCTGTCGATCATGGTGCTGCTGGTCGCGATGTTTACACAGCGCACGCTGGAGTTTGCTGCATTCCCGACGATTTTGCTGTTCACCACATTATTGCGCCTGGCCCTGAACGTCGCGTCGACGCGTATCATTTTGATGGAAGGACATACCGGTGCGGCGGCGGCGGGGAAGGTGGTTGAAGCCTTTGGTCACTTCCTGGTGGGCGGTAACTTTGCCATCGGTATCGTGGTCTTCGTTATTCTCGTCATCATTAACTTTATGGTTATCACCAAAGGCGCAGGTCGTATTGCTGAAGTTGGCGCGCGCTTCGTGCTGGATGGTATGCCCGGCAAGCAGATGGCGATTGATGCCGACTTGAATGCCGGACTGATTGGCGAAGATGAAGCCAAAAAACGACGTTCGGAAGTGACGCAGGAAGCGGATTTCTACGGTTCTATGGACGGTGCGAGTAAATTCGTACGCGGAGATGCCATCGCCGGTATTTTGATCATGGTGATCAACGTCGTCGGCGGCCTGTTGGTCGGGGTGTTACAGCATGGCATGAGTATGGGAAGCGCAGCGGAAAGTTATACCCTGCTGACTATCGGTGACGGCCTGGTCGCGCAGATCCCCGCGCTGGTCATCTCAACAGCGGCGGGTGTTATTGTGACCCGCGTGAGTACCGACCAGGATGTAGGCGAACAGATGGTGACCCAACTGTTCAGTAATCCAAGCGTTATGCTGCTTAGTGCAGCGGTGCTGGGTTTGCTGGGCCTGGTACCTGGTATGCCAAACCTGGTATTTTTGATGTTTACCGCTGCATTACTCGGCCTGGCCTGGTGGATGCGTGGTCGCGAGCTTAAAGCGCCTGCTGAGCCTCAGCCGGTGAAAATGCCGGAAAATAACTCTGTGGTGGAAGCCACCTGGAACGATGTTCAACTGGAGGATTCACTGGGAATGGAGGTGGGTTACCGCCTGATCCCAATGGTGGATTTTCAGCAGGATGGCGAGCTTCTGGGGCGAATTCGCAGTATTCGTAAGAAATTTGCCCAGGATATGGGCTTCCTGCCGCCGGTGGTCCACATCCGCGACAATATGGATCTGCAACCCGCCCGCTATCGCATTCTGATGAAAGGGGTGGAAATCGGCAGCGGGGACGCTTATCCCGGACGTTGGCTGGCCATTAATCCAGGGACAGCGGCAGGTTCGTTGCCGGGTGAGAAAACGGTCGATCCGGCTTTCGGTCTGGACGCTATCTGGATTGAGAGCGCATTGAAGGAACAGGCGCAGATTCAGGGCTTTACGGTGGTTGAAGCCAGTACCGTTGTCGCTACGCATCTGAATCACCTGATTGGTCAGTTTGCCGCAGAGCTGTTCGGGCGCCAGGAAGCGCAACAGCTACTGGACCGCGTCTCACAGGAGATGCCAAAGCTAACTGAAGATCTGGTCCCTGGGGTTGTGACGCTGACCACACTGCACAAAGTACTGCAGAACTTACTGGACGAAAAAGTACCGATTCGCGATATGCGCACCATTCTCGAAACGCTGGCTGAGCATGCGCCGCTGCAAAACGATCCGCATGAGCTTACTGCGGTAGTCCGTGTTGCACTGGGGCGCGCCATCACCCAGCAATGGTTCCCGGGTAATGAAGAGGTTCAGGTTATTGGCCTGGATACCCCGCTTGAACGTCTCCTGCTGCAAGCATTACAGGGCGGCGGCGGTCTGGAGCCTGGTCTGGCAGACCGGCTGCTGGCCCAAACCCAGGAAGCGCTCTCCCGCCAGGAAATGTTGGGCGCGCCGCCGGTATTGCTGGTTAATCACGCGTTGCGTCCGTTACTGGCACGCTTTTTACGCCGCAGCATACCGCAGTTGGTGGTGTTATCGAACATGGAGCTTTCTGATAACCGCCATATTCGTATGACGGCGACCATTGGAGGTAAATAATGCGTAACTTACTGTGGTTGTTGGTTTTTCCTTTGGTGGCGCAGGCAGCCGGAGAAGGGGCATGGCAGGCAAGCGGGATGGGGATCACCTTAAACCACCGTGGTCAGTCAGCGTCGTCTGCACCTCTGGTTCCGAGCCAACCAGTCTCGGGTTTGATGACCTTAGTGGCGTGGCGCTATGAGCTTAATGGCCCAACTCCTGCAGGGTTACGTGTGCGTTTATGCTCTCAGTCTCGTTGTGTCGAGCTGGACGGGCAAAGTGGCACCACCAACGGGTTCAATAATGTTCCCGCCATTGAACCTATGCATTTTGTCTGGGAAGTTCCTGGCGGCGGTCGTCTAATCCCCGCCTTACAAGTACAGAGCAATCAGGTGATTGTAAACTATCGTTAACGCCTCTCTTCATTAGGCCAGCAGCAGAAACTGCTGGCTGCTTCGCAATTTTAGCCCGCTGATTTGATTAAAAAGAAACGCCGTTTTATAAAATTGGTGACATACGTTGCCGGACTCTTTGTGCTGTTGCCATTTCGCGAACATCCCTGGCAGAAACAGAAAGGTTTCACTTGCTGTTAGCTTTTACTGTGACCCTGAAAGGACGCCCAATATCAATGCGAGGATTGCGGGGCCTCCCAATAATGTGCAGGGGTAACGGCAATGAAGACACGTAAAATCGGATTGGTTAACTATTTTGCCTACGGTTCGGGGGATTTTTTAGGCGCAGGCACCACGGCATTAACCGCCGCCTGGCTGCTCTATTTTTACACTACGTTTTGTGGTCTGACGCCTATCGAGGCGACCTTCATTTTTGCCACCGCCAGGGTGCTGGATGCCGTGGTTAGCCCGTTAATGGGTTTTTTAACCGATAACTTTGGCTCCACCTGGCTCGGTAAACGCTTCGGGCGACGTAAGTTTTTTATTCTGTTGGGGATCCCCTGCGTCTTTAGCTACTCGCTGATGTGGATGGGTGACATGGGGTTCTGGTATTACCTGCTGACCTATCTGATTTTTGACGTGGTCTACACCATGATTCTGGTGCCTTATGAAACGCTGGTGCCCGAAATGACCGATGACTTTAAACAGAAAACCAAGTTTTCTGGCGCACGTATTTCGATGGCGCAAATGTCAGCTATTCTGGCCTCGTTCTTACCCGGCGTTCTGCTAACGCTGTTTGGCAAAGATAACCCGGTGTCTTTTTTCTATGCCAGCCTGGTGTTCTCTGTGCTGTGCGCGCTGATGCTGACTTTCGTCTGGTTCTTTACCTGGGAGCGCCCACGTGCTGAGTGGACTGAAGCCGCGCTGCGAGCCGAAGAAGAGAAGAAAAAGCTGACCTTTAGCCAAAGCATGAACCGCCTGTTCGTTGAACTGAGTTCAACACTGCGCATCCGTATCTTCCGTCAGCATTTAGGAATGTATCTCGGCGGCTATATAGCGCAGGACGTTTTTAACGCCGTCTTTACTTACTATGTGGTGTTTGTGCTGATGCAGGAAGCCTCGATGGCGTCAAACCTGCTGGGAACGATGGCTATCTTCCAGTTTATTGCCGTTATCGCCATGATCCCATTGTGTATCCGCTTTGGACCCGCGCCATCATACCGGATGGTCGTTGTCCTGTTTGGCGCGAGTTCTCTCTCTTATGCGCTGCTTTATTATGCCGGGTTAAGCGATGTTTATTCTCTGTTGCTGCTGGTCTCTGCCATTGCGGGCCTGGGACGCGGCGGGATCAATTATGTTCCCTGGAATACCTATACCTATATTGCCGATGTTGATGAAGTGATTACCGGCCAGCGCCGGGAAGGAATTTTCGCTGGCATCATGACGTTAACGCGTAAGGCGTCGCAGGCGGGAGCGGTGATGCTGGTAGGGATTGTCATGCAGATGTCCGGTTTTGTCTCCGGTCACAACGTACAACCCGCGGCGGTCAGCCATACCATTCTGTTAATTCTGAGCTGCGGTACGCTAATTGTTCTGGCGCTGGGTTTCCTGGTTTCCCTACGCTTCAAACTGAACCTGCAAACCCACAGTATCCTGCGTGAAGAGACCGCAAAAATGCGGGCGTCGGGACGCCCCGTGCCGGAGGGACTCTCTGCCAAAGGCCGTGCGACCGTAGAGGTGCTGTCAGGCATGCCATATGAATCACTTTGGGGTAACAACAATATTGGTTACCTGAATCGTAATAAGCCAGCTGCACCGAAACTGGAAAAGGGTGCCGCATTGAATTCGACATTGACAGAGGTGAAGTAAATGATTGTTTACCCCGTTAAACACAGCCCGTTATTGCGTCAACCAGACCATTTTATTGCCAGGGATGAATTAAAAACGTTGATCAAAAAGGTGACGCATAACCTGGTCAATATTCATGACGAGACGGGCGAATTCCTGCTGCGTCTGGACGACGGACGCGTTATTGATACCAAAGGCTGGGCGGGATGGGAGTGGACGCACGGTGTCGGCCTGTACGGGATGTATCAGTATTATCAGCAAACTGGCGATGAGACGATGCGCGATATCATCGACAACTGGTTTGCCGAACGCTTTGCTGAAGGCGCTACCACCAAAAACGTTAACACTATGGCGCCGTTTTTAACTCTGGCATATCGCTATGAAGAGACGCGTAACCCCGCGTATCTGCCCTGGCTCGACAGCTGGGCTGAGTGGGCAATGCATGATATGCCGCGTACCAAATTCGGCGGTATGCAGCACATTACGCTGGCGGAAGAGAATCATCAGCAAATGTGGGATGACACGCTGATGATGACGGTTTTGCCACTGGCGAAAATCGGCAAGTTGCTCAACCGTCCAGAATATATTGAAGAGGCAACCTATCAGTTCCTGCTGCATGTGCAGAACCTGATGGATAAAGAAACGGGGCTGTGGTTCCACGGCTGGAGCTATGAAGGGCAGCATAATTTTGCCAACGCCCGCTGGGCGCGTGGCAACAGCTGGTTAACTATCGTGATCCCGGACTTCCTCGAACTGCTCGATTTACCAGAAAACAGTGCCGTTCGCCGCTATCTGGTGCAGGTTCTGCACGCGCAAATCGCGGCGCTGGCTAAGTGCCAGGATGAAAGTGGATTGTGGCACACGCTGCTGGACGATCCGCAGTCATATCTGGAAGCGTCAGCCACAGCCGGATTTGCGTATGGGATCCTCAAAGCGGTACGTAAACGCTATGTCGGCCACGAGTATGCTGTGGTGGCCGAAAAAGCCATCAGAGGCATTGTGCAACATATCTCACCAGAAGGAGAATTGTTGCACACCTCGTTTGGTACCGGAATGGGGCACAATCTCGATTTTTACCGCAATATCCCGCGGACCTCCATGCCATATGGACAGGCAATGGCGATACTGTGCCTTACCGAATACTTGCGTAAGTATTTTTGAATTCGTTGGCAGATGGTGCCGCCGCTAACGGACCTGCTTGTTGGGGCACCTCTGTTTGCGCGGCATTATCCTGCGGCGCAAACAGATGATCCATGATTTGCCGCATGACCGGCGCGGCGGTTACGCCGTCGCTGCCGCCATTTTCGAGGATTAACGCCACGGCGACTTTCGGGTTCTTATAGGGCGCAAACGCGGTATAAAACACATGGTCGCGCAAACGGACCGGAATCATTTTCGCATTGTAGGTCTGATTTTCTTTCAGGCTGAAGACCTGTGATGTGCCACTTTTCGCCGCAATGCCGTAAGGTGCGGTGTGAAAGAACTTATACCCGGTGCCGTTTGGTTCATTTGCCATGCCGAACATCGCCTGACGCACCAGCCCCCAGTAGGGTGACGATGCAGAGGCGATTTGCGACGGTGCTTCAGTAGCCTGGTACGGTGTGTGGGTTTTGCCGCTTTCTTCATCAAGTAGCAGGTGAGGGACGATGACTTTGCCGTTGTTAATCAGTGCTACCATAGCCTTTACCATCTGGATTGGCGTGGCAATCCAGTAGCCCTGGCCGATACCAACAGAAATGGTATCCCCTTGATACCATGCTTTTTTATGTACTTTCTGCTTCCATTCGCGGCTCGGGAGCAGGCCGTTATACTCCTCATCAAGATCGATACCGGTCGGTTTACCGTAACCAAACTGGCTGAGCATGCGGTTAATCCGGTCGATCCCCATCATATACGCCACCTGATAGAAGAAGGTATCGGCGGATTCTTCAATCGCTTTGGTGACGTCCAGCATACCGTGACCGGTTTTTTTCCAGTCACGATAATGCCGCTCGGTGCCGGGGAGCGTCCAGGTGGGGGCACCGAAAAAACTGGTCTGCGGAGTGATGACTCCGTCCAGTAAAGCAGACATCGCCATGTAAGGTTTGACCGTGGAGGCGGGAGGATACAGCCCCTGTGTGACGCGGTTGATTAAAGGCAGGTCTTTATCCTGCAGCAGCTTGTTATAGTCCTGATAGCTGATGCCTTTGACAAACGGATTGGGGTCATAGCTGGGGTTTGAGACCATCGCCAGCACGGAACCGTCGTGCGGATCTTCCACCAGTACTGCCGCACGCTGGCCCGCCAGAAGACTCTCAATGTATTGCTGTAAATGTAAATCCAGCGTCAGATGGATATCTTTTCCGGCAACGGGCGGCACATCCTTGATCAAGCGGACGATGCGTCCGTGGTTATCGACTTCCACCTCCTGATAGCCGGTTTTTCCATGCAGTTCGTTTTCGTAATAGTGCTCAATACCCTGCTTGCCGATGTTGTGATCGGCGGCGTAGTTTTCTGCCAGACCTTTTTTATCCAGTGCTTTCAGATCGTTGTCGTTGATTTTTGAAACATAGCCAAGGACATGCGCCAGTGCGGCGCCATAGGGATACTGGCGGTCTTCATAGCTATTGATATTGACGCCACTGAAATGAAACTGATTAACCGAGAAACGGGCGATTTCTACATCGGTCAGCGCATTTTTTAGCACTACCGGGCGATAACGGCTGCTGGATTTTAGCTCATGGCGGAACTGGTCAATGTCATCCGGGGTGAGGTCAACGATCGGCGTTAACTGCCTGATTAGGGCATCCATATCGCTGATTTTATAAGGCGTAACGGAAATGTCGTACCAGGTTACGTTGCGCACCAGCGGGATGCCGTTGCGATCGTAAATCATGCCTCGCGTTGGGGCGACTGGCAGCATTTTGATGTCGTTTGCATCCGACCGGGTGGTGTAATACTGGTGCTGACGGATTTGTAGGTTGTAGAGATTGTAAATCAGGATGCCAAAACAGATGACCACCACGCCAAAGGCCACTATTACACGCCGCTGGAAGAGTTTTTCTTCCGCCTCAAAATCTCTGAATGTCATTGACCCGTACCCGATTAATTCGCCGCCTAATGATACGGAGGCTCAAATGGGATGACAGGCCAAATATGTTCCATATCTCTACGGAAATGTGTCATTCCTTGTGAGTTGTTACAGATAGCCTGTTACGGAAATAAAAAAGGCCTGAGTCCGCGTTACAGACTCAGGCCTCAATCCTTGCGAACTTACATGCGTTCTACGGTTTCGATACCCAGCGTATCCAGACCCAGCTTCAGGGTTTTCGCCGTCAACTGCGCCAGCTTCAGACGGCTGTTACGAATCTCTTCGTTCTCAGCGCTGAGGATAGGGCAATGCTCGTAGAAGCCGGAGAACAGACCCGCTACGTCGTACAGGTAGGCACACATCACGTGCGGCGTACCTTCACGGGCAACGACGGTGAGCGTTTCTTCAAACTGCAGAAGACGAGCGGCCAGTTGGGCCTCGCGATCTTCACGGATAATGACCTGCGCATTTGCCAGCGCGTTCTCGTCGATATCCGCTTTACGGAACACGGACAGTACGCGGGTGTAGGCATACTGCATGTACGGCGCGGTGTTGCCTTCGAACGCCAGCATATTGTCCCAGTCGAAGATGTAGTCAGTGGTACGGTTTTTGGACAAGTCCGCATATTTCACCGCGCCGATACCGACTGCATTCGCCAGCTTTTCCAGCTCATCGGCAGGCATATCCGGGTTCTTCTCAGCCACCAGACGACGCGCGCGTTCCAGCGCTTCATCCAGCAGATCGGCCAGTTTAACCGTACCGCCCGCGCGGGTTTTGAACGGCTTACCGTCTTTACCCAGCATCATACCGAACATGTGGTGTTCCAGCGGTACGGAATCCGGCACATAGCCGGCTTTACGGACGATGGTCCAGGCCTGCATCAAGTGCTGATGCTGACGGGAATCGATGTAATAGAGAACGCGGTCAGCATGCAGCGTTTCGTAACGATATTTGGCGCAGGCGATGTCGGTGGTGGTGTAGAGATAGCCGCCATCTTTCTTCTGAATGATAACGCCCATCGGTTCGCCTTCCTTGTTCTTATACTCATCAAGGAATACGACGGTAGCGCCTTCGCTCTCAACAGCCAGGCCCTTAGCTTTCAGATCGGCCACGATACCTGGCAGCATCGGGTTGTACAGGCTTTCACCCATGACGTCGTCACGGGTCAGCGTGACGTTCAGGCGATCGTAAGTTAACTGGTTCTGCGACATGGTAATGTCGACCAGTTTGCGCCACATCTCACGGAAATATTCGTCGCCGCCTTGCAGTTTAACAACATAGCTACGGGCGCGTTCTGCGAAGGCTTCATCTTCGTCGTAATGCTTTTTCGCGTCACGGTAGAAACCTTCAAGGTCAGCCAGCGCCATCTCTCCGGCGTTTTCTTGCTGCTGTTTTTCCAGCCATGCGATCAGCATACCGAACTGAGTACCCCAGTCGCCAACGTGGTTAGCACGAATAACATTGTGGCCGAGGAACTCCAGCGTACGCACCGCTGCGTCACCGATGATGGTGGAACGCAGGTGACCCACGTGCATCTCTTTCGCTACGTTAGGCGCGGAGTAGTCAACAACAACGGTTTGTTTAGCCGGTTGAGTTACGCCCAGACGATCGGAGGCCAGCGCCTGCTGAACATGCTGCGCCAGAAATGCCGGATCGAGAAAAATATTGATAAAGCCCGGGCCAGCAATTTCAACCTTGCTGGCAATCCCGTTGAGATCCAGATGAGTCAGCACCTGCTCAGCCAGTTGTCGCGGCGCCATACCCAGTTTTTTAGCGACAGCCATCATGCCGTTGGCCTGATAGTCACCGAACTGTATTTTTGCTGACTGACGAACCTGCGGTTCGCAATCTGCAGGCGCGCCTGCAGCAATCATGGCCTGACTGACTTTTTCTGAGAGAAGAGCCTGAATATTCACTGGAATACCTTACATTTATGAAGCGGGATAAAATTCACCGCGCCAGTTTAAGAATTTAGGGCGGGAGTATACTGCAAATGCCCGTTGTCGTCAGCATCGCGAGTACTGTGCGCTGTCGGAAATGAAAGCAACGCAATTACGTATAATTATGCATATTGCGTTCGAAAAAAACAGCGGTTGGATGGCGCAGCGCAACAGAGTAAATTAGCGGCTTTGAACATGGATATGAGCTTTTATTATGGCGAACTGGCAAACAGTTGCAGAACTGCATGATATTTCCGCAGATTTACCGCATTTCGCGCAGGCGTTAACGGAACTTTCCACCCGTCTTGGTCTGGATGTCACACCGCTTGAAGCCGATCACATTTCTTTGCGTTGTCATCAAAATACTACCGCAGAGCGCTGGCGTCGTGGATTTGAGCAGTGCGGTGAATTATTGTCAGAGAACATCATCAATGGCAGACCCATTTGCCTGTTCAAACTCCATGAGCCGGTTTGCGTCCTGCACTGGACATTTTCTATCGTAGAGCTGCCGTGGCCGGGAGAAAAGCGTTATCCACATGAAGGTTGGGAACATATTGAGATTGTCCTGCCGGGAGATGCGGAGACGCTGAATGCGCGAGCGTTGGCGCTGCTTTCCGATCAAGGCCTGAGTCAGCCGGGCATCTTTGTGAAAACCAGCTCACCGAAAGGAGAGCGGGAGCGTTTACCGAATCCTACGCTGGCGGTCAGCGATGGCAGTGTGACGATAAAGTTTCATCCGTGGTCGATTGAAACCATTGTGGCAAGTGAGCGACAGGAGTGAACATGGCCTTACTGGAAGTTTGCTGTTACAGCATGGAATGCGCGCTTACGGCGCAGCAAAACGGCGCGGATCGCATTGAGCTTTGCGCAGCGCCCAAAGAAGGGGGCTTAACGCCGTCACTGGGCGTATTGCGTTCGGTTCGCCAGCATGTGGCTATTCCCGTCAACCCGATTATCCGCCCACGTGGAGGGGATTTTTGTTATACCGACGGTGAATTCGCGGCAATGTTGGATGATATTGCGATGGTCAAAGAACTGGGATTTCCAGGGCTGGTGACCGGTATTTTAGATGTGGATGGCAATGTCGATATGCCGCGCATGGAAAAAATAATGGCTGCTGCCGGTCCGCTGAATGTTACTTTTCATCGGGCGTTTGATATGTGCGCTAACCCACTCAATGCGTTACAAAAATTATCTGAATTGGGCATCGCCAGGGTACTGACTTCCGGGCAAAAATCAGATGCAGTGCAAGGTTTAACAAAAATAATGGAACTTATTGCGCTGGCGGGTGCTCCAATCATTATGGCCGGAGCGGGGGTTCGCGCCTCGAATTTGTCCCTGTTCCTGGATGCTGGAGTGCAGGAAGTCCATAGTTCTGCCGGAGTATGGCTGGCTTCCCCAATGCGTTATCGCAATTCGGGGTTGTCGATGTCTTCGGATACGCAGGCGGATGAGTATTCTCGCTATGCGGTAGACGGAGCGGCGGTTGCTGAAATGAAAGCAATCATGGCACGCCATCAGGCCAGCTGATTTTTACCGTTGCATCATGTCGCCCAATATGATGCTTGCTCGTACCAGGCCCCTGCAATTTCAACAGGGGCCTTTTTTTCTCCTTCATATTTCAGGCCGCAGCAGCGTTGGCCGCCTCGCGCACCCCGGTCACGTAGTTATCTACACTCCCGGGGATTTGCTGCGTTGCCGCCATGCTGCAACTTGAACTATTTTGGAGAAACGGTGCTATACGTAACGGTCATTCGGCAATCCATTACGGTTTACGCGCAATCAATACCGCACGTAATGGGGCGGGGTAGCCTTCTACCGTTTTATTGTGGTCGTTCGGGTCGAGGAAATCGGCCAGCGATTCGGTTATCATCCACTCGGTGCGACGCTGCTCTTCGGTAGTGGTGACGCAGACATCGGCGATGCGTACATCAACAAATCCGCATTTTTCCAGCCAGTTTTTTAGCGCCAACGCAGACGGGATAAAATAGACGTTACGCATCTGCGCGTAGCGGTCACCCGGCACCAGTACGGTATTTTCATCACCCTCGACTACCAGCGTTTCCAGTACCAGTTCACCCTCTTTAACCAACTGATCTTTCAACTGCCACAGGTGTTCCAGCGGGGAACGTCGATGATACAGCACGCCCATGGAAAACACGGTATCAAAGGCGTTGAGCGCCGGAAGCTGTTCAATACCCAGCGGCAGCAGATGCGCACGCTGATCGTTGCCCAGCAGTTTACGCACCGCTTCAAACTGGCACAGGAACAATTGCGTAGGATCGATGCCAACCGCCAGGTGCGCGCCCGCGCCAATCATACGCCACATGTGATATCCGCTGCCGCAGCCGACATCGAGAATGGTACGCCCGGTAAGATCCGATAAATGCGGCAGGACGCGATCCCATTTCCAGTCTGAGCGCCATTCGGTATCGATATTGACGCCGTACAGCGAGTATGGCCCTTTCCGCCATGGCATCAGGTTCCGCATCAGAGTGTCGATGCGTTTGAGTTGACCGTCGCTGAGCGGTTGCTCGCTTTCTGCGGTGACGCTATGCAGTAAGTCCAGACGATACGGCGTTAACTCTGGCAAAAACTCCACCGCATTCGACCACTGCTTAAATAAGCCATGCTGATCGCGCTGCCAGGCGGCGATTTGCGCCGGAAGCGTTTCCAGCCAATGGGAAAGGTGATTTTTGGCAATCAGTTGATAAAAGTTACCAAAGTCGATCATGCGCTGACCTCAGCTTTCAGCGCCACCAGGGAACCAAAGTTGAAGCACTGGAACCACAATTCGCTGTGCTCAAAACCAGCCTGATGCAGTCGCGCTTTGTGTGTTTCTACGGAGTCGGTCAACATCACGTTCTCCAGCATGCTGCGCTTCTGGCTGATTTCCAGTTCGCTATAACCATTTGCGCGTTTGAAGTCGTGGTGCATGTTGAACAGCAGCTCGCCAACTTGAGCGTCTTCGAAACTGAATTTTTCCGACAGCACCAGCGCGCCACCGGGATTCAGTCCCTGATAAATCTTATCCAACAATGCCTGGCGCTCTGCTGGCTCAAGGAACTGCAGGGTAAAATTCAGCACCACCATCGAGGCGTTTTCGAGAGTAATGTCGCGAATATCGCCTTCGATGACTTCAACCGGAGTAGGGGCCTTATAAGCGTCAATATGGCGACGGCAGCGCTCCACCATCGCCGGGGAATTATCAATGGCAATAATTTTGCAATTCTCGTGATGAATATTGCGACGCACTGAGAGCGTCGCCGCGCCCAGAGAGCAGCCGAGATCGTAGACCTGCGTGTTGGGTTGGACGAAACGTTCGGCCAGCATGCCAATCATCGAAATGATATTGGAGTAGCCGGGAACGGAACGCTGGATCATATCCGGGAAGACTTCAGCTACCCGTTCATCAAAGGTCCAGTCACCCAGACTGGCGATAGGCGCAGAAAAAAGCGTGTCGCGGTGAGACATAACGTAAAAATCCGGGAAAAATAAAGTGGCGTATTGTGCGCTAATGCAGGGAGAAAACCAACTCCCAGGGCATATACCAAAGATTCGCCAGCACCATTAGCAACAGCGAACACCAGGTCGCGCTCATGCCTGAACGCCGCCAGCGGAAAAGCCGGTGGTGGAATCCGTAATAATGCATCAGTCGTCCGGCAATCAACATCAGTCCGCAAATATGCACCATCCACGTTTCTGCGCCGTTCATTTCCATAAATAACAACAGCACTAACGCGACAGGAATATACTCCACCGCATTACCATGAATACGGATAGCGCTTTGCAGTTCGCTAAAACCACCGTCACCATAAGCAACGCGGTACTGCATACGCAGGCGAACGACGTCAAATGAGAACTTTATTAACAATAACGCACCCAATACGGCATAAAGCGCGCTTACCATACAAACTCCCTTTAAAATGGCAGATGGCACTGTCTATGATAGGTGGCAATTTCAGAAAAGAGAAGATTGCTGTGGAATAGACGGTGCTGATCCGATCTCTGGCAGGGCGCTACGTAAATCTGCCCATAGCGTGTCTACCAGCTCCGGGGCCTGCGCGATATCCGGCGTATGCAAAAATAAATATGGCGTCGTAGATTGATGCCACAGCGACAGTTTATTTAACCAAACGGCAAATAACTGCCGGTTTTGTGCCATATCATCGCTACCGATAAAACGCACCATCGGATGATTGGCCGTTACCACTGCATGAACCGGAACCTTCGGTTTCTTACGCTGGGCCTCGCGTATTGCTTCAGTATGTGGGATGGCGGCATGCACCGGGCGACTGTCTAAGATTACCCGGTTTACACATCGCTCATGCAGGCCGCGATTCAGTTGCTGCTCTTCTTCGCCTTTGGCAAAGAAGTCCGGATGGCGAACTTCGACACCGTAGGTAAAGGATTTGGGGAGCGCATCGAGAAACGGCCACAGAGCGGACAGGTCGCGTGGGCCAAAGGTGGCGGGTAATTGCAACCAGTATTGCCCGATGCGCGCTTCCAGCGGCGACATGCGCGTTAAAAATTCCTGTACCAAATCATCACAGTTACGCAACGCGGCCTGATGTGAAATGGTGGCCGGAAACTTAAAACAAAATCGAAACGCATCGGTGGTTTGTGCATGCCAGCGGGTGACAATCTCGGCTTTTGGCAGCGCATACAGCGTGGTATTGCCCTCCACACAGTTAAAGTGGCGGGCATACTCTTCCAGGCTGGTGATCCCAAGTCGCACCCATTTCGGGTGCGACCACTGGGGTAAGCCGATATAGATCATAACGCTTGCAGGATCTCGTCCACGCTGCGAACGCGCGCAATACGTGGGAAAATGTGTGTCATGCTGCCCTGATGCTGATCAGCACTGGCGGCGCTACAGGCATCTTCCGCAACGATCAGATTAAAACCTAGCTCCCATGCGTTTCGTGCGGTGGATTCCACGCCAATATTCGTGGAGATGCCACACAGAACGATGGTATTGATACCCCGACGGCGCAACTGTAGCTCGAGATCGGTACCGTAGAACGCTCCCCACTGACGTTTGGTGACTTCCACATCGCTGGCGCATTTGCCCAGAGCTTGCGGGTAATCCCACCAGTTGTCGGGTAACGCTTTGGCCGGAGCCTGGGCATCAACCGGTTGTTTCAGCGCTTCGGCGTAATCGTCAGACCAGCCAACGCGTACCATTACTACTGGAGAACCCTTAGCACGAAATTTTTCCGCCAACCGTGCGGCGCGGGTAACCACATCGTGTGCCGTATGTGGTCCGCCAGCGAAAGGCAGGATCCCTTCCTGTAAGTCAATAACGACAAGGGCGGTTGTTGTTGCGTTCAGTTCCAGCATGGTCACTCCAGTAAAAAATAAGAATTCCGTTACACCTTAATCGCGAATCAGTGTGAAAGGGGCGACAATTTTTGTTATTTTTTGTGAGATTACGCAATGCCCGTCGAGGAAACAGGCGTACAGTCAGTACCGGACTTATCGTGCGGCAGAATTTCCAGTATAATAGCCGCCTTTTTTCATTCAGTTGTGACATTCAGCTAAAGCTGCGACTTCGTCATCTGCGAGACAGGTGACAATCCGCCTGCGGCAAAGTTAAGGGATATCTCATGCGTACAGAATATTGCGGGCAGCTACGTCTGTCCCACGAGGGGCAGCAGGTGACTCTGTGTGGTTGGGTCAACCGTCGTCGTGATCTTGGTAGCCTGATCTTTATCGATATGCGCGACCGCGAAGGTATCGTGCAGGTATTTTTCGATCCGGACCGTGCGGACGCGTTAAAGCTGGCCTCCGAACTGCGTAATGAGTTCTGCATCCAGGTTACGGGCACCGTGCGTGCGCGTGATGCGAAAAACGTCAATGCCGATATGGCGACTGGCGAAATTGAAGTACTGGCATCCGATCTGACCATCATCAACCGCTCAGACTCACTGCCGCTGGACTCTAACCACGTCAATACCGAAGAAGCGCGTCTGAAGTATCGTTATCTGGATCTGCGTCGTCCTGAAATGGCGCAGCGCCTGAAAACACGCGCCAAAATTACCAGCCTGGTTCGTCGTTTTATGGACGATCACGGCTTCCTCGACATCGAAACCCCGATGTTGACCAAAGCGACGCCGGAAGGTGCGCGCGACTATCTGGTGCCTTCCCGCGTTCATAAAGGCAAGTTTTACGCGCTGCCGCAGTCTCCTCAGCTGTTCAAACAGCTGCTGATGATGTCTGGCTTTGACCGCTACTATCAGATCGTAAAATGCTTCCGCGATGAAGACTTACGTGCTGACCGTCAGCCTGAATTTACCCAGATCGATGTGGAGACATCCTTCATGACTGCGCCGCAGGTGCGTGAAGTGATGGAAGCGTTAGTGCGTAATCTGTGGCTGGAAGTGAAAGGTGTGGATCTCGGTGATTTCCCGATCATGACCTTTGCCGAGGCTGAGCGCCGTTACGGCTCCGATAAACCAGACCTGCGTAACCCAATGGAGCTGGTTGACGTCGCCGATCTGGTAAAAGACGTTGAGTTCGCGGTGTTCTCTGGTCCGGCGAACGATCCAAAAGGCCGTGTTGCAGCCCTGCGCGTACCGGGCGGTGCGAGCTTAAGCCGTAAGCAGATCGATGATTACGGTAACTTTATTAAGATCTACGGCGCGAAAGGCCTGGCTTACATCAAAGTCACCGAGCGCGCGAAAGGTCTGGAAGGTATCACCAGCCCGGTGGCTAAGTTCCTGAACGCAGAAATCGTGGAAGCGATTCTGGCGCGTACCGGTGCGCAAGACGGCGACATGATTTTCTTCGGTGCCGACAACAAGAAAGTGGTTGCCGACGCGATGGGCGCGCTGCGTCTGAAACTGGGCAAAGATTTGAACATTACCGACGAGTCGAAATGGGCGCCGCTGTGGGTCATCGACTTCCCGATGTTTGAAGATGATGGTGAAGGCGGTCTGACCGCGATGCACCACCCGTTCACCTCGCCGAAAGACATGACCGCTGCTGAGCTGAAAGCTGCGCCGGAAGATGCGGTTGCCAACGCCTACGATATGGTTATCAACGGCTATGAAGTAGGTGGTGGTTCCGTCCGTATTCACAACGGTGATATGCAGCAGACCGTATTCGGTATTCTGGGCATTAACGAGCAAGAGCAGCGCGAGAAATTCGGCTTCCTGCTGGATGCGCTAAAATATGGTACACCGCCGCATGCGGGCCTGGCGTTTGGTCTGGATCGTCTGACCATGTTGCTGACGGGTACGGATAACATTCGCGACGTTATTGCCTTCCCGAAAACGACGGCAGCCGCGTGTCTGATGACTGAAGCGCCAAGCTTCGCCAATGAAGCTGCGCTGGCGGAACTGAGCATTCAGGTTGTGAAGAAGGCCGAGAATAACTGATATGAAGTACAAACAGCCTGTCTCGGTGTTGGTCGTGATTTATGCAAAGGACACCGGGAGAGTGCTGATGTTACAGCGACGCGACGATCCTGACTTCTGGCAGTCGGTCACCGGTAGCCTGGAAGAGGGTGAAACCGCGTCGCAGGCCGCCATGCGCGAAGTAAAGGAAGAGGTCGCCATTGATGTTGCGACTGAGCAACTGACCTTAATTGACTGTCAGCGCACGGTGGAGTTTGAGATTTTTCGCCATTTACGTCATCGCTATGCGCCGGGAATTGAGCGTAATACTGAATCCTGGTTTTGCCTGGCTCTTCCCTCAGAACGAGAGATCGTGTTCACCGAACATCTGACCTATCGTTGGGTTAATGCGGTTGAAGCCGCCCAGTTAACCAAGTCGTGGAGTAATCGGCAGGCGATTGAAGAATTTGTGATTAACGTCGCCTGAGAAGGCGCGCTTTTTGGAGATATTATTTATGGCAGGTCATAGTAAATGGGCCAACACCAGACATCGTAAAGCCGCTCAGGATGCTAAACGCGGTAAAATTTTTACCAAAATCATTCGCGAGCTGGTAACGGCGGCTAAACTGGGCGGTGGCGATCCGGATGCTAACCCGCGTCTGCGCGCGGCGGTGGATAAAGCGCTGTCCAACAACATGACCCGTGACACCCTGAACCGTGCCATCGCGCGTGGCGTGGGCGGTGATGAAGACTCGAACATGGAAACCATCATCTATGAAGGTTACGGTCCTGGCGGCACCGCCGTGATGATTGAATGCCTGTCTGACAACCGTAACCGTACCGTGGCTGAAGTGCGTCATGCGTTCAGCAAAACCGGCGGTAATCTGGGCACCGACGGCTCCGTGGCTTACCTGTTCAGCAAAAAAGGCGTGATCTCTTTTGAGAAAGGCGACGAAGACACCATCATGGAAGCGGCGCTGGAAGCCGGTGCTGAAGATGTAGTGACCTACGACGACGGCGCGATTGATGTTTACACCGCGTGGGAAGAGATGGGCAAAGTGCGTGACGCGCTGGAAGCGGCTGGCCTGAAAGCAGACAGCGCTGAAGTGACGATGATCCCATCCACTAAAGCGGACATGGATGCTGAAACGGCACCGAAACTGATGCGTCTGATCGATATGCTGGAAGACTGCGACGACGTACAGGAAGTTTACCACAACGGTGAAATCTCCGATGAGGTTGCTGCGACCTTAGAATGATGTGGTTAAGCCATAAAGTAACAGGAGATGCGTGATGTCTATTATTCTCGGCATTGACCCGGGGTCACGCATTACCGGTTATGGCGTAATCCGTCAGGTCGGCAGGCAACTGACCTACCTCGGCAGCGGTTGTATTCGCACCAAAGTCGACGATCTTCCGTCACGTTTGAAGCTAATTTATGCGGGCGTGACGGAGATCATCACCCAGTTCCAGCCGGACTATTTTGCCATTGAGCAGGTCTTTATGGCGAAGAACGCCGACTCGGCGCTAAAGCTGGGGCAGGCGCGCGGCGTGGCAATCGTTGCGGCGACCAATCAGGATCTTCCGGTCTTTGAATACGCAGCCCGCCAGGTAAAACAGACCGTGGTTGGTATCGGTAGTGCGGAAAAAAGCCAGGTACAGCACATGGTGCGTACGCTGCTGAAGCTGCCCGCCAACCCGCAGGCGGACGCCGCGGATGCGTTGGCGATTGCCATTACCCACTGCCATGTCAGTCAGAATGCCATGCAAATGAGCGAGTCGAGGCTGAATCTGGCGCGAGGTCGGTTACGTTAGTGACAAATGAGGCTGGATATCTATCCAGCCTTTTTTTATGATAGCGCATTACCTTTTAGCCCTTAACGCAGGAGCGTCACGTGATAGGCAGACTCAGAGGCATCATTCTTGAAAAACAACCCCCGCTGGTCCTTCTGGAAACCGGCGGCGTCGGCTATGAAGTGCATATGCCCATGACCTGTTTTTACGAGCTGCCGGAAGCCGGACAGGAAGCGATTATCTTCACCCATTTTGTAGTTCGTGAAGACGCGCAGTTGCTGTATGGCTTCAACAACAAGCAAGAACGCACGCTATTTAAAGAGTTAATTAAAACCAACGGCGTAGGCCCGAAGCTGGCACTGGCGATCCTTTCCGGTATGTCTGCCCAGCAGTTCGTGAATGCCGTTGAACGTGAAGAGCTTGGCGCGCTGGTGAAGCTACCTGGTATTGGAAAGAAAACTGCCGAACGTTTGATTGTTGAAATGAAGGACCGCTTTAAAGGTCTGCATGGCGATCTCTTCACCCCGGCGGCAGATCTGGTCCTGGCCTCTCCGGCAAGTCCGGCAACGGAGGACGCCGAGCAGGAAGCGGTTGCTGCGTTGGTGGCGTTAGGCTATAAACCACAGGAAGCCAGCCGCATGGTGAGCAAAATTGCCCGCCCTGATGCCAGCAGTGAAACCCTGATTCGTGAAGCGCTTCGCGCGGCATTGTGAGGTAAAGGATGATTGAAGCAGATCGCCTGATTTCGGCTGTCAGCACGACACCTGAAGACCTGGTGGATCGTGCGATCCGCCCTAAATTGCTGGAAGAGTATATTGGCCAGCCTCAGGTACGCTCGCAAATGGAGATTTTTATCCAGGCGGCTAAGCTGCGTGGTGATGCCCTCGATCACCTGCTGATTTTCGGCCCTCCTGGCCTCGGTAAAACCACGCTTGCCAATATTGTTGCCAATGAAATGGGCGTCAACCTGCGTACCACATCCGGACCGGTACTGGAGAAAGCGGGCGATCTGGCGGCTATGCTCACTAACCTTGAACCCCACGATGTGCTGTTTATCGATGAGATCCATCGCCTGTCACCGGTGGTGGAAGAGGTGCTGTATCCGGCGATGGAAGATTATCAGCTGGATATCATGATTGGCGAAGGGCCTGCTGCACGTTCAATTAAGATCGATCTGCCACCGTTTACCCTGATTGGAGCGACGACGCGCGCCGGGTCGTTAACGTCCCCGCTGCGTGATCGCTTTGGTATTGTGCAGCGACTGGAGTTCTATCAGGTTGCCGATCTGCAGCACATTGTCGGACGTAGCGCCCGCTTCATGGGACTTGAAATGAGCGATGAAGGGGCGTTGGAAGTGGCGCGTCGCGCCCGCGGTACGCCGCGTATCGCCAACCGTTTATTACGCCGGGTACGTGATTTTGCCGAGGTGAAGCATGACGGCACCATTTCGGCGGATATCGCCGCTCAGGCGCTGGATATGCTCAACGTCGACGCGGAAGGCTTCGATTATATGGACCGCAAGCTGCTGCTGGCGGTGATCGATAAATTCTTCGGTGGACCGGTCGGCCTGGATAACCTGGCAGCGGCAATCGGGGAAGAACGTGAAACCATTGAGGATGTGCTGGAGCCGTATCTGATTCAGCAAGGTTTTCTGCAGCGTACGCCGCGCGGAAGAATGGCAACGGTGCGCGCCTGGAACCATTTCGGGATCACGCCGCCAGAGATGCCTTAACGCCTGAAGTCGCTACATTCATCAGGCCTGGGCGATTTTGTAGGCCCGGTAAGCGCAATGCCACCGGGCAACACACGTTTAGCTTGCCTGCTTTTTCATCATACTGAAGATAAACAGCAGCGCGGCGCACAGCACAACGGATGGCCCTGCTGGGGTATCATAAAAGGCTGAAAAGGTCAGTCCCCCTGTAACCGCTATCATACCCACACCAACGGCGACGCCGGCCATCTGTTCCGGCGTACGGGCGAAACGACGGGCGGTTGCCGCAGGGATGATCAGCAGCGAGGTGATAATCAGCGCCCCGACAAACTTCATCGCCACACCGATAGTTAAAGCTGTAACCAGCATCAGCAGCAGCTTAACGCGTTGCAGCTTCACGCCATCAACAAAGGCCAGGTCCGGACTGATGGTCATTGACAGCAGGTTGCGCCACTGCCAGAACAGAATCGCCAGAACCATAACCACGCCAATAGCGATGGAGATGAGATCTTCTGGCGTCACGGCGAGTAAATCACCAAACAGGTAGGCCATCAGATCCACGCGGATGTTTGACATCAAGCTGACGACAACCAGCCCCAATGACAACGCGCTGTGCGCCATAATACCGAGCAAGGTATCGATCGCGAGGTGAGGGCGCTTCTCCAGCCATACCAGACCGGCCGCCAGCAGCAGGGTCACGGCAATGACGGCATAGAAAGGATTTACATTCAACAGCAGACCAAAAGCGACACCCAGCAGTGAGGCGTGGGCCAGCGTATCACCAAAATAAGACATGCGACGCCAGACGACGAACGAGCCGAGTGGGCCAGCGGCACAGGCCAGCATGATCCCAGCTAACCAACCGGGTAATAACAATTCAATCATGAGTGACCATTTCCCCGGCGTAAGACGATACGACCCTGTAAATCGTGGCGATGATTATGATTATGACGGTAAATTCCGAGTTGTTCGGCGCCGCGTTGCCCGAACATTGAGATGAATTCCGGGTGCATGGAAACCACTTCCGGCGCGCCGGAACAGCAAATATGATGGTTGAGGCACAGCACTTCATCGGTTTTAGCCATCACCAGATGCAGGTCATGGGAAACCATCAGTACAGCGCAATCCAGTTCGCGTCGTAACTGGTCGATAAGATCGTACAGTGCGACCTGACCATTGACATCCACACCCTGAGTTGGCTCATCAAGGACCAGTAGTTGAGGCTTATTCAATAAAGCACGGGCCAACAGGACGCGTTGCGTTTCCCCGCCAGAGAGTTTTTGCATTGGTGCATTCATCAGATGCCCGGCCTGAACGCGCTTCAGCGCCGGAAGGATATCCTCTTTTTTGGTGCCTGGACGTAAGCGCAGAAAACGACTTACCGTCAGCGGAAGCGTGGTATCGAGGTATAGCTTTTGCGGCACATAGCCAATCCGCAATTGACCATTACGCTTGATAACTCCCTCATCAGCCGCTACCAGCCCTAAAACAACGCGCACCAGCGTAGACTTGCCGGCGCCATTCGGGCCGAGAAGCGTCAAAATTTTACCGGGTCGAAGTTCAAGCGATACGTCAGAAAGGACGCGGCGTTGACCATAAGAGACCGAGACATTTTCCAGTGAAACCAAAGTCGTCATATCAATTTTAGTCTTGCAGAAGTTATAGAATGTTATAATATCACATTTCTTACATTCATTACGATGATTGGTCGCATTATGTTACATAAAAATACGCTTCTTTTCGCAGCATTATCCGCTGCTCTTTGGGGTAGTGCAACACAGGTGGCAAATGCCGCTGTCGTGGCGTCTCTTAAGCCGCTGGGATTTATTGCTTCAGCCATTGCTGATGGGGTAACTGATACCCAGGTTCTGCTGCCTGACGGGGCTTCCGAACACGATTACTCACTCCGTCCTTCAGACGTAAAACGCTTACAGGGCGCGGACTTAGTCGTGTGGATTGGACCTGAGATGGAAGCGTTTATGGAAAAGTCAGTCAAGAATATTCCTAACGCGAAACAGGTAACGATTGCGCAGCTTAATGACGTGAAACCGTTACTCATGAAAGGTGCTGACGACGACGATGACGATCATGGACACAATGATGCTGGTGGTGAAAAAAGTGACGAGCATCACCATCATGGCGATTACAACATGCATCTTTGGCTCTCCCCAGAGATAGCGCGGGCCTCAGCGGTTGCAATCCATGAAAAATTAGTGGAACTTATGCCGCAAAGTCGAGCCAAACTTGACGCCAACCTGAAGGATTTTGAGGCACAATTAGCCGCAACCGATAAGCAGGTAGGTAACGAGCTCGCGCCGCTCAAGGGTAAAGGTTATTTCGTTTTTCATGACGCCTATGGCTACTACGAGAAACACTACGGACTAACGCCGCTTGGTCACTTTACCGTGAACCCTGAGATTCAACCTGGTGCGCAGCGTTTACATGAAATAAGAACACAGTTGGTTGAGCAAAAAGCAACCTGCGTTTTTGCTGAGCCACAGTTCAGGCCAGCGGTCGTTGAAGCCGTCGCGAGAGGGACAACCGTTCGAATGGGAACGTTGGATCCGCTCGGAACGAATATCAAACTGGGTAAAACAAGCTATTCAGCGTTTTTGAACCAATTAGCCAACCAGTATGCGAGCTGCCTGAAAGGAGATTAATGAGGAAGTGAATACGTGCAACAGATAGCCCGCTCTGTCGCTCTGGCATTTAATAATCTGCCTCGACCCCATCGCGTTATGCTGGGGTCGCTTACTGTACTGACATTGGCCGTCGCTGTGTGGCGGCCCTATGTTTACCACCCCGATTCTGCACCCATCGTCAAAACTATCGAGCTGGAAAAAAGCGAGATTCGTTCACTGTTGCCTGAGGCCAGCGAACCTATCGATCAGGCCGCTCAGGAAGATGAAGCTATCCCCCAGGATGAACTGGATGACAAAACGTCTGGTGAGGCCGGTGTGCATGAGTATGTCGTCTCTACGGGCGATACGCTGAGCAGTATTCTGAATCAGTACGGCATCGATATGGGTGACATCAGCCAGCTTGCTGCTTCCGATAAAGAGTTGCGTAACCTGAAAATTGGTCAGCAACTTTCCTGGACGCTAAGTGCGGAAGGTGACCTGCAACGCCTGACCTGGGAAGTCTCTCGTCGCGAAACCCGTACTTACGATCGCACCGCGACGGGTTTCAAAATGAGTAGCGAAATGCAGCAGGGCGACTGGGTTAACAGCCGTATCAAAGGCACAGTCGGTGGGAGCTTCGTCGCCAGTGCTAAAGATGCCGGGCTGACCAGCTCGGAAATCAGTGCGGTGATCAAGGCCATGCAGTGGCAGATGGATTTCCGCAAACTGAAAAAAGGCGATGAGTTCTCGGTGCTGATGTCTCGCGAAATGCTCGACGGCAAACGTGAGCAAAGCCAGCTGTTGGGTGTGCGTTTGCGTTCTGAAGGCAAAGATTATTACGCCATCCGTGCTGAAGACGGTAAGTTCTATGACCGTAATGGTACCGGACTGGCGAAAGGCTTTATGCGTTTCCCAACGGCGAAACAGTTCCGCATCTCCTCGAACTTTAACCCGCGTCGCCTGAACCCGGTAACGGGACGCGTGGCACCGCATAAAGGTGTCGACTTTGCGATGCCGCAGGGCACGCCAGTGCTGTCGGTAGGTGATGGTGAAGTTGTTGTCGCGAAGCGCAGCGGCGCCGCTGGCTATTATGTTGCGGTACGTCATGGTCGCACCTACACCACACGTTATATGCACTTGCGTAAGCTGTTGGTTAAGCCAGGACAAAAAGTGAAACGTGGCGACCGTATCGCGCTGTCAGGCAATACCGGACGCTCAACGGGTCCGCACCTGCATTACGAAGTGTGGATCAACCAGCAGGCTGTTAACCCACTGACGGCGAAACTGCCGCGTACAGAAGGGTTGACCGGCTCAGATCGCACTGATTACCTGGCACAGGTGAAAGAAGTTGTTCCTCAGCTGCGTTTCGATTAATTAGCACACTGACAGAGCCGGTACGCGATGCGTGCCGGCTTTTTTATTTTGTACGGCGCACGGTGCGCCGCTACACTATCAGCAGATTTACTTTTCGCGATACCAGACACTGGAAGAGCATGGAAACGAAAAAAAAGAATATTGAGTATATCCCTGAGTTTCACAAATCATTTCGCCATCCGCGCTACTGGGGCGCCTGGCTTGGCGTGGCGGCGATAGCCGGGATTGCGTTAACGCCAGCATCATTCCGCGATCCTGTTCTGGCGAAGCTCGGACGGCTCGCCGGAAGACTGGGAAAAAGCTCACGTCGCAGAGCATTAATCAATTTGTCTCTCTGCTTTCCTGAGCGTAGTGAAGCCGAGCGCGATGCTATTGTCGATGAAATGTTCGCGACCGCGCCTCAGGCGATGGTCATGATGGCGGAACTGGCGATACGCGGCCCGGAGAAAATTCAGAGTCGGGTCGACTGGCAAGGACTGGATATCATCGAAGAGATGCGTCGCAACGATGAAAAGGTGATTTTTCTCGTTCCTCATGGCTGGGGGGTGGACATCCCGGCGATGTTGATGGCCTCCAAGGGGCAGAAAATGGCGGCGATGTTCCACAACCAGGGAAACCCGGTATTCGATTACGTATGGAACACAGTGCGCCGTCGTTTCGGTGGTCGCCTGCATGCGCGTAACGACGGTATCAAACCATTTATTCAGTCTGTACGTCAGGGATATTGGGGATACTATCTGCCGGATCAGGACCATGGTCCTGAACACAGCGAGTTTGTGGACTTTTTTGCTACCTATAAAGCAACGTTACCGGCGATTGGCCGTCTGATGAAGGTGTGCCATGCGCGCGTGGTGCCTCTGTTCCCGGTATATGATGGTAAAACGCACCGCCTGACGATCCAGGTACGTCCTCCGATGGATGACATTCTGACTGCGGATGATCACACCATTGCCAGACGAATGAACGAAGAGGTGGAAATTTTTGTTGCGCCACACCTTGAGCAATACACCTGGATTTTAAAGCTGCTTAAGACGCGTAAACCCGGTGAAATTGAGCCATATAAACGCAAAGATCTCTATCCGAAGAAATAAAAAAAAGCCTCTCAAACGAGAGGCTTTTTTACATCAAACGCTGGCATTATTCGACAGTCAGAATACGCGTAGTGTTGGTGGAGCCAATGGTGCTCATGACATCGCCCTGGGTCACAATCACCAGATCACCGGAGACCAGATAACCTTTATCGCGCAGCAGGTTCACCGCTTGATTGGCGGCAACCACGCCATCAGTTTCGCTGTCAAAGTGAACCGGGGTGACACCGCGATACAGAGAGGTCAGATTCAGCGTACGCTCATGACGAGACATCGCGAAAATCGGCAGACCAGAACTGATACGAGAGGTCATCAGCGCGGTACGACCAGACTCAGTCATCGCGATGATAGCGGTTACCCCTTTCAGGTGGTTAGCGGCATACATCGCTGACATAGCAATTGCTTCTTCGACGTTGTCAAACTGCACGTCAAGACGGTGTTTGGAGACATTGATGCTCGGGATCTTCTCGGCACCCAGGCATACGCGAGCCATTGCCGCGACGGTTTCTGCCGGGTACTGGCCTGCTGCCGTTTCTGCAGAGAGCATAACGGCATCGGTACCGTCCAGAACGGCGTTAGCCACGTCCATCACTTCCGCACGGGTCGGCATTGGGTTGGTAATCATCGACTCCATCATCTGTGTGGCGGTAATGACCGCACGGTTCAGCTGACGCGCGCGACGAATCAACGCTTTTTGAATACCTACCAGCTCAGGATCGCCGATTTCAACGCCCAGGTCGCCACGCGCCACCATCACCACGTCAGAGGCCAGGATGATGTCATCCATCGCATTCTGGTCGCAGACAGCTTCCGCACGTTCTACCTTGGCGACGATTTTCGCGTCGCAGCCAGCGTCGCGCGCCAGACGGCGGGCATAGTTCAGATCTTCGCCGCAGCGAGGGAAGGAGACTGCCAGGTAGTCAACGCTGATTTGCGCTGCAGTGACGATGTCAGCTTTATCTTTTTCGGTCAGGGCTTCAGCAGAAAGACCGCCGCCCAGTTTGTTGATGCCTTTATTGTTGGACAGCGGGCCACCGACGGTGACTTCGGTGAAGACTTTCATACCCTGAACTTCCAGCACCTTAAGCTGTACGCGACCGTCGTCAAGTAGCAGGATATCGCCTGGCACAACGTCAGCAGGCAGACCTTTATAATCGATCCCGACTTTTTCTTTGTCGCCTTCGCCTTTGCCGAGGTTGGCGTCTAACAGGAACTTGTCGCCAACATTAAGAAAAACTTTACCTTCTTTAAAGGTTGATACGCGGATTTTAGGTCCCTGCAGGTCACCCAAAATAGCTACATGACGTCCCAGTTTTGCGGCAATTTCACGGACCTTATCCGCCCGCATTTTGTGATCTTCTGGAGAGCCGTGCGAAAAGTTCATACGTACGACGTTCGCACCCGCAGCGATAATTTTTTCGAGGTTGTTATCGCGATCAGTTGCCGGGCCTAACGTGGTAACGATTTTGGTTCTGCGAAGCCTTCTGGACATGTAATACTCCGTTGACTGAAACAACTAGGTGTTGCGTGAACATTAATCCGGCCGTTCTCAAACATTGACGGTAAATGAACGACCCGGATGATAAAAGGGTAGAACATTGTTATTGCTTTTAGCGATCATCACTCTTGATGAGTAATTCTTTATCAAAACGCGATTCCTTGAGTGCTTCCTTGACACGCTTCAAGTTATCTCTAAATTTTGCCCCGCGGCGCAAAGTAAACCCTGTAGCCAGCACATCTATCACGGTCAGTTGAGCAAGTCGAGAGACCATGGGCATATAAATGTCAGTATCTTCCGGTACGTCGAGGGTAATGGCCAGCGTTGCTTCACGCGCCAGCGGCGTACCGGGAGAGGTCAAGGCGATAACCATCGCGTCGTTTTCCCTCGCCAACTGCGCCAGTTCAACCAGACTCTTGGTTCTTCCGGTATGCGAAATCAACACAATAACGTCGTCGTCGCTACAATTCATGCAACTCATGCGTTGCAGTACAATATCGTCGGAATAGATCACCGGTACGTTAAAACGAAAAAATTTGTTCATCGCGTCGTGCGCTACTGCGGCGGAAGACCCAAGGCCAAAAAAGGCAATTTTCTTTGCCTGGGTTAACAAATCCACCGCCCTGTTTACCGCGGTGTTATCCAGAGACTGGCGTACGTGGTCAAGACTTGCCATCGCCGACTCGAAGATTTTTCCCGTGTATGATTCTACGCTGTCATCCTCATCCACATTACGATTAACATATGGGGTGCCATTTGCCAGACTTTGCGCCAGATGCAGTTTAAAATCAGGAAAGCCGCGCGTATCCATACTGCGACAGAATCGGTTAACCGTCGGCTCGCTAACATTGGCTTCCAGCGCAAGCGCGGCGATGCTTGAATGGATTGCCCGGTCGGGTGAGGCAAGAATAATGTCAGCGACTTTACGTTCTGACTTGCTCAAATGTTCCAGTTTTAACTGGATTTTTTCCAGCATATTCATGATGTAGGTCGACTCATGGCTCATGGGAAAAAGCGATTTCAGCGATACGGGGAAATCGGGAGATACATTTGTTAGATATTACCCCTGCTAAGGAAGGAACGGGGCAAAATGGACAGAATAGTTGTTGTTTTTTTTCATTACATGATCGGAGTCTGGTTTTCTTACTTCTTCATAGGTACGAAAAAAAGCGACTTTTTTATCCATTTTGCAGAGGTAAACGCCAATCAAACGCCTGTTCGCGGTAACAGCACGGCTGGATAAGCGTTTACGGTTTCCGGATTCACGTAAAAGCAGTACAGTGCACTGTAATAAAATTACAACCAGTGTCTGGCAAAAGCACCAGACACTTAATTGAGGAGAATGACATGGCGGTAACGCAAACAGCCCAGGCATGTGACCTGGTCATTTTCGGCGCGAAGGGCGACCTGGCGCGGCGGAAATTGCTGCCTTCCCTGTATCAACTGGAAAAGGCCGGCCAGATTAACCCGGAAACCCGTATTATCGGGGTAGGGCGTGCCGACTGGGACAAAGCAGCCTATACCAAGGTTGTGCGCGAAGCGCTCGAAACCTTCATGAAAGAAAAAATTGATGAAGGTTTGTGGGAGACCCTCAGCGGTCGTCTGGAGTTTTGTAATCTGGACGTCAATGATACCGCCGCATTTAGCCGTCTGGGTGAAATGCTGGATCAGAAATCACGTACCACTATTAACTATTTCGCGATGCCGCCAAGCACTTTTGGCGCAATCTGCAAAGGTTTGGGTGAAGCAAAGCTGAATGCTAAACCTGCCCGCGTTGTGATGGAAAAACCGTTAGGAACATCACTGGCAACATCCCGCGAGATCAACGATCAGGTCGGCGAATATTTCGAAGAGTGTCAGGTTTATCGTATCGACCACTATCTCGGCAAAGAGACGGTGTTGAACCTGCTGGCACTGCGCTTTGCCAACTCCCTGTTTGTAAACAACTGGGATAACCGCACGATCGATCACGTTGAAATTACCGTCGCGGAAGAAGTGGGTATTGAAGGTCGCTGGGGCTATTTTGACCAGGCCGGTCAAATGCGCGACATGATCCAAAACCACCTGCTGCAGATCTTGTGCATGATCGCGATGTCTCCGCCGTCGGACCTGAGCGCCGACAGCATCCGCGATGAAAAAGTGAAGGTACTGAAATCACTGCGTCGCATCGATCGCTCGAACGTGCGTGAAAAAACGGTTCGCGGTCAGTACACCGCGGGTTTTGCCCAGGGCAAAAAAGTCCCCGGATATCTGGAAGAAGAGGGCGCGAACAAGAGCAGCAATACAGAAACGTTTGTGGCGATCCGTGTGGATATCGATAACTGGCGTTGGGCGGGCGTTCCGTTCTATCTGCGTACCGGCAAGCGTTTACCGACGAAGTGCTCTGAAGTCGTGGTCTACTTCAAAACGCCTGAGCTGAATCTGTTCCGGGAATCCTGGCAGGATCTGCCGCAGAACAAGCTGACTATTCGTTTGCAGCCTGATGAAGGTGTTGATATCCAGGTGCTGAACAAAGTACCGGGTCTGGATCACAAGCATAACCTGCAAATTACCAAGCTTGATCTGAGCTATTCCGAAACCTTCAACCAGACGCATCTGGCCGACGCTTATGAACGTCTGCTGCTTGAAACAATGCGCGGTATTCAGGCGCTGTTTGTGCGTCGTGATGAAGTTGAAGAAGCCTGGAAATGGGTCGACTCAATTACCGAAGCGTGGGCAATGGACAACGATGCGCCGAAGCCATATCAGGCAGGGACCTGGGGACCGGTTGCCTCTGTGGCAATGATCACCCGAGATGGTCGTTCCTGGAACGAATTCGAGTAAAAGATCGCCTTACCCATAGTGGTTATTTTACCGGTAACATGATCTAACACAGATTGCAGAATAATTTTTGCACTTTTAAGCCTCGCGTGGATTCACCCGCGGGGCTTTTTTTATTACACTGCCTGAAACGATTTTGCCCCTGAGCTACGGCAAACAAGCGATTCAGCACTTTTAACCTGACTGATAAGCATTGTTAATCCTACCGCTCTGACAGATAAATTTTAGGAGCCTCTATGAATCCGGATTTGTTACGCGTAACACAACGTATCGTCGAACGTTCTCGCGACACACGTTCTGCCTATCTCGCCCGTATTGAACAAGCTAAATCGACCACCGTTCATCGTTCGCAACTGGCATGCGGTAACCTGGCGCATGGCTTTGCCGCGTGTCAGCCGGACGACAAGGCATCGCTGAAAAGCATGCTGCGTAACAATATCGCGATCATTACCTCCTACAACGACATGCTTTCCGCGCATCAACCGTATGAACATTATCCGGCGATCATTCGCAAAGCACTGCATGAAGCCAATGCGGTAGGTCAGGTTGCCGGTGGTGTGCCGGCCATGTGTGACGGTGTTACCCAGGGACAGGATGGGATGGAACTTTCGCTGCTGAGTCGTGAAGTGATTGCGATGTCAGCCGCTGTAGGTCTCTCTCACAATATGTTCGATGGCGCACTGTTCCTCGGCGTGTGCGATAAAATTGTCCCGGGCCTGGTAATGGCGGCGCTGTCATTCGGTCACCTGCCGTCAATCTTCATTCCTTCCGGCCCGATGGCGAGTGGCCTGGCAAACAAAGAAAAAGTGCGTATTCGTCAACTCTATGCGGAAGGCAAAGTTGATCGCATGGCGCTGCTTGAGTCCGAGGCGGCGTCCTATCACGCACCGGGTACCTGTACGTTCTACGGCACGGCGAATACTAACCAGATGGTCGTGGAGTTCATGGGGATGCAACTGCCAGGTTCTTCATTCGTCCATCCGGATGCGCCGCTGCGTGAAGCGTTGACCGCTGCTGCAGCCCGTCAGGTTACGCGTCTTACCGGGAACGGCAATGAATGGATGCCGATCGGTAAAATGATCGATGAAAAAGTGGTGGTGAACGGAATTGTGGCGCTGCTGGCGACCGGGGGCTCAACTAACCATACAATGCATCTGGTGGCCATGGCGCGCGCGGCCGGGATTCTGATTAACTGGGATGACTTCTCCGATCTGTCCGACATTGTGCCGCTGATGGCGCGTTTGTACCCGAACGGTCCGGCGGATATTAACCATTTCCAGGCGGCGGGCGGCGTACCGGTTCTAATGCGTGAGCTGCTGAACGCGGGTTTGCTGCACGAAGATGTGAATACCGTTGCCGGATTCGGTTTATCGCGTTACACCATGGAGCCGTGGCTCAACAACGGTGAACTGGACTGGCGCGAAGGGGCGGCGAAATCGCTGGACAGCAACGTGATTGCCTCTTTTGACCAACCTTTCTCCCACCACGGCGGTACCAAAGTGCTGAGCGGTAACCTCGGGCGTGCAGTGATGAAAACGTCGGCAGTACCGGTCGAAAATCAGGTTATAGAAGCCCCGGCAGTTGTTTTTGAAAGTCAGCACGATGTGTTACCGGCCTTTGATGCGGGTCTGCTTGACCGCGATTGCGTAGTTGTTGTGCGTCATCAGGGACCAAAAGCGAACGGAATGCCAGAATTACATAAACTCATGCCGCCACTTGGTGTATTATTGGACCGTTGTTTCAAAATTGCGTTAGTTACCGATGGACGACTTTCAGGTGCTTCAGGTAAAGTGCCTTCAGCAATCCATGTAACCCCAGAAGCCTATGATGGCGGTCTGCTGGCAAAAGTACGTGATGGCGACATCATTCGTGTGAATGGACAGACAGGTGAATTGACGCTGCTGGTTGACGAAGAGGAACTTGCCTCACGTCAGCCTCACATTCCAGACCTCAGCGCATCGCGCGTGGGTACTGGACGTGAAATGTTCAGCGCGTTGCGTGAGAAGCTGTCCGGCGCGGAGCAGGGCGCAACCTGTATCACTTTTTAAGACTTATTTTGTAATCAGGCGAGAGAAAACTCTGATGAAAAACTGGAAGACAAGTGCAGAAGCAATCCTGACCACTGGCCCGGTTGTACCGGTTATTGTGGTTAATAAACTGGAACATGCGGTGCCGATGGCAAAAGCGCTGGTTGCAGGTGGCGTGCGCGTTCTGGAAGTGACCTTACGTACTGCATGTGCGATGGATGCCATTCGTGCGATCGCGAAAGAAGTTCCGGACGCCATCGTCGGCGCAGGCACTGTACTGAATCCGCAACAACTGGCTGAAGTTACTGAAGCCGGTGCGCAGTTTGCTATCAGCCCGGGTCTGACCGAGCCGCTGTTAAAAGCCGCAACGGAAGGGACTATTCCGCTGATCCCAGGTATCAGCACCGTTTCTGAACTGATGTTGGGTATGGACTACGGATTAAAAGAGTTCAAATTCTTCCCGGCAGAAGCGAACGGCGGTACTAAAGCGCTGCAGGCGATTGCGGGTCCGTTCTCTCAGGTGCGTTTCTGCCCAACCGGTGGTATCTCCCCGGCGAACTACCGTGACTACCTGGCGCTGAAAAGCGTGCTGTGCATCGGGGGTTCCTGGCTGGTTCCAGCAGATGCGCTGGAAGCTGGTGATTACGATCGCATTACTAAACTGGCGCGTGAAGCAGTAGAAGGCGCGAAGCAGTAAGCCGTTAATGCGTATACCGTAGGCCGGATAAGGCGCGTCAACGCCTTATCCGGCCTACGGATCTGGTTTTTATCCTGTAACTTTCACCTGTGCGGCGGCATTTTTCGCACGTTCAACCGCCTCTTCAATGGTCTGCGCTGTAGCCAGTACCACGCCTAAACGACGACTCCCGTCGATCTCCGGCTTACCAAAGAATCGTACTTGCAGACCAGCGCCCACGGCGGCCTGTACGTTATCAAACGACACATTCTGGCTGGTAAGTTGCGGCAGAATAACGGCGGAAGCGGAAGGCCCGTACTGACGGATTTCGCCAACGGGCAGACCGAGAAATGCGCGAACGTGCAGGGCAAACTCAGACTGGTCCTGCGATATTAAGGTCACCATTCCGGTATCGTGTGGGCGAGGGGAGACTTCGCTAAAAATCACCTCATCACCGCAGACAAATAGCTCCACGCCAAACAGACCGTAGCCACCTAACGCCAGCACGACTTTACGGGCAATATCCTGCGCGCGCGCCAGCGCCAGGTCGCTCATCTGCTGAGGCTGCCAGGATTCACGATAATCGCCATCTTCCTGACGATGCCCTACTGGCGCGCAAAAGTGCACGCCATCAACGGCGCTAACGGTAAGCAGGGTAATTTCAAAATCAAAATCTACCACGCCTTCGACGATAACACGCCCGGCGCCTGCCCGGCCTCCCTGTTGAGCATAGTTCCAGGCTTCGGTGAGTCGATCGGCTGAACGAATAAAGCTTTGCCCCTTACCTGAGGAACTCATTACTGGCTTCACGATGCAAGGAAAGCCTATTTCGGCGACGGCCTCGCGAAAGCGAGTTTCGCTGTCTGCAAAGCGGAAAGAAGAGGTTGGTAAAGACAGCTCCTCTGCGGCGAGGCGACGGATCCCTTCGCGGTTCATGGTCAGTTGGGTCGCTCGTGCGCACGGCACAACGTGTTGCCCTTCCTGTTCCAGTTTTACCAGCATATCCGTGGCAATCGCCTCTATTTCCGGCACGATATAATGTGGCTTTTCGCGCTCGACAACCTCGCGCAATGCTTCGCCATCCAGCATGTTGATAACGTATGAGCGATGGGCAACGTGCATGGCTGGCGCGTCGGGGTAACGATCCACTGCAATGACTTCCACACCCAGGCGTTGGCATTCGATCGCCACTTCTTTACCCAGTTCACCTGAGCCTAATAACATCACTCGCGTTGCTGCGGGACGCAGCGCTGTGCCTAATAACGTCATAAATTAATCCCCTGTTTTATCTGGGCGCAGTATATACGAAAACGTTTGCGTCTGTCTTTATTACCAGGTTGATTTTGGGACTCAAAAATAATATACTGTACATAAATACAGGTAATTTAAGAGGCTGCAAAAATGGCGGTTGAAGTTAAATACGTAGTCATTCGGGAAGGTGAGGAAAAAATGTCGTTTACCAGCAAAAAGGAAGCCGATGCGTATGACAAAATGCTTGATACAGCGGATTTGCTCGACACATGGCTGGAGCAGTCACCGGTAGCGCTTGAAGACGAGCAGCGTGAAGCGCTTTCCCTGTGGCTGGCTGAGCAAAAAGATGTGCTGAGCACCATCCTGAAAAACGGCAAACTGCCTTCTCCGCAGGTCGTTGAAAATGACGCACACGCTGAGGATGATACCCAGGCTGCCTGAAACGACTTGCGCTCCTGACGTTTTGTACCATGCTTTTCCCTGAATCATTGTGCAATCCCTGACGTTCTTTCGCGTTGCTACATGCAACCGGAAGGACGAAGGGGAGATAAAGGAGAAAAGAATGTATAAAAAAAGAGCGTTGTTAAGCCTGCTGTTGTTATCTGCCAGCGTATCTGTATTTGCGGCAAATATGGAAAGCAAAAATGTTCAGTTTCCCAAGTGCGAAGGGCTGAATGCTGATGGTATTGCGGCAAGCGTGAAACGTGATTATCAGCAAAATCGCATCGCGCGCTGGGCTGACGATCAAAAGCGTGTTGGGCAAGCCGATCCTGTTGCCTGGGTTAATACCCCCGATATTACGGGCAAAGATGGCAAGTGGTCGGTCCCGCTGACGGTCCGTGGGAAAAGCGCGGATATTCACTATCAGGTAAAAGTAGACTGCAAAGCTGGAACGGCGGAGTATCAACCGCAGTAACGAGCGTATTTGCACATCTTTTGATGAGCTGAACACTTCCTGACATCCCCTCGGGTACGCTTTGACGATTATTCGTCTGTACTTGAGGGGCAAAATGGCTAACTGGCTGAACCAACTACAATCTCTTCTTGGGCAAAAAGGATCCTCCGCATCATCTTCCGGCGAGCAAGGGCTGAGTAAACTTCTGGTCCCTGGCGCGTTAGGCGGTTTGGCGGGATTACTGGTTGCCAACAAATCCTCACGTAAGTTACTGAGTAAATATGGCACCAGCGCGCTTCTGGTGGGTGGTGGGGCAGTTGCCGGAACTGTGCTGTGGAACAAATACAAAGATAAAGTTCGCGCCGCGCATCAGGATGAGCCGCAGTTCGGCGTACAAAGCTCGCCGCTGGATGAGCGAACTGAACGCCTGATCCTGGCGCTGGTTTTTGCGGCTAAAAGCGATGGTCATATTGATGCTAAAGAGCGTACCGCCATTGAACAGCAGCTTCGTGAGGCGGGGGTTGAAGAACAAGGCCGCGTTCTGATTGAGCGGGCGATTGAACAACCGCTGGATCCTCAGCGCCTGGCGCAAGGGATTCGCAACGAAGAAGAGGCGCTGGAAATATACTTCCTGAGCTGTGCGGCGATTGATATCGACCACTTTATGGAGCGCAGCTATCTGAATGCGCTGGGTGACGCGTTGAAGATCCCACAGGATGTTCGTGACGGCATTGAACAGGATCTCAAGGCGCAAAAACAGGCTTTACCGGGTTAATTACTTATCGCTAAGGTGCATGTTTCGCTTGCATCATCGCTGTCTTTTGCCACCCTTATAGGATGTTTAAGCAAAAGAACAATGACATGCTACCAAAAGCTTCTCGTATTCCCCACGCCATGACGCAGCATGGCGATACACGTGTTGATAATTATTACTGGCTGCGAGACGACACCCGCTCGCAGCCGGACGTGCTCGAATACCTGCAACAGGAAAATGCGTATGGCCATCAGGTTATGGCTTCGCAGCAGGCTTTGCAGGAGCGTGTTCTGAAAGAAATTATCGACCGTATTCCCCCACAGGATGCATCCGCTCCCTATGTGAAAAATGGTTATCGTTACCGCCATATTTATGAACCGGGATGTGAATATGCCATTTATCAGCGCCAGTCGGTTCTCAGCGAAGAGTGGGATGAATGGAATACTCTGCTGGACGGCAACCAGCGCGCAGCCCACAGTGAATTTTATACGCTGGGAGGGCTGGCGATATCACCCGATAATAGCATTATGGCGCTGGCCGAAGATTACCTCTCTCGTCGGCAATATGGCGTTCGCTTTCGTAACCTGGAAAGCGGCAACTGGTATCCGGAAGTACTGGATAACGTTGAAGCGGATCTGGTCTGGGCGAATGATTCCCAGACCTTCTATTACGTTCGCAAACACGCCACGACGTTACTGCCGTACCAGGTCTGGCGACATACCGTTGGATCCCCCTCGTCACTGGACGAATTGGTGTACGAAGAAGCCGATGACATGTTTTATGTCAGTCTGCATAAAACCACCTCGTTACATTATGTGGTGATCCATATCGCCAGCGCGACGACCAGTGAGGTTCTGCTGTTGGATGCAGAACTGGCCGACGCCGAACCTTTGCTTTTTTTAGCGCGGCGTAAAGACCACGAGTACAGCCTCGATCACTATCAGCACAAGTTTTATCTGCGTTCTAATCGTGAAGGTAAAAACTTTGGTCTGTACCGCACGCGCGTACGCAATGAACAAGCGTGGGAGGTGCTGATCCCGCCGCGCGAGAACGTCATGCTGGAGGGGTTTACCCTGTTTACCGACTGGCTGGTGGTGGAAGAACGCCAGCAGGGTTTAACCAGTCTGCGTCAGATCAATCGCAAAACGCGCGAAGTGATCGGTATCGCCTTTGACGATCCGGCGTATGTGACCTGGCTTGCCTATAACCCGGAACCGGAGACATCGCGCCTGCGCTATGGCTATTCCTCCATGACCACGCCGGACACGTTGTTTGAACTCGATATGGACACCGGGGAGCGTCGCGTGCTTAAGCAGACGGAGGCCCCCGGATTTGATGCGGCGAATTACCGCAGCGAACATGTCTGGATCACCGTCCGCGATGGTACCGAGGTTCCGGTCTCGCTGGTTTATCATCAAAAGTATTTCCTGAAAGGGAAAAACCCACTACTGGTTTACGGCTATGGCTCGTATGGTGCCAGCATGGATGCTGATTTCAGTAGCAGCCGTTTAAGCTTATTGGATCGCGGCTTTGTTTACGCCATTGCCCATGTGCGTGGCGGCGGTGAATTGGGTCAGCAATGGTACGAAGACGGTAAGTTTCTGCACAAGAAAAATACCTTCAATGATTACCTCGATGTCTGCGATGCGCTGCTAAGAATGGGTTATGGTGCGCCATCGTTATGCTACGGCATGGGGGGAAGCGCCGGAGGAATGTTAATGGGCGTCGCCATTAATGAACGCCCGGACTTGTTCCATGGCGTGATTGCCCAGGTGCCGTTTGTCGATGTGGTGACCACGATGCTGGATGAGTCAATTCCCCTGACCACCGGTGAATTTGAGGAATGGGGTAATCCGCAGGATCCGCAGTACTATGCGTATATGAAAAGCTACAGCCCCTATGACAACGTCACCGCGCAGGATTATCCACATCTGCTGGTCACGACAGGATTACACGACTCCCAGGTGCAATACTGGGAACCGGCAAAGTGGGTGGCAAAATTGCGTGAGTTAAAAACGGATGATCGCTTGCTGTTACTGTGCACGGATATGGATTCCGGGCACGGCGGTAAGTCCGGACGTTTTAAATCTTACGAAGGCGTGGCCCTTGAGTACGCATTTTTGATTGGGCTGGCACAGGGAACGCTGCCTGGAAAGTCTTCAGATCAGGCGTTATCCAGATAGTGCTTCAGCGTTAATCGCAGCTCCGGGCTCATACTGTCGAGGTTATTAAATAACCAACGCAGATAGCCCGGATCGCGTTCAGCCACCTCTGATACCGGTTTTCCACGGTACTTACCAAATGTGAAGGTCGTGAGTAACGCGGGGCGACCGGTAATGTCGACCATCTGCTCTGCGGTCCAGCCTGAAGTTTGCATGATATCGATCAGCAAAGCCGCAGTGATGTAGCAGTCGTACAGAGCACGGTGATGATGCAGGCCTGCGGGCGTCTGAACGCTCAGCTTACGTGATTTATACAGCGCCATATTGCTGTATTTGATTCCAGGCCACAATCGACGGGAGAGCTTCATGGTGCAGATCCACTCACCGGGCATCTCTGGCAATACGCGGCGGTCGAAGCTTGCGTTGTGCGCCACGTACCACTCGCTACCGTAATAGTGCGGAATGATATCTTCAATCCATGGCTTATCGGCCACCATTGCTTCAGTAATGCGATGAATAGCCATCGCCTGGGGACTAATGGGGCGGTCAGGACGCACCAGATGGCTCATTGGGTTAACTATCTTTCCATCAACCACATCGACAGAAGCAATCTCAACAATGCCTCCCTGCAGACCACAGGTTTCTGTATCTATTATGCGCAACATGCCATGCTCCCGACCAAAACGACTAGCGTAATGGAATGATATCACCTTGCCAACCCCGTGGCGTGCGTTGACCGGTTAAGAGCAAAGAACCGCTGTCGGCGCGGACAATCAATTGGCCTCGCTCGTCCCATAACGCACTACTCCCGCGCGCATTGGCCATTAATACTGCGATGGCGAATTTATGCGAGAAACGTTGTAGACGAGATGTGGAGGAGAGCAATTCAGGTTCGCTGACGGACTGGCTACTGGTAAACAGCGAAAAATTCGGGTCGATATCGATACCTTCCGGCTGACTATCCACAACGCTGATGGTATTGCGCTGTCTGGCAATACAGGCCCCGTGGCTCTGATGAAACGTTAATGGTGAGGTCATCCAGGGAGAGAAAAGCGCAATGCCTTTCACAAAACGATTGTTATGCTCTACCGGCAATCCCGCGATAATGGTCATGCGGTAAGTCGCTGCGGCATGCGCCAGCGGTTCCAGCAACGCTTCATCAGGTGGCGCTGGGAGGGAGTCATTCTCATCAACGCAGCCCAACAAGGAGAGGGCGGGGAAGACCAGCAATTCACATTGGCATTGTGCGGCTGCCTGAATGAATTGCAGGTGATGGGCAACGTTTTCGGTCACTGACGTGTGAAGGGGTTCGTATTGTGCTGCTGCGATTTTCCAGTGTGACATAATGATTTCCTTTTCATAGTGTCTACAACCATCTTTAAAGTATAGATTAAGAATATACTTATACTTATACTGTAGCAGGCATCATGTAAGGAATCGTAACGTAATATAAGTTTTATTTAACTTTCGGCTCGTACGGTAAACGTGAAAGGGAGACGGATGCCAGGCGATGTGCGATGAGTCTTTCACGAAACCAGTCGCGTAAATGTTCGGGCTGTTCACGTTCAACCACTTCGGCAACGATCGGCATATTGTAGCGTTCTTTAAATGCGACACCCGCCGCGGCTAGGTCAACATTGACCTTATCCATTTCAGCTTGCTCAAGTTTGGCCAGATTGATGTTCATAGGCTGCTCCTTTTCTCTGTCTTCCGGCGCGCAAAGTTACTAAGAGTGCGCATTAATGGCAAGACAGAATTGATGATTCTCGACTCGATCATTGTAGAAGGTTATTCTCTATAGATTAGACATAACAAAAAGGAATAGTTGAAATGGCTTCATCTGCATCTTCGCTACGTAATACTATCATCGTACTCGCCAGCCTCCTCGCAACACCCGCTGCATTGGCGCATGCTCACCTGACAAAACAAAGCCCGGCGGCGAATGCGGAAGTCACCGCTTCTCCCCAGGCGCTGACGCTGAATTTTTCTGAGGGTGTCGAACCCGCTTTCAGTGGCGCAACGCTGACAGGTCCACAAAAGGAATCAATCAAGACGGGCAAAGCGACCCGCAGCGATCAGGACAAAACGCAACTGATTATTCCGCTAGATCAAACGCTGGAGGCCGGAAAATATACGGTGGACTGGCACGTTGTATCCGTGGATGGTCACAAGACAAAGGGACAATATACCTTTAGCGTGAAATAACCGATGCTGGCATTTACCTGGGTTGCCCTGCGATTTATTCATTTTACCGCGTTGATGCTGGTGTTTGGTTGTGCGCTTTACGGCGCATGGTTGGCTCCCGTTTCAGTTCGCCGTTTAATGATGCGTCGTTTTTTACGTCTGCAACGCCATGCCGCGACGTGGAGTTTTATCAGCGCGACGCTAATGCTGGCGATCCAGGGGGGCTTAATGGGCTCTGGCTGGCAGGATGTCGTCTCGACAGACGTTTGGGGCGCCGTTCTGCAGACGCAATTTGGCGGCGTCTGGTTATGGCAGATTATCCTCGCAATGGTCACGCTGGTAGTGACCATTGTTGTGCCGCACAGCATGTCGCGACTGCTGTTAATGCTGACGATTGCCCAATTTATTTTGCTGGCAGGTGTTGGACATGCAACGCTGCATACTGGCGTCCCTGGGGCCATCCAACAGGTTAACCATGCCTTGCATCTGATATGTGCCGCAGCCTGGTTTGGTGGCTTGCTGCCCGTACTTTACTGTATGAGAATGGCGCAGGGCCGCTGGCGGGAACAAGCGATCTCTACCATGATGCTTTTCTCCCGCTATGGGCATCTTTTCGTTGCCGGAGTTTTACTTACCGGGATTATGAATGCCCTGTTTATTGTCGGTCTTTCCGGCTCCTGGCATATGGCTTATGGGCAACTCCTTTTGTTAAAAGGTGCGCTTGTCATGCTAATGGTGGCGATTGCCCTGGCGAATCGGTATGTTCTGGTACCACGCATGCAGGATAATGACTGTATGACGCTCTATTTCATTTGGATGACAAAACTGGAATGGGGAATAGGGGCCGTAGTGCTGGCGATTGTCAGCCTGTTTGCAACCCTCGAACCTTTTTGATTGATGGACTGGCAAAACGCATGAAAAAAATCATTCTCTCTTTACTACTACTGGCAAGTTCAGGGGCCGCGCTGGCAGCGCCACAGGTCATCACCGTCAGCCGTTTTGAGGTTGGCAAAGATAAGTGGGCGTTTAATCGGGAAGAGGTGATGCTGACCTGCCGTGCAGGTAACGCGCTGTATGTCATCAATCCCAGCACGCTGGTGCAATATCCATTGAATGATGTTGCCAGAAAACAGGTTGAGAGCGGCAAAACCACGGCGAAGCCGATTGAGATTATCCAGATTGATGACCCGACGAAACCTGGCGAAAAAATGAGCCTGGCACCGTTTGTGGAGCGCGCAGAAAAGCTCTGTTAATTGTCAGATGTAGCGTTCTGATTTCCAATAAAAAAACCGCAGGATCTCACAGAAGAACTTGCGGTTTTTGCATTTGGTCGTGTGACGAACTGCCTTTTTTTCCGGCCACTTTAGCCGCGGACTGGAAAACCTGGCGCTGTCATCTATTCTTAAATGGCAGGGTAACTTAGCCTGCATTAATGCCAACTTTTAGCGCACGGCTCTCTCCCAAGAGCCATTTCCCTGGACCGAATACAGGAATCGTATTCGGTCTCTTTTTATGTGGTGAATGCCATGCCATCCAGGGCCAAACACTGCGTATCACAGGCTGCATTCTGCGTAAACCATACCATACTCCGCCCCTTGATCGTCCAGGATTTTTTGCAGCCATTGCTAAAATTATAACCAAGTCTCAATGTGCTCAGGAGGTTGCATGGCACAGCCTGACAATATCTACCAACGAATCGAAGGTTCACACTGGCGTCACGTCTGGGTCGTGGGAGATATCCACGGTTGCTTCTCTTTATTAATGGTGAGATTGCGCCAGTGCCAGTTTGATCCCCGGCAAGATCTGCTGGTTTCAGTGGGTGATGTTATTGACCGTGGGCCTGACAGTCTGCGTTGCCTGCGCCTGCTGCCTAAAAGCTGGATTGTGGCAGTCAGGGGCAATCATGAGCAGATGGCGTTGGATGCACTGGCGACGGGGGAGCAACTTTTGTGGTTTATGAACGGCGGCGCGTGGTTTGCTCACGCGGATCAGTCTGCGGCAAGATTAGCACTGAAAGCGTGTCGAAAGTTACCCTGGATTCTGGAACTACGCTGCCGGAGTGGCATACACGTTGTTGCTCATGCGGATTACCCGGATGATGATTACCAGTGGCAAAAAGAGGTCGATTTACAGCGGGTGCTGTGGGATCGTACGCGGTTGATGAACAAAGGTAACGGCATACGTGGCGCGGATCACTTTTGGTTTGGTCATACGCCACTGCGGCATCGCTTGGATCGTGACAATCTGCACTATATTGATACCGGTGCGGTATTTGGCGGCGAATTAACGCTGGTGCAATTGCAATAATCAGAAATCGCTGTATTCCTGGGCTGGACGCCAAAAGCTGTCGATGTAATCGTCCGCAGGCAAACATCCGCCGTTACGAATGCGCTGATCGTCCATCGATACAAGGCATTGCTGCTCAGTTTTGTAGACATCAACCACGATATCTTCACAACCGCCGTCAAGGTAGCATACAAAAAGAACCAGCGTGAACATTCCATCCTCAAAGGGTAAAGCCATACCTGTAGTGTAGAAGATGTTGATAGATGAGGGTAATTAACCAGGAAATAACCCGTCTGGCGACGGGTTCTTTTTGAATCAGGCAAGGCGCATGATCCAGGCATCTGACTTACGATCGTAGTGCTCGCGGAACAGAACAGAGTGTTCTCCATTCAGAAGGGCCGGGACGCTGGTGTCGGCATCCCAGGCGTCCAGTTGCATACATAAATCCGGATCGGATTTACATGGAATGGTTAACGTTCGGTCCCCCGGCGATTCGCCATGCAACTCGGCGTCGTCGATCTCAAAAGCGCCAATGCGCACACTGGTTTTCATCATCGTGCTCTCCGTTTATCTGCTGATTGTGGTACGACCAGTTAGGCCGTCCATTTTTCAGCGTAGTCAACGTTAGCAAAAGCGCCAGTCAAAACGTGCGTTATCCTGTAAAGAGTTTGCCATCCCGGACAAGATCGCGTGGATAGCTATTCTTCAATCGCGATCCAATACGTTTTGCCAGACCAATCGGCTGATGCTGGAACGTAACCAACACATCGTCAGTTGCGGGTGAAGTTTGCGGGTAAACATCTCTACCGCGATACCACTCTTCCGCTTCGGCGAGGCTCAGTTCGAACGCATGGCTGTGGCTTGGATCGGCGAGGGCGATGATGGCTTCATGCTGCCAACGATACCCTTTGTTATGGGTCTCAGCCAGTTTAACCCCGAGACGGGAAAAACGAACTTTGCCAATCAGGGGTTCAATCTCTGTCGGAAATAACCAGATCTCTTTGTCTCGCTGCCACAGGCGTAAATTGTCTGCCCACTGTAATCCGCAGGCGTTAGCGGCCTGGGCGACGAGCGCAGATTCACGTCCTTTCAGCGGGCTGAACGGGAAGTTACCCACTTTATATTTCGGCGCGGGTAACGCAGGAATGGCGGCTATTTTGCGCAAACGTGCGACGAAGAAACCTTCACAATCGTAGATCTGCGGGAACACATGCAGGAATCCTTCCGGCGTCAGGGCGCGTTCAGCCTCGGGAAATAAATCGCCCAGCGGTAAAAATTCGACGGCATCCGGGTAGGTTTCAATCAACCACTGCATGATGGCTTCGTTTTCGTCACGGTTCAGCGTACAGGTTGAATACACCAGTGTGCCGCCGGGGCGCAGGGCGTGGAATGCGCTGTCGAGTAGCTCACGCTGGGTTGCGGCAATTTCCAGATTACTTTCTATGGACCAGTTTTTCAGTGCATCGGGATCTTTACGTACCACGCCTTCGCCAGAACATGGGGCATCCAGCAATATGGCATCGAATGTTTCTGGTAATGCCGCGCCAAATACCCGCCCGTCAAAATGGGTCAGGGCGACATTGTTGATACCGCAACGGCTGATATTGGCATGCAGGACTTTGACGCGACTGGCGGAAAACTCATTCGCCAGAATCACGCCCTGATTATTCATTTTGGCGGCAATTTGCGTGGTTTTGGAGCCGGGAGCTGCCGCGACATCCATTACGCGTTCCGGCGTATTGCCATCGGCAAACAGCGCGGCGACCGGCAGCATTGAGCTGGCTTCCTGAATATAAAACAGGCCGCTTAGATGCTCTGCAGTGCTGCCGAGCGGCAGTGACGCTTCATCATCGCGTTCAATCCAGAAGCCTTCAGCACACCATGGAACAGGGGTGAGCGACCAGTTATATGGCGCTGTCAGAGTGAGGAAATCGGCAACAGAGATTTTCAGCGTATTGACGCGGATGCTACGGCGCAGCGGACGCTGGCAGGCAGCAAGAAAATCATCGAATGAGAGCGAGGAAGGCATTGCTTCACGCATTTGTGTCAGAAAGGCGTCGGGAAAATAAGCCACTTGGTACCACCGGCAAAAAAACAGGTGCGCAGTGTAGCATAAGTGCTCCGGCGCGAGTACGCCGGAGCAAAGGGAGAGGTTATCGTGGCAGGGCGGTTCCCCATTCACGCCACTCTTTCGGTTCGCTTTCCTGCAACAGGAAGTGTTTACCAGCCTGTGCTTTCGGTGCCAGTGGCGTACCCGGCGGGGTTGCAAAGGCGATCCCACCGCGAATGAACTGATTAAAGGTACCGGTCTTCACGACGCCGCCGGTCAGGCCGAAGTCGAGACTGTAGCCGGATGCCAGCCAGAATACAGAGTTGTTACGCACCAGATGCTGATAGCGCTGGCTGATGCGCATAGCGATCATCACGCGATCGGAAAGGGAGCCGAGCGTCAACCCGGTGACGGTCCCGACTTCAATACCTCTGAACAGAACTGGCGTACCGATGTTTAATGAACCCGCTTCCGGTGCTTCCACCACAATACTCAGACCATCGAGGTAACGAGAGTCGGTGATAGTAGCTTCCTGCAGCTCAAAATCACGGCGCGGGTTACCGCGGCCAGGTTCAACGTTGATATACGGCTGTAAGATGGTATCTAAATGCTCCACGCCCGCGGCTGAGATTTGCGGGGTAATCACGGAGAAGCGTGTGCCGCTACGCGCAAAGGTCTGTACGTACTCCGGATACAGTACCGCTTTGGCCTGAACTTCGTTACGGGAAGTGATCAGCTCTAGCGTCTGGATCTGGCCAATATCGATTCCCAGGTAGCGAATCGGCATACCGGCCGCCAGTTTACCGGCATCGAAGGCGTGCAGGGTTATCTGGCCGCCCACTGCACGCGCAGCGGTTTCTGACGCATACAGAATCCGCTTGTCGCCTTTGCGTTGGCTGGCGCTGGCGCCGCTCAGGTTATCGAAGCTAATTGCGCCTTTAAGCGCTCGCGACAGGGGAGAAGCCTGAACGGTTAAACCGCTGCCGTTGAGCTGGACCTTGGCGCCGCCCTCGGCCCAGAACACGCTGTTGCTGGTCAGCAGGTTGCGATATTCCGGTTTGATATGCAAATCGATATCAAACGCATCGGCGCGTGGACGAACGCTGATCACTTCACCGACTTCGAATTTACGATATAGGACCACTGAACCGGCCTGCACATCGGGCAACGTTTCGGCACTCAGGCTGACCGTGGTGGTTGGCAGATCGCTCAGGCTGTTCTCAATCGCCTTTTCCAGGTTGGCATACAGCGGGTAGCTTTTTTTCATTTCACCCTTCGTACCGGGCAAAATACGAATGCCGCCGCTGATCCACTCACTGGCGCTGGCGCCAAGAAACTCTACGCCATCAAGCCCAACTTTGACATCCACCCGACTGTTGACCACGAACTTACTGTCGCCTTGTACCAGCGCGCGATGCTGCGGTTCGATGGCGACGGTAAACGAAACGCCTTTGCTGGAGAGCGTGCGCTCAATCACCTGACCGACCTGAACGCCGTGAAGAATCAGCGGTTGGCCGGCATCAATACCGTAACTTTCCGGCGCGGTCAGCGTCAGCGTCATGACGCCCGGATCGTGTAACAAGGATTGCTCTGCAGGAATCACTGCAAACTGGTTACGCGGTTCGCCCTCGCCAGGTATCAGTTCGAATGTTTTGCCCGTCAGAAGCGAACTGAGATTCGCATCGCTTAACGATAATTTAGGACTGTGTAATTCAATACGCGTGTTGTCACGCAATAGCGTTACGACGCTGGGATCGACCGTCATTTCGCCGGTGACTTTACCGCCCGGATTTAAATCCAGTTTGGTCAGTTGACCGACTTCCAGTCCTTGATACATCAGCGAGGTTGAGCCAGCCTTAAGTCCGTCGCCGCTGGGTAAATCGAGCTTAACGATCACGCCGCGCTGGCTGTGCGCGAGATCCTGATACAAACCAAACGTATCGTCGGCAACGGCGGGTTGCGAATCTTCCGGTGAATCAAAAGCAATGGCGCCATTAACCAGGGCTGCCAGACTCTCCAGCTTCACTTTGGCGCCGCTGAGGCTGACATCCGCGTCTACTCCTGATACATTCCAGAAACGACTGCCTTTTTTCACCAGATTGGTAAAGCGGCGTTCAATCAGCACGTCGATGGTTACGCCCTGATTATTTGGATTAATGGTGTAGTCATAGACCCGACCTACAGGGATTTTGCGGAAATAAACCAGCGAGCCGCTGTTAAGCGATCCGAGGTCGGGGGCCCGCAGGTGCAGCATCAAATCGCCGTTGTTCAGGCGGTATTTGGGCTGTGTATCAAGCGCGACGAAATGATCCTCTGGCTCGCCGGTACCGGGCATCATGCCGATATAGTTGCCGCCAACTAACGCATCCAGGCCGGAAACCCCCGCCAGTGACGCTTTCGGCGTGACCAGCCAGAACTGGGTATCTTTGCGCAGTGCATCTTTCATATTTGATTTGATGCTGACGCGGACTTCAATTTTACGCAGGTCTTTGCTGAGGTTGATGTCCTGCACCGTGCCCACTTCGACGCCCTGATAGCGAACAGGGGTACGGCCAGGCACAATGCCGTCCGCCGACATAAAGTCAATGGTTACGGTATTCCCGCGATCTTCATAGCTTCCCCAGATAAGCCATCCTGCAATCATCAATGCGATGAACGGCAGCAGCCAGAACGGGGAGATACGACGTTTTGTTTTAATCTGCGCTTCAGTCTGCGAAGCGGGCGTTTCCTGACTCATGTGCATCCCAAAGTAAGCGGCTGTCCAGCCATTCCACTGCAAGAATAGTCAATATTACCGCTGCGCCGAAATAAAACGCAGCCGGTCCCATAGTAAAAGCAAGTATCTGATCGCGATTAATTAGCGACATAGTTAAAGCGATAACAAAAAGATCCAGCATTGACCAGCGACCAATCCAGGTCACTATGCGCAGCAGTTTGATGCGGGTACGCAATCCTTGCTCACAGTTAAAATGAATACTGATGAGCAACGTAAACATCACAATCACTTTGGTGAATGGCACCAGAATACTGGCAATAAACACGATCGCCGCCACGCCGATATTACTGTTTGCCAAAGACAGTATGCCTGACATGATCGTGTCTTCCTGTCGGGAACCATTGACATAAATGATCGAGATAGGCAGGAGGTTAGCAGGCAGCAGCAGGACAATCGAGGCCAGCAGAGCAGCCCAACATTTTTGAATACTTTGATTTCTGCGCCAGCGCAACGGTATATGGCAACGAGGGCAGCGACCGCGGACGTCCGGATACCCTGTAAAGTGGCAACCAAGGCAAACGCGAAGCTTTTCATCGGGCCGACGAGCAGGCCTTTGCGGGTAAAAACGGTCCCAAAGCTGTTCTACGTTGAGGTGCGATAACGTCAAAATACTGAGGATCACCAGCGCAATAAAAGCAAACAGTCCCACCCCAGGCTGCAAATAAGCATAGTCCTGAACTTTAATCGACGCGACGCCGATACCCACAAGATAGATATCAAGCATCACCCACTCTTTGAGCCTTTCCAGCATCAGTAGCACCGGGCGTAGGTTCATCCCGAGAATATTGCCAAACCACAGATAAGCGATTGAGGTAACGAGAATAATCGGCGCGCCCGCAACGCAAAATAGCACGAAGGATGCGGTGAGAGGGTCACCCTGGCGGGTCATTTGCCAGATACCCTGCATCACATTGGCGTCAATGCGTACACCGAGCAAAAAGATGTGTAAGAGCGGTTCTCCCCAGGCGAAGGGCATCAGCAGCATCATGGTGACAGCCATTGCTGCCAGGCGCGTTAAGGACCAGTCGCGCCCGTCACGGATTTTCGCCTGACAGCGTGGACAGAATGCACTTTGGTGCGAGCGCATTTTAGGCAAGCTAAAAATCAGGTCGCATTCAGGACAACGATGATAATGTGCACGCGGGAGTGCCTCACCAATAGATCTGATGGCGATTTTTTTAGTGGGCGTGATGCGTGATGTCGTAAGGGCCATGTACCGCGTATCAAAATGTTGAAGTAATGTTATCTTAACTCATGACGGGAATGATCTTGAGCATTAACGCATTTAATGTTTATTTTAGTAGGCTGCAGTTTTAAGTAAGACAACTAAGTGATTACATAATGAACAAATCAGAGCTATACACGGATCTGAACCGTGATTTTCAGGCATTAATGGCAGGTGAAACCAGTTTTCTGGCAACGCTGGCAAATACCAGCGCATTGTTGTACGAGCGTCTTGCACAAGTAAACTGGGCCGGTTTTTACCTGCTTGAGGGCGAAACTCTGGTACTTGGTCCTTTCCAGGGCAAAATTGCCTGTGTGCGGATCCCGGTAGGACGTGGCGTATGCGGTACCGCGGTGGCGCGCAATCAGGTGCAGCGCATCGAAGACGTGCACGCGTTTGACGGGCACATCGCATGCGATGCCGCCAGCAATGCGGAAATTGTTCTGCCTGTCACCGTTGAAAATCAGATAATCGGCGTGCTGGATATCGATAGCACCGCGTTTGGTCGCTTCACTGAAGAGGACGAACAGGGGCTGCGTACGCTTGTGGCACAGCTTGAAACCGTGCTTGCAACGACGGATTACAAAAAATTCTTTGCGAGCGTCGCAGGATAATCAACGGATAACGTAGCAATTACTGATGACGTCATTATAATGTCGCCTGTTCATGCCTGCGCTTGTTGGCTACGTCCGTTGTAATCAGGAAATTTCATGGAAAATCAACCTAAGTTGAATAGCAGTAAAGAAGTCATCGCGTTTCTGGCCGAACGCTTCCCGCAGTGTTTTAGTGCTGAAGGCGAAGCGCGCCCACTGAAAATTGGCATTTTTCAGGATTTGGTAGAGCGTGTTGAGGGTGAAATGAACCTCAGCAAGACACAGCTCCGTTCTGCCTTACGTCTCTATACTTCCAGCTGGCGCTATCTGTATGGCGTAAAATTGGGCGCAACGCGTGTTGATCTCGACGGCAACCCATGTGGTGAGTTGGATGAGCAACATGTTGAACATGCTCGCAAACAGCTGGAAGAAGCTAAAGCTCGCGTTCAGGCGCAACGTGCAGAGCAACAGGCGAAAAAACGCGAAGCGGCCGCTGCTGCCGGCGAAAAAGAAGACGCACCGCGTCGCGAGCGTAAGCCGCGTCCTGCTCCGCGTCGTAAAGAAGGGGCTGAACGTAAACCTCGCGCTGAAAAATCAGCAGCCAAAGCACCGCGTGCTCCTCGCGAAGAACAGCATACCCCGGTATCTGATATTTCAGTGCTGACGGTAGGGCAGTCTTTGAAGGTGAAAGCAGGTAATAATGCGATGGATGCCACCGTATTAGAAATCACCAAAGATGGCGTCCGTGTACAGCTGAATTCGGGTATGTCTTTGATTGTACGCGCAGAACACCTGGTGTTCTGAAACGGAGGCCAGGCCTGGCATGAACACTTTTTTTAGGCTTACTGCGTTAGCTGGTCTGCTTGCATTAGCAGGCCAGGCACTTGCTGTAGAAGACATCACGCGTGCCGATCAAATCCCCGTTTTAAAGGAAGAAACCCAGCATGCGACGGTGAGTGAACGTGTAACATCACGTTTTACACGTTCACACTATCGCCAGTTCGATCTGGATCAGGCGTTTTCGGCAAAAATTTTTGACCGCTATCTGAATCTGCTCGACTACAGCCATAACGTGCTGTTGGCGAGCGATATCGAACAGTATGCAAAAAAGAAAACTGTCCTCGGCGATGAACTGCGCACGGGCAAGCTGGATGTCTTTTACGATCTTTATAATCTTGCGCAAAAACGCCGATTTGAACGTTATCAGTACGCGCTAAGCGTGCTGGCGCGTCCAATGGATTTTACCGGTACCGATACCTTTAACCTCGATCGGAGCAAAGCTCCGTGGCCGAAGAGCGAAGCAGAGCTTAATGCGCTGTGGGATGGCAAAGTTAAATTTGACGAACTCAGCCTGAAGCTGACCGGTAAAACCGATGCGGAAATTCGCGAAACACTGACGCGTCGCTATAAATTTGCCATTCGCCGTCTGGCGCAGACCAACAGTGAAGATGTGTTCTCACTGGCGATGACGGCTTTTGCTCGTGAAATAGACCCGCATACTAACTATCTTTCTCCGCGCAACACTGAACAGTTTAATACTGAAATGAGCTTGTCTCTGGAAGGTATTGGCGCAGTTCTGCAAATGGATGATGACTACACCGTTATTAACTCCATGGTAGCGGGCGGCCCGGCAGCCAAGAGTAAAGCGATAAGCGTTGGCGACCGTATTGTCGGCGTGGGCCAGACCGGAAAAGGCATGGTCGATGTGATTGGCTGGCGTCTGGATGACGTTGTAGCGCTGATCAAAGGACCTAAAGGCAGCAAAGTTCGCCTCGAAATCCTGCCTGCCGGTAAAGGCACCAAGACGCGCATTGTCACGCTAACGCGTGAACGCATTCGTCTCGAAGACCGCGCCGTTAAAATGTCCGTGAAAACCGTTGGCAAAGAGAAGGTCGGCGTACTGGATATTCCTGGCTTCTATGTTGGCCTGACGGATGACGTCAAAGTTCAGCTGCAGAAACTGGAAAAACAGAATGTCAGCAGCGTGATTATCGATCTGCGTACCAACGGCGGTGGCGCACTGACCGAAGCGGTCTCGCTTTCCGGTCTGTTCATTCCTTCCGGCCCGGTGGTACAGGTTCGTGACAATAACGGCAAAGTGCGTGAAGACAGCGATACCGACGGCGTGGTGTATTACAAAGGTCCGCTGGTGGTATTAGTTGATCGCTTCAGTGCCTCGGCATCGGAAATTTTTGCCGCGGCAATGCAGGATTATGGTCGTGCGCTGATCGTCGGTGAACCGACCTTTGGCAAGGGCACCGTACAGCAGTATCGTTCCCTGAACCGTATTTACGATCAGATGCTGCGTCCGGAATGGCCAGCGCTGGGTTCTGTTCAATACACGATCCAGAAATTCTACCGTGTAAATGGTGGCAGTACGCAGCGTAAGGGCGTTACGCCGGATATCATCATGCCGACAGGTAATGAAGAAACTGAAACCGGTGAGAAGTTTGAAGATAACGCGTTGCCGTGGGATAGCATTGATGCGGCGACCTATACCAAGTCTGATAACCTGACGCCGTTTGGACCTGAATTGCTAAAAGAGCACAATGCCCGTATTGCGAACGATCCTGAGTTCCAGTACATCATGAAGGACATTGCGCGATTCAATGCGATGAAGGATAAGCGCAGCATCGCTTCTCTGAATTACGCTCAGCGTGAGAAAGAGAATAACGAAGATGATGCACTGCGTCTGGCGCGCATCAACGATCGGTTTAAGCGTGAAGGTAAACCGTTGCTGAAGAAACTGGACGATCTGCCCAAAGATTACCAGGAGCCGGATCCGTATCTGGATGAAACGGTGAAAATCGCGCTCGACCTGGCGCATCTTGAAAAAGACAAGCCAGCGGAACAGCCCGCAACCAGTCAATAACCTCCAACAGGCACAAGAAATTGTGCCTGTTTTTTTAACAAGCGCATGAAGACGTCAGTCTGATACGATAAAATGTAAAGTTGTGTCTTTCTGGTGACTTAGCACCTATGGATGCTTGAAAATAGCCATAAGACCCATACGATATGGGTAATCGCATAGTGCGTTTTGTTAAATTGAGGTTAAAAGAAAATTATGATGCGAATCGCGCTCTTCCTGCTGACGAACCTGGCTGTGATGGTCGTTTTCGGGCTGGTATTGAGCCTGACAGGGATTCAGTCAAGCAGCGTTCAAGGCTTGTTGATCATGGCACTGCTGTTTGGTTTTGGTGGTTCCTTCATTTCGCTGCTGATGTCCAAATGGATGGCGTTAAAGTCCGTTGGCGGGGAAGTGATCGAACAGCCCCGTAATGAAAGAGAACGCTGGCTGATGAATACGGTAGCGAATCAGGCCCGCCAGGCCGGTATTGCTATGCCGCAGGTCGCAATCTACCATGCGCCAGATATTAACGCGTTTGCTACCGGTGCGCGCCGGGATGCTTCGCTGGTGGCTGTGAGTACTGGCCTGCTGCAAAACATGAGCCCGGACGAAGCCGAAGCGGTTATCGCGCACGAGATCAGCCACATTGCCAATGGCGATATGGTGACCATGACCCTCATTCAGGGTGTGGTGAACACCTTCGTTATCTTTATTTCCCGTATTCTGGCGCAAATTGCCGCCGGGTTTATGGGCGGTAACCGCGATGAGGGCGAGGGCAGCAACGGCAACCCATTAATCTACTTTGCGGTGGCGACGGTGCTGGAACTGGTGTTTGGTATTCTGGCCAGCATCATTACCATGTGGTTCTCACGTCACCGTGAATTCCATGCGGATGCCGGTTCTGCCAAACTGGTCGGTCGTGAGAAGATGATCGCCGCGCTGCAGCGTCTGAAAACCAGCTATGAGCCGCAGGAAGCGACCAGCATGATGGCGTTCTGCATCAACGGTAAATCTAAATCGTTGAGTGAGCTGTTTATGACTCACCCGCCGTTGGATAAGCGTATTGAAGCGCTGCGTAGTGGGGAATACCTGAAGTAACCTGCGGAAGTCCAGAAGAAGCGCGTCGTCAGACGCGCTTTTTTTATGCCTGAACGCGCGGCTGCGTGATACGTAAGCCGCTCACTATGGCGGCAGCCGTTGCCAGTACACCCGCGGTTATTAGCGACATATGTGTTCCGCTGTCACCAAACTGATTGAGCATTAACGCCACCAGCGCCGCGCCGGTACTTTGCCCTAACAAGCGCGCGGTCCCCAGCATCCCGCTTGCTCCGCCGCTGCGTTCACGTGGTGCAGAGGTGATGATGGTGTGGTTATTCGGTGACTGGAATAGACCAAAGCCCGCGCCGCACAATATCATCGGCCAGATAATATTAAAATCGGAGGGCGCAGAGGGGAGTAGCACCAGGGCAAATAATCCGCTTGCCATCACGCCCATACCCAGTGCGCCCAACAATCCCGCGTGGACGCGTTCGATAAGATATCCGGCCAGCGGCGCCATCACCATGGTTGCCAGCGGCCATGGGGTCAGTAGTAGTCCTGTTTCGACTTCGCTACGACCGAGCACGGTTTGTAGAAAGAAGGGTAGAGAAACCATCGCCAGCATTTGTGCGCTGAATGAACAGATTGACGTGCAAATCGAGAGTGAAAACAGCGGAATACGTAGCAGGTCAACCGGTAATAACGGTACCGGCAACGCCAGCTGGCGGCGGATAAAGAAAAAACCGACCACGATAAGCGCCACAAGCTCGGCACCAATCAGTTTTAGCGACTGTCCTTGCGCGAACCCACTGAGGGCAGTAATTAACAAGCCAAACGTTAGGGCATTCATTACCGCACTGGGCAAGTCAAAGCGTGGTTTATTGCTGCGGGACGAATTTGGTGGCAGAAAGCGCATGGCCAGCAGCAGGGCAATAATCCCCAGCGGGACGTTAATCAGAAACAGCCATTTCCAGGACGAGATAGAGAGGATCGCCGCGGCAATGGTGGGTCCTGTCGCTGAGGAGACCGCCACGATGAAGGAGTTGATTCCCATCCCCCGGCCAAGCTGACGCTGGGGATAAATAAGTCTAATTAAAGCTGTATTCACACTCATCAGCGCCGCACCGCCAAACCCCTGAGCCACACGAGCCAGAGTTAGCATTTGTAGCGAGTCTGATAAAGCACAGAACAGTGAGGCAAGCAGGAATACGACGAGACCACACTTATAAATGCGTCGATAGCCAAACATATCACCCAAAAAGGAGAGTGACAGCAGTGAAACGACAATGGCGATTTGATAGGCGTTAACGATCCAGATTGAGCTGGCGGGTGAAGCCTGAAGGTCGGTAGCAATCGTCGGAAGCGCCACGTTAGCTATTGCGCCGTCGAGTACTGCCATAGAGATGCCAATAACAATGGTTAAAATTGCACCATATCGCTGGGGCAATGGCAGGCCATCAGCCTGAATTTTTTCCATAAGGGGTCATTTTATCGGGAATGATGATGAGAATAATAATCTTAGCATTGATATACAGGCGTTAGGTCGCAGATTTGTAACTAAGTAAGCAAAGAGCGATTGCGAGGGCAGGTTCGTGAAATTATAATAAAAACCGGTTCTGATTTTTATAAAACACTCGTAATGAGGTGATAAATGGCAATCGCAGATCTGGATAAACAACCTGATTCTGTATCTTCCGTGCTGAAAGTTTTTGGCATCCTGCAGGCGCTGGGTGAAGAGCGCGAAATTGGTATTACCGAGCTGTCGCAACGCGTCATGATGTCAAAAAGCACCGTTTATCGCTTTTTGCAGACCATGAAAACGCTGGGTTATGTGGCACAAGAAGGAGAGTCAGAGAAATACTCTCTGACCCTGAAATTATTCGAGCTGGGTGCGCGCGCGTTACAAAACGTTGATCTGATCCGTAGTGCTGACATCCAGATGCGTGAACTTTCACGTTTGACCAAAGAGACCGTACACCTTGGTGCGCTGGATGAAGACAGTATCGTCTACATTCATAAAATCGATTCCATGTACAATCTGCGAATGTATTCCCGCGTCGGTCGTCGTAACCCATTGTACAGCACGGCTATCGGTAAAGTTCTTCTGGCATGGCGTGACCGCGATGAAGTGAAGGAAATTCTTGACGGCATCGAGTACAAACGCAGCACCGACCGTACTATCACGAATACTGATGAATTGCTGGTACTGTTGGATAAAGTGCGTGAACAGGGATACGGCGAAGATAACGAAGAGCAGGAAGAAGGCCTGCGCTGCATCGGTGTTCCGGTGTTTGACCGTTTTGGCGTGGTGATCGCGGGCTTGAGTATTTCATTCCCGACGCTGCGCTTTTCGGAAGAACGCTTACACGAATACGTGGCGATGCTGCATACGGCAGCGCGTAAGATTTCTGAGCAAATGGGCTATAACGACTATCCGTTCTAATCAGAAAAATTGCCTAAGTGCAAAACCCCAGGTATTGCGTACCTGGGGTTTTTTAATGAATAAAATTAGCGCTATTTTGCGCAAATAGCATAAAGAATGTATTGCCGCTATCTTAACCGTTATCGATAACGACAGTACTTTTGCGTAATACAGGGCAATCTGAAAGACCAATAAGGCCGCTGTTTGTGTGGACGTATTGTGCGGTGCTGGTCCCGCGAGCGGTCAGATATTGGCATTGCAGACCCAGACCGGCCGCATTCTCTTTACTCCCAATCAAAACTCCATAGCCGCTCAGTAATAAACCGATCCAAACCAGAGCTAACAACACAATAGCGCGGATTATCAGACGCATTACAACCTCTTATCTTTTCTCGTTATTAGTAGATTAGCCTGTACATGGGCTGAAACAAGTCAATCATTCCTAAAAAGATGGAATGCCGTTACAGTTAACGCTGGGTTTAGGTAACGCATGATAATTTATAGACATAAGATGTAGAGTCGAAGAGTGGAGCTGGAGTGAAAAAAATACGCTGGGTGGTACTGATTGTTGTCGTGCTGGTATGCATATTGATGTGGGCGCAGGTGTTTAACATCATGTGCGATCAGGACGTACAATTTTTCAGCGGTATTTGTGCCATCAATAAATTTATTCCCTGGTAAGCGCATTTTTACAACAGTTGATTACCTTCTTGTGCGGCAGTGGTAAACTACGCTGTCTACATTGAGGTGGTGAAATGAACGAAGTTTTGAATTCTGGCGCGTTGAGTTTTGCGTCTTTAGCGGTATCGGTGGTGGTTTTGGTTGTTGGGCTTGTGTTGTGGTTTTTCATTAATCGGGCAAGTTCGCGTACTAACGAGCAGATAGAACTGCTTGAAGCATTGTTAGACCAGCAAAAAAGACAGAACGCATTACTCCGTCGCCTTTGTGAAGCTAACGAACCAGAAAAAGCGGCAGAACCTACAGCGGTCACCGCGAAGGATGACGATGATGATATCATCCGCCTGGTAGCTGAGCGCTAATAACAGTATGTCAGGATGAAGGTCTGCTGATGCTGTGCGCAGATACTTCATCCTGTCGTCAACATGTCAGATCATTTTCTTCTGCTCTGCCCGCGTAATTAGCGTTACGGAGTCGCCTGTAATCTGAGTATTTTCAGATACTCTAACCAATTAATATCTTATGTCCGGTCTGTTATAAATATATTTACCCATACGTTAAAAATATGATTATGTCATTTTTGTGATAACGATCGTCTTATTAACAGCGAAACGTTTCTCTTACTTTTTTTGTGCATTGTCATCATTCTTTCATTATTTTGGTGCAAAAACAGAAGGCGGATCTCATTTTTACGCTTGTGACATTTTATGCATTACTAAGCATAAAAAATGATATCCGCCAGACCCTGTGACAGATAACTGGAACAACTGAAGCTATTGAGCTATGGTAGAAATGTCCCTGTGACGGTGCAAGCCTGATGGGGCAAGGGGAGAGAGGTGACAATATAACTCTGCTCGGTCTGGCGCATAACTGTGCAGTCGTTGTTTGATGAAAGACAGGATTTGTGCGACCGATCGAGACACGTTTAAAAATGGCTTGCCATTATTTACGTTGTATGTGATAACACGTTTTGGGTTAAACGAGGTACAGTTCTGTTTATGTGTGGCATTTTCAGTAAAGAAGTCCTGAGTAAACACGTTGACGTTGAATACCGCTTCTCTGCCGAACCTTATATTAGTGCCTCAAGCAGTAATGTCTCAGTTTTATCTATGTTATGCCCGCGGGCGAAGAAAATACTCTAAGGAATTTTGCAAATGGCAAAGATTAAAGGTCAAGTTAAGTGGTTCAACGAGTCTAAAGGTTTTGGCTTCATTACTCCGGCTGATGGCAGCAAAGACGTGTTTGTACACTTCTCCGCTATCCAGGGTAACGGCTTCAAAACTCTGGCTGAAGGCCAGAACGTTGAGTTCGAAATTCAGGACGGCCAGAAAGGTCCGGCTGCTGTTAACGTAACAGCTATCTGATCGACACCACTGATTTGATGCGCTCATGCGCAACCATCTCAGATATAAAGCCTCGCTTATGCGGGGCTTTTTAATTCAAATTACGTCAAAATATTTCTGAAAGCCCATCCATTAGCGCTTTGTTGCAAAGGCGTGATGTTCGTAGCATAGTTTTCCCCGCATTCTCGCAGCATTTCTCGTTAAATCAGACACCTGAAAAACTATCATGCGGGAGTCCAGGTGAACAAGAAAAACGACATAGATGCGCGCAATTTTACTCCCGTACGTTTTGCCCTGCTTTGTGTGGCGATATTATTAAGTCTGGGATTGCTGCTGGGTCGGGTGGCGTGGCTACAAATTGTCACGCCGACAACTCTGGTAAAACAGGAAGACATGCGTTCGTTACGCGAGGTAACTATAGCCTCGCCACGCGGAATGATTACCGACAGAGAAGGGCGACCGCTGGCGGTAAGTGTCCCGGTGAATGCCGTCTGGGCAGATCCTAAAACCATTATTAGCAAGGGTGGCGTGGGCTACAATGAACGTTGGCAGGCGTTAGCAAAGACTCTGAACATTTCGCTCAGTTCGCTGGCTGAGCGCGTTAACAGTAATCCTGCGGGACGCTTTATTTATCTGGCGCGCCAGATCTCTCCTCAGCAGGCTGAATGGGTCGATAACCTTAATCTTCCGGGGATCAATCTGCGTGAAGAATCCCGTCGCTTTTATCCAGCCGGACATGTTGCGGCTAATCTCATTGGTTTCACTAATATTGATGGCCAGGGTATTGAAGGTCTGGAGAAAAGCTTCAATAGCCAGTTGATGGGCAAACCAGGCTCCCGTCTGGTCCGTAAAGACAAATTTGGTCATGTCATCGAAAATATCACCGAAGTGATGCCGGTGCCTGCACACGAATTACAACTCAGTATTGATGAGCGTTTGCAGACGGTTACCGAAGACGCGCTGGATAATGCCGTGACGTGGAATAAAGCGGAGTCAGGGGCAGCTGTACTGGTCAATATCGCTACTGGCGAAATTCTCTCCATGGCAAGCTTCCCAGATTTTAACCCCAACAATCGTGACGGCGCGGTACTGGATGATTTTCGTAACCGTGCCATTAGCGACACCTTTGAACCCGGCTCAACCGTAAAGCCGCTGGTGATTATGACCGCGCTCCAGCAGGGGATTGTGCAACCGGACAGCGTAATTGATACCCATCCTTTTAATGTCGACGGACATCGTATTCGTGACGTCGGATTTTACCCGGAGCTGTCGCTTACCGGCATTTTGCAGAAATCAAGCGATACGGGAGTATCACACCTGTCGTTAGCTATGCCGGTGCAGAAATTGCTGGATACCTATAAACGTTTTGGCTTTGGCGATCCAACCGGGTTGGGATTAACTGGTGAAAGCAGTGGTTTAATGCCCCAACGCCGCTACTGGAGCGATTTGGATCGCGCGACCTTCGCATTCGGTTATGGGCTGATGGTGACGCCGCTCCAGTTGGCACATGTCTACGCCACTATCGGTAGCTTTGGCATCTATCGGCCTCTTTCTATAACGCGTATTGATCCGCCGGTAATAGGAACGCGGGTGATGCCAGAGGCTCTGGTTCATCAGGTTGAACATATGATGGAAAGCGTTGCGTTACCCGGCGGTGGGGGAACTAAGGCGGCGGTCAGGGATTATCGGGTTGCGGTGAAGACCGGGACGGCGAAAAAAATTGGCGATGATGGTAAATATGTTGATAAATACGTGGCTTATACGGCAGGCGTTGCGCCAGCGAGCGACCCGAAATTCGCCTTAGTCGTGGTTATTAATAATCCACAAAACGGTGCTTACTATGGGGGCGCCGTCTCCGCGCCGGTATTCAGCCAGATTATGGGAGATGTTTTACGCCTGGAAAATGTTAAACCAGACGGCATGCCTGCCGACTCCGATCACCTGCTGGTGATGCATGGCGACAGCGTATCCTCGCCGACGCTGTAAGTTATTTTCCCGGGGCGCAATTCGCGTTACACTTGCGCCCTCAAATCACCTGCCGGAGTTGTCATGTCGTTTTCCTGTCCTCTTTGCCACCAGCCTCTTACTCAAACGAAAAACAGTTTTATCTGCCCTGAGCGGCACCAGTTTGATGTGGCGAAAGAAGGGTATGTCAACTTACTGCCGGTTCAGCATAAGCGGTCGCGCGATCCGGGTGACAGCGCTGAGATGATGCAGGCGCGCCGGGCGTTTCTTGATGCCGGACACTATCAACCGCTGCGTGACGCGATTGTGAATGTGCTTGCGCAGACGCTGAGTTCAGCGAACGCGGCGATTCTGGATATCGGCTGTGGAGAAGGGTATTACACCCATGCCTTTGCCGATACGCTGACTGGCGGCAAAACCGTTGGCCTCGACGTCTCTAAAGTGGCGATTAAGGCCGCAGCCCGCCGTTATCCGCAGGTCACCTTTTGCGTGGCTTCCAGCCATCGTCTGCCGTTTGCCGATGCGTCCATGGATGCCATCATCAGGATCTACGCGCCCTGTAAAGCGCAAGAGCTGGCTCGCGTGGTTAAACCGGGTGGATGGGTAATCACCGCCACACCAGGGCCGCGGCATTTAATGGAGCTGAAAGGGCTGATTTATGATGAGGTGCGTTTGCATGCGCCACATACCGAACAGCTGGAAGGTTTTGTTCTGCAGCAGAGTATTGCGCTGGGCTATCAGATGCAGCTCCAGGGCAGCGAAGCCGTTGCATTACTGCAAATGACACCGTTCGCCTGGCGGGCAAAACCGGAAGTGTGGGAAACGCTGGCAGGAAAGACGAAGTTTGACTGCCAGACAGATTTTAGTATTCATATCTGGCAGCGCCTGAATTAACCGTGGAAGTGTGCCCAGAGGATCTGGGCGCCGATACCAATCAGTACCACCCCGCCCAAAATTTCAGCTCGTTTGCCCAGCATCGGACCAATAAAACGACCGATCATCATGCCGAGCGTGGACATAATTAACGTGGCGCAGCCGATGGCCAGCGCAGTCGCAATGATGTTAACTTGCAGGAAAGCCAGACCCACCCCGACGGCCATCGCGTCGAGACTGGTGGCAATGGCGGTTGTGACCAGCAGCCAGAATCCATGACGACGCTGCGGCTCTTCATCTTCATCACCGTTGTCGCGAAAACCTTCGATTATCATTCGCCCACCTAAGAAAATCAGCAGAATGAAAGCGATCCAGTGGTTCCACTCCAGTACAAATTTGCTGGCCAGCATGCCCATACCCCAGCCAATCAGCGGGGTCAGGGTTTCAACTGCGCCGAAAATAAGACCGGTGCGCAGCGCTTCAGAAAATTTGGGTTTATGCAGAGTGGCACCTTTGCCAATTGACGCAGCGAAAGCATCCATCGACATGCCAAAAGCGAGAAGTACAGTAGCGGTGAGATTCATAACAGCGTCCTGACCGGGGTATCCATAAAACACATCACTGCCCCCAGTAACCATGCATACAGATTGAAAACACGAAATATATCGTGCCATTCAGGTATGCATTGCAGTTGATGTGCCTATGGTCTCGCCTGACTGAAACTGTATGTTCAGTCCGTACGCGCCACGTTTTTCAACGAGTATGTTGACACGTACATTTCCGGAGTCTGGAAATCGGCTACTCCCCAACGACGGGCGCAACCTTAACATATTTTGAGAATATAAAACAAGAAACAGGGAAATAATATTTGACTTTTAATTGAAAACGATTTTCATTTAGATTTATTTATAAATAGAACGTTAAAATAAATAACATTACGGGCGGGGTAATATAGCCTTAGCTATGTTTTGTTTTCATTAATATATGAAAAACATAGTTCAGGCTATCTTGTTAACTTACTGATTTGAAATAAGAAGCTTATATATTTTTTCGAGATCGTCTATATTTCGTACGCGAACAAGCAATCTACGCTGTTCTAATTGCATCACCAGCACGCCGTCTTCTGATAAATTCATCTCTTTAATGCGGTTATATTCAATCCAGACGTTAGCAAAGAAAAAACCTTTTTGCTTGAAGATGATTTTCGGCGTACGGATCCAGAACAGATACAACCCCATCAACACCAGTGCACATAATAACCATGTGGTGAATTGCGCCCCGTGACTGGTGACGTTGTTGTAGATAAGAATAGCTACCAGGCCAATGAAGATAACACTGTCAACACGGCTGCGAGGAAGCAGGGCGACCGTCAGCAGAGTGGGGCCATTACGGCGGGGCATGATGAACTGATCGTAAATGGCATACGCCAGCAGCGAAAAGATAAAAAGAACCAGCACCAGGTCCGTGATAGTCATGAATCCTCAACCCTCTAAATAGAAAAACCGGGGGCAAGCCCCCGGTGATGTACAACAGTCTTACAGGCCGAGCAGGCCGACAGCGTAGCCCGCGATACCGATGACGAAGAAGCCAACGATAATCCACAGCGGGTTCACTTTCTTACGCAGTAGCCACATACAAGCGAAAGTCAGCAGCAGAGGAACCAGGCCCGGCATCAGCTGGTCAAGGATAGTCTGCACGGTGGTAACGCGAGTCTGGCCATCCTGACCGGTGATAGTGGAGACCACCAACGGGATGTTCACGTGCGTCCACTTGTTAACCAATGCCCCCATGACAAACAGGCCGAGGATTGACGCCCCCTCAGTCAGTTTCTGCAGGAAGCCGCCGCCCATATCTTTAACGATATCGACACCTTTACGGTAGCCGTATGCCACACCGTAGTAACGGGTAGCCAGACGCACCAGGTTAAACAGGATGAAGAACAGCAGTGGCCCAAGCAGGCTGCCGCTCATCGCGATACCTGCACCAAGCGCGGCAAATACCGGACGTACGGTACCCCAGAAGATTGGATCGCCAACGCCTGCCAGCGGTCCCATCAGACCCACTTTGATACCGTTGATAGCACCATCGTCAATCTCTGCGCCGTTGGCACGCTGTTCTTCCATCGCCAGCGTAACGCCCAGCACAGGTGCGGCTACGTACGGATGGGTGTTAAAGAATTCCAGGTGACGCTTAATAGCCTGCTTACGTGCATCGTTGTTTTCCGGGTACAAACGGCGGATAGCCGGTACCATGGAGAAACAAAAACCCAGCGCCTGCATACGTTCGAAGTTCCATGAACCCTGAAACAGGTTAGAACGAATGAACACGCCACGAATGTCACTCGGAGTGAGTTTTTTCTCGGTGGTAGTTTTAGTCATATCAACCATTTCGCTCACCTGCTAGTCCAGTTCGTTATCAAGATCGTTGTTACCAGCTGCCTGAACTGGCGCACCGGCGACGCGGTTATATTTCGGGCTCAGCTGAATGTAGAGGATTGCCATCACAGCGCCAATCACACCCAGAGCAACCAGGTTGAAGTTAGTAAATGCCGCGGTGACGAAGCCGAGATAGAAGAACGGCATCAGGTAGCCCGCGCGCATCATATTGATGACCATCGCATAACCAACCACTACGATCATGCCACCTGCGATGTTCAGGCCGCCGGTGACGACTTCCGGAATGGCGTTAAGCATGCTCTGAACTTCACTGGTACCTACAGAAATCGCCACGATTACCGCCGGGATAGCGATACGCATAGCCTGCAGGAACAGTGAGGATACGTGCAGCCAGGAGAGCGCCGTCAGGTTGCCGTTTTCGGCCGCCTTATCCGCTGCGTGCTGGAATGCTACGGTGATAGTACGAACGATGATGGTCAGAACCTGGCCTGCAGCTGCCAGCGGGATAGCCAGCGCGATACCGGCACCAATACTTTGGTGACCCGCGATAACCAGAACGGTAGAGATAATTGACGCCAGTGCGGCATCTGGTGCAACCGCAGCACCGATGTTCATCCAGCCCAGGGCGATCATTTCCAGGGTACCACCGATGATAATACCGGTTTTCATATCCCCGAGAACGGCGCCAATAAGCGTACAGGCCACCAACGGACGGTGGAACTGAAATTCATCGAGTACCGACTCCATACCCGCGATACATGCGACGATGAACACCAGCACAATCTGAAGAGTGGTAATCTCCATTGTACTTCTCCTATTGCTATACAGACTTAAGTGTGAAAACTAAGTAAATGCCAGGGAATTATTTCGCCTTGGCAATCAAATCCATCATTTTCAGTTTCTGATCGGTCGAAACTTTACGCGCTTCGAGCTCAATACCGCGTTCGTTGAGTTTTTTGAAGGCTTCGATGTCTTTTTCATCAACAGAAATTGCGTTGTTTACCTGTGTTTTACCCTGACGGAAAGCCATACCGCCAATATTTACAGAGGTAATTTTCACACCGCCTTCAACGATACGTTCCACATCGGTCGGGTTGGTGAACAACAGCATCACACGCTCGCCTGCATATTTCGGGTTGTTGTAGACGCGGATCATTTTCGCGACATCAACCACATGCGCCGTCACACCCGGAGGTGCTACCTGAGTCAGCAACGTTTTACGCACGGTATCGGCGGCAACTTCATCGCTGACGACGATAATGCGTGTTACGTTGGTTTCTTTGGTCCAGCGAGTGGCTACCTGACCATGAATTAAACGGTCATCGATACGCGCCAGGCCGATCTGCATATAATCGTTCGGGCCCATCGGTTTCGCCGGTGCTGCTGCTTTGGGTGCCGCAACGGGGGCAGGAGCGGCTTTTTCCACTGGTTTCGCTTTCAGCGCTTTCACGCCTTCGCTACCGGTTTCAACGGCCAGTGCCACTAATTCATCGAAGCTCGGGTTGTCATCACGCGCCATGAAGGTCTCGACCAGCATGGGAATGTTCACACCGGCGATAACTTCGTAATGCTCTTTATCGACGACAATGCGGCTCGCAGCGTTAAACGGGCTGCCTCCCCATGTGTCAACGAGAAACAGCACGCCTTTACTGGTATCGAGTTTTGCCAACTGAGCGTTGTACTTTTCGATCAGCGTTTCGGCATTTTCGCCTGGAACGAAATCGATCCAGCCGACGTTTTCCTGCTCGCCTAACAGCATCTCTGCTGTCTTAAGTAACTGCTCTGCAGCCCAACCATGTGTGCCTATTACAATAGCAATGGTCACTTGCTACCTCCTTTATTATCGTTAACACATCAACGTGAAGATGTATTTGAATCGTCGTCCGCAATCGAATCGATTCAGATAAGGGTTACAAAGAAAAACCTATGATTTTCGTGAATTATTTTAGATATCGAAAAAAATATTTTATGTGATGAAGATCCGTAATTTAACTTCCGATGAAAAGAAATTTCGAAGGGTAAAATATCTCCGAAACAACTTATTGCAAAGGAAGGTAAATCTTTGCTAAAAACCGGTTGTCTCTGTTATGTTTAGCATCTGTTTAATTACTCAGGAGTATAGGGCAGTAGCCCACCATATGGATCGTCACCGACGTCATTTCACCCTCAGGCCGCTTTGCGCCTGTCAGATTGGCACTTTTTGCCACAAATTTTCTCTGCATAATGCTTTAACGCCTGAGATCCTCAGCGCGCAGTTTGGTCATTCCTTAAGCAGGAGCTTGTCATGGAATTATTAATGGACCCGCAGATTTGGGTGGGTTTGCTCACGCTTGTCGTTCTCGAAATTGTTCTGGGTATTGATAACCTGGTCTTCATTGCGATCCTGGCTGATAAGCTGCCGCCGAAACAGCGAGATAAAGCGCGTTTAATCGGTTTATCACTGGCACTGATTATGCGTCTGGGCTTGTTGTCCGTGATTTCGTGGATGGTGACGCTGACAAAGCCGCTGTTTACGGTAATGGACTATGCGTTTTCAGGGCGCGATCTGATTATGCTGCTGGGCGGTATCTTCCTCTTGTTCAAGGCTACGACAGAGCTGCATGAGCGGCTGGAAAACCGTGAACATGATACCGGGCAGACGAAAGGGTATGCGAGCTTTTGGGTTGTCGTGACGCAGATTGTCATCCTCGATGCGGTGTTCTCGCTGGATGCGGTGATTACTGCGGTCGGTATGGTCAACCATCTGCCGGTCATGATGGCGGCGGTCGTGATTGCTATGGCCGTGATGCTGCTGGCGTCCAAGCCGTTGACGCGATTTGTGAACCAACATCCGACGGTGGTGGTGCTGTGTCTGAGCTTCCTGTTGATGATTGGTCTGAGTCTGGTTGCCGAAGGGTTTGGCTTCCACATTCCGAAAGGCTATCTGTATGCGGCGATTGGCTTCTCGATCATTATCGAGTTGTTTAACCAGATTGCGCGTCGTAACTTTATTCGCCACCAGTCGGCACTACCGCTGCGTGCGCGGACTGCCGATGCAATCCTGCGTCTGATGGGGGGTAAACGTCAGGCCAGCGCGCAGATGGAATCCGACAATCCGGTACCTGTGCCCGTTCCGGAAGGCGCATTCGTGGAAGAAGAACGCTATATGATCAACGGCGTACTCTCCCTGGCCTCGCGTTCATTACGTGGCATTATGACGCCTCGTGGCGAGATTAGCTGGGTTGATGCGGACCTGAGCGTAGCGGAAATTCGTGAGCAATTGCTTTCGTCACCGCACAGCCTGTTCCCGGTATGTCGCGGTGAGCTGGACGAAATTATCGGTATCGTCCGTGCCAAAGAACTGCTGGTAGCGCTGGAAGAGGGTGTGGATGTGGCGGCGATTGCCTCTGCTTCTCCGGCTATCGTGGTCCCGGAAACGCTGGACCCGATTAATCTGTTAGGCGTTCTGCGTCGTGCCCGCGGCAGTTTCGTGATCGTCACTAACGAATTTGGTGTCGTGCAGGGGTTGGTTACTCCGCTGGACGTATTAGAAGCTATCGCCGGTGAGTTCCCGGATGCCGATGAAACGCCTGAAATTATTGCTGATGCAGGCGGTTGGTTGGTGAAAGGCGGTACCGATCTGCATGCGTTGCAACAGGCGCTGGACGTGGATACGCTGGTGAATGAAGACGAAGATATCGCGACGGTGGCAGGTTTAGTCATCGCGGCTAACGGTCATATTCCACGCGTCGGCGATGTTATCGAGGTTGCGCCGCTGAGCATTACGATTGTCGAAGCGAATGACTATCGTGTGGATTTAGTTCGCATTGTTAAAGAACGACCCGCTCACGACGAAGACGAGTAACCGGGCTAGCGAAACGGCATAACGGGCATACTATGTCGCCCGTTATGCCGGGCGGGCGGCGGGGTGCTGCCCGCCAGCCATTTCGGAAAATCTCGTAGCGGCATTGGCTTCGCATACAGAAAACCTTGCAATAAATGTACACCGTGCCGGCGCAAATGCTGTGCCTGCGCCTGCGTTTCAACCCCTTCTGCCACCAGTTCTATATTCAGTCTTTTTCCCAGCGCGATGATGATGTCTGTAACGGTTGAGTTCACGGCATCGGTACCGATTGCAGAAGTAAATGATTTATCAATTTTCAGTACATCCGGGCGGAGTTTTTCCAGCCAGGAGAGCGAGCTGTTGCCGGTGCCAAAATCGTCAATCGCCAGTTTTACGCCAAGGCGATTTAGCTCGCGTACAATCCGATAATCCACATCCAGTAACGCATCTCGCTCGGTAAGTTCGATGACTAACTGCTGAATGGGATGCTGGCTAAACCAATACTGGTTGAGATCTTTTAACAGCGTGCCATGGCGAAAATGGCTGGCGGCGACATTGATCCCGATATGAAACTGACTGCTCATGGGGAAGACGTGTCGCTGCTGAATGGTTTCTGCGATGACATGACGCGTCAGGGGCACGATCAGGTTGTGCTCCTCGGCGATGGGAATAAACACTTCGGGAGAGATCCAACCCTGACGCGGATTATTCCAGCGTAAAAGGATTTCCACCCCCATGCATTGCTGCGTTTGCGCATTGAGCAGCGGCTGGCAGAACAGCTCGAATTCTCGGGCGGCAAGGGCCAGATTAATCTCCCAGGAGAAACTCATTCTGTTGGCGGTTGCCAGCCACGCCAGGTACCCCATTAACAGACTGAGGATCACCGCCAGCGGCAGCTGTGTGGGCAGATGCTTAATCGCCAGTTCGCTGGCGCCCGGACCGGTAACGCTGATAGTAAACGGGAAATGCTGTGATGAAAGCTGGTAGCGTTTTTCATTCTTTAGCTCAGGTAGCGTATCGACAACACCTTGTCCGTAGAGCAGATGGCGATTGCCGACGCTTAAGCTGGCATGGGTGATTTGTGGCGGTTGGGGTTCAAGCAGCATCGACGACAATAAATCAATATTAACGATCTCCAGCACGCCATCTTCACCATCGGCAGAGGATGGATACCATTGCGCCAGAATCGGACTGCCTTTAATTAGCGAATGGTCGGTAGACAGCAGCAGCTGCGGCTCCCGGCTGGGTAATTCAGGCTCCAGTTGACGAACAGGCACATTGCGATAACCAAAAATGCTGGAGCAATACAGAATCCCGCTTTGAATAAGGCTGATAGAGCGTACCGTTTGCAGCCTGGCAGCATGCTTGCTCAGCGGTAAACGCGCAACTGAGCAGGGAAGACCAATCAATGGCAACAGCACATCGCGTCCGGTCTGTAGGGGCAAAAGTACATGATCCAACTCTTCAACGGCGTGGTTGGCAAAGGTTACGGTATTCCGATGATTTAAATTACGCTCCGAAATAAATCGGGCCGTTAAAGTGAGGATAAGCGTCAGTAGGGCACATAGTGTGCAAACAATTAAGCGATTCCGGCGATAGTTTTTAATGATCCGTTGTGCTGTATGCATGCGGGCCGCCCGATAAGCCGTTGGTCACAAAAGCCAAAAGCAACAGAGCAAGTGTAGTGGGGAAAATTACAGTAGACGAGGAAGGGGAGATAAATTCGCCCATCCGTCGCAGATGGGCGAAAATTAAGTATTAGTCACATTGAACTTTGATTGCCAGACCACCACGTGACGTTTCGCGGTATTTGGCGTTCATGTCTTTACCCGTTTCGTACATGGTCTCAATGACTTTATCCAGCGAGACGCGTGGCGCACTGGTACGGCGCATTGCCATACGTGCGGCGTTAATCGCTTTCACGGAAGCAATGGCGTTACGTTCGATGCACGGAACCTGAACCTGACCGGCAACCGGGTCACAGGTTAAACCGAGGTTATGCTCCATACCGATTTCTGCCGCAACACACACCTGTTCAGGACTTGCACCCAGCAGTTCAGCCAGACCGGCAGCCGCCATGGAGCAGGCCACGCCCACTTCACCCTGACAACCTACTTCTGCACCGGAGATTGAGGCGTTCATTTTGTACAGCGCGCCAATTGCACCGGCCGCCAGGAAATAGCGGGTGTAGATATCCGGGCTGACGGACTCAATGAAATGATCGTAATAAGCAAGGACCGCAGGTACGATACCGCAGGCACCGTTAGTTGGCGCAGTGACAACGCGACCACCCGCGGCGTTTTCTTCGTTAACAGCCAGCGCAAACATGTTCACCCAGTCGATTACGTTCATCGGATCGTTGGAGAGCTTGTCGCTGGAGACCAACATACGACGCAGGGCAGAGGCGCGACGCGGAACGCGTAGCGGACCTGGCAGCACACCTTCGGTGTTCATCCCACGATCGATACAGGCCTGCATGGTTTGCCAGACATGGCCAAAGTACTCTTCAATCTCTTTTTTGCTGTGCAGAGCAAGTTCGTTCTGCATCGCCATGCCAGAGAGAGACAGGCCGGTGCTGTTGCAGTATTCCAGCATTTCGGTCGCGGATTTGAACGGATAAGGGACGCTGACCTCGCCCGCGGTATCCTGACCAAAATGTTCTTCATCAACGATGAATCCACCGCCGATTGAGTAGTAGGTTTTGCTATAAATGACGGTTTCGCCATTGTACGCATGGATCTGCATGCCGTTTTCATGCAGCGGCAGGTTGCCGTTGTGAAAACGCATTCCGTCATTCTGCGGGAAATCCACTTCGTGTTGACCCTGCGCAAGCAGCAGGCGTCCACGCGTTTCTACGTCGCGGATAAATCCGGGAATGCTGTCAATGTCTACGGTAGCAGGCTCGTTGCCCGCCAGACCCATAATAATGGCGATATCGGTGTGGTGACCTTTACCCGTGAGCGACAGTGAACCATACACGTCGACGGCAACACGAGTAACGCTGTCCAGTAATCCTTTTTCGACCAGGTCATCGACGAACTGTTTACCCGCCTTCATAGGCCCTACGGTATGGGAAGATGAGGGACCAATCCCCACCTTAAACATGTCGAATAGACTAATCACGATAATACTCCTACAGGGCGACTGGGCTTTCCAGTAACGATGTTATAACTGCGCATAGTGTAAGAGGGAACGCGGCGATCGGCTTAACTATTCACATGAATTAAACTAATAGATAACCGCGGTTTTACTAATGTTGTGACCTGAGTTTCAAGTTGTCTATGGCGTGCGTAAAGATAAGTATAGTCAGGGCTTGACGCCAATTTGCAGAGCCAGCTCACGAATTATTCCGGCGGTCATTCCCCAGACGAAATATTGCTCATACCAGGAAAGCCAAACGCGGTGTGAATCACCACGGCGATAAATATCGAGCGGATGGTAACGCCCTAAATGCAGAGCCTGCGCCAGCGGCATTTCAAACACCGCGGAAACCTCATCTTCACTGGCGCGATACGGCAGATTAGGCGGGATAATGCCGACGACCGGGGTAACCTGGAAACCGGTGACGCTGTCGACCGGCGGCAGGACGCCGATCACCTCAACGCATGACGGCGGAATTGCCACTTCTTCATGCGCCTCGCGAAGGGCGGCGGCGATCAACGAGGCATCGGTGCTGTCCACCGCGCCGCCGGGAAAGGCGACCTGGCCGGCATGTTTGCGTAGATGAACGGATCGCTGGGTTAGCAGCAGACCCGGCTGTGGTCGGCGGACGACTGGGATCAGTACGGCCGCCTGACGCTGGTTTAACGCGGCATGATTGACCTGCGGGCGCAGGAGTTGGAAGCGCGATAAAAAATCATCAAGCGTCAGGCTGCTGTATTCCACGTGTCAATTCTCCAGTTGGTGCAAAATACGATTCACTTTATCAAATGTTTCCTGATACTCCGCGTCTTCCTGACTGTCCGCCACAATGCCACCACCTGCGGAACAATAAATGTGTCCGTTTGTGGCCGTCAGGGTGCGAATGGTGATGCTGGTGTCCATATTGCCGCAAAAGCTCAGGTAACCAATGCTGCCACACCAGGCATTACGTCTGTGCGGCTCCAGCTCATCTATAATTTCCATCGCCCGCACCTTCGGCGCGCCGGTAATGGAGCCGCCGGGGAAGGCGGCGCGCAGCAGGTCGCTGGCGTGCAAAGATTCTGGCAGACGTGCGGTAATGGTGCTGACTAAATGATGAACGGCAGGGAATGGCTCGACCACAAACAGCTCAGGGACCTGTACCGACCCCGGCACGGCAACGCGACCGATATCATTGCGCATTAAATCCACGATCATCAGGTTTTCCGCACGATCCTTTGGTGAATTCGCCAGCAGTTGGGCCTGCTCACGATCGGCATCAGCATCTTCACGTCTTGGCAGCGTCCCTTTAATAGGACGCGTCTGGATGTGCTGGTTTTCCAACAGAATAAACCGTTCGGGTGAAAGGCTGAGGATTGCGCCTTCCTCAAGACGAATGAACGCACTAAACGGCGCTCGATTAGCGTGATTGAGTCGTACAAATGCCAGCCACTCATCGCCCTGATAATGCGCCTGAAAACGCTGGGCGAGATTGACCTGATAACAGTCGCCGCTGTGCAGATAGCGCTGTACCTGGCGGAATTTTTCGCCATACTGCGCGCGACTCATATTGGATTGCCACGCAGAGGTTAAGGCAAACGGTTCACGCGTTGGCGGTTGTTGTGTGTTGAGCCACTTCCGCCGCGCCTCGACATCGGTATGGCTGAGCAGGGATACGGTTTGCAACTGATGATCGACAATCAGCGCCCAGTCGTAAATGCCGACGGCCATATCCGGCAGGGCAATATCGCGCGTGGCAATCGTGGGCAGCGATTCAAATCTTCTGCCAAGATCGTAGCCAAACAGACCTAACGCGCCGCCCTGAAACGGCAGATTGGGGTGATTGCTCGGCTGAATCCCCCGTGCGCTGAGCGCTGAATGTAATACCGTCATTGGGTCATCAAGCGTGCGTACGGTTGCGTGTCCGTCATGGACAACGGTCTCTTCAGCGTGCGTAACCAGCGTGGCGACGGGATCCGCCACCAGAATATCAAAACGGTTATGTGGATGGTCAGCATGACCCGAATGCAACAGCATCGCCCAGGGGAGATGGCTTAAGGTCGAAAAATAGCGTTCAGCGGCGTCCTGACGCCAGGGTAAAGTGATTACAGCGGGAGATAACGTCTTCATCAGTCCTGACTCGTTGCTACTCTACTGGCTAACTGCCCGGTAGCATGAAATAATTAGCGCAGACAATTTAGCAGGAGTTAACAATGTTTGCAGGTTTACCTTCACTCAGTCATGAGCAGCAGCAAAAAGCGGTCGAGCGTATTCAGGAACTGATGTCGCAGGGGATGAGCAGCGGACAAGCGATTGCTCTGGTAGCTGAAGAGTTACGCGCCAGCCATACCGGCGAGCGGATCGTGGCGCGTTTCGAAGATGAAGACGAGTAACGTTGCTTAAACTGCAGCGATAATCTTGATCTCTACTTTGTATTTCGGGTTCATCAACCCGGCCTGGACCGTACAACGTACTGGCGCATGACCGGCAACGACCCACGCGTCCCAGGCTTTGTTCATCGCGGCAAAGTCACTTTTGTCTGCCAGAAAAAGGGTGGCATCAAGAATACGTGACTTGTTGCTGCCCTGTTTTTCCAGAACTGCGTCAATTTGCGCCAGCGTATTCGCCGTTTGTTCAAAGGCGTCAGCATCCAGGTTTTCCGGTACACCGGTGTAATACAACGTGTTGTTATGGATAACCACGTCGGACCAACGCGCTTCGGCATCAATGCGCACAATCGTCATAAATCATTCCTCATTTACGTTTTTCATAATGGCTTCAGGTTGCGCCAAGACTGCCATAATGTTGTGCCTACGTCACCTCTTCAACTGGCGAAAGACCCGCTGGCCTGACATAATCCCTGTTCAAATGAACAGGGGGCAGTGTGACGGACGATTTTGCAGCAGACGGTCAGTTGGCTAAAGCGATACCGGGTTTTAAACCGCGTGAACCACAGCGGCAGATGGCCTTCGCCGTTAGCCATGCCATTGAAAAATCACAGCCGCTTGTTGTCGAAGCCGGAACCGGAACGGGGAAAACCTACGCTTATCTTGCACCTGCGCTGCGTGCGGGTAAGAAAGTCATCGTCTCTACCGGTTCAAAAGCGTTGCAGGATCAGCTTTACAGCCGCGATCTCCCGACCGTCGCTAAGGCGCTGGAATTTACCGGCAAATTGGCGCTGCTGAAAGGGCGCTCCAACTATCTGTGTCTGGAACGCCTTGAACAGCAGGCGCTGGCGGGCGGCGACCTGCCGGTACAAACTTTAAGCGACGTCATCCTGCTGCGCTCCTGGTCAAATCAAACCCTTGATGGCGACATCAGTACCTGCGTCAGCGTGGCGGAAGATTCTCAAGCCTGGCCGCTGGTAACCAGCACTAACGACAATTGTCTGGGCAGCGACTGCCCACTGTACAAAGAGTGTTTTGTCGTCAAAGCGCGTAAAAAAGCGATGGATGCAGATGTGGTAGTGGTCAATCACCATCTGTTTCTCGCTGATATGGTGGTGAAAGAGAGCGGGTTTGGCGAACTGATCCCCGAAGCTGACGTGATGATTTTCGATGAAGCGCATCAGTTACCGGATATCGCCAGCCAGTATTTTGGTCAATCGCTCTCCAGTCGTCAGCTGTTAGACCTGGCGAAAGACATCACCATCGCCTATCGCACCGAGCTGAAAGACACTCAGCAGTTGCAGAAATGCGCCGACCGCCTGGCACAAAGCGCCCAGGATTTCCGCCTGCAACTTGGCGAGCCGGGCTATCGCGGCAATCTGCGCGAACTGCTGGCTGACCAGCGCGTACAGCGCGCGTTTTTGCTGCTCGATGACACGCTGGAACTGTGTTACGACGTGGCGAAACTGTCTCTTGGGCGTTCGGCGTTGTTGGATGCCGCGTTTGAGCGCGCCACGCTTTATCGCACCCGTTTGAAGCGCCTGAAAGAGATTAACCAGCCAGGCTTCAGCTATTGGTATGAATGCACCTCCCGCCATTTCACCCTCGCGCTGACGCCGCTCACCGTGGCGGATAAATTCAAAGAAGTGATGGAACAAAAGCCGGGCTGCTGGATTTTTACCTCCGCGACGCTATCGGTAAACGATGATCTTCATCATTTCACCGCGCGGCTGGGTATAGATGACGCCGAATCGATGCTGTTGCCGAGTCCTTTTGATTACACACGTCAGGCGTTGCTCTGCGTGCCGCGCAATCTTCCGCAAACCAACCAGCCGGGAGCCGCGCGCCAGTTAGCGTCTATGCTGCGTCCCATTATCGAAGCAAACAATGGTCGCTGCTTTATGCTGTGTACCTCACACGCGATGATGCGCGATCTGGCAGAACAATTTCGCGCCACCATGACGCTGCCGGTCCTGTTGCAGGGTGAAACCAGTAAAGGGCAACTGTTACAGCAGTTTGTCAGCGCAGGGAATGCGTTACTGGTTGCCACCAGCAGTTTCTGGGAGGGGGTAGACGTGCGTGGCGATACACTGTCGCTGGTGATTATCGATAAACTGCCGTTCACTTCGCCGGATGACCCGCTGTTAAAAGCCCGGATGGAAGACTGTCGCCTGCGTGGCGGCGATCCCTTCGACGAGGTTCAACTCCCGGATGCGGTGATCACCCTGAAACAGGGGGTAGGGCGACTGATTCGTGACGCAGACGATCGCGGTGTGCTGGTAATTTGCGACAACCGCCTGGTGATGCGGCCCTATGGTGCTACCTTCCTGGCGAGTCTTCCGCCTGCGCCACGAACGCGTGACATTGCGCGCGCGGTTCGTTTTCTTGCCATACCATCGACTGAGTAATTTGTTACGGAGTGTGGTAAGATGCGCGCCAAATTTATTGATCTGATCACAAACACCCATGCGAATTCTGGCTATCGATACCGCCACAGAGGCGTGCTCTGTTGCCCTGTGGAATGACGGTACTATCAAGGCTCATTTCGAGCTTTGCCCACGAGAACATACCCAACGAATTTTACCGATGGTTCAGGAGATCCTGTCCGCTGGCGAATTAGCCTTATCCGATATCGACGCCCTGGCGTTTGGTCGCGGTCCCGGCAGTTTCACCGGCGTACGTATCGGAATTGGCATTGCTCAGGGGTTGGCGCTAGGCGCGAATTTACCGATGATCGGCGTCTCCACCCTGGCGACCATGGCGCAGGGGGCCTGGCGTAAGTCTGGCGCCACCCGCGTACTGGCGGCGATTGATGCGCGAATGGGCGAGGTTTACTGGGCCGAATACCAGCGTGATGAAAATGGCATCTGGCGCGGTGAAGAGACCGAAGCCGTGTTAACGCCTGAACAAGTACATGAACGCTTGCTGCAACTATCTGGCCAATGGGTCACTGTCGGGACGGGCTGGCCTGCCTGGCCTGAACTCGGTAAAGACAGCGGCCTGACGCTGAGCGATGGCGGTGTTCTGCTGCCGGCGGCTGAAGACATGCTGCCTGTCGCCACGCAAATGCTGGCTGCCGGTAAGACCGTGGCGGTTGAACATGCTGAACCGGTTTATTTACGTAACACCGTAGCGTGGAAGAAACTTCCCGGTAAAGAATGAATCTTAGTAGTACATCCCCGGTTAATTCGCGCAGTCGTCAGTGACCCGCATTGTGAGTTTCCCGGGGCAGGCGCTAAGAAGAGGGAGTCGCAATATGGCGGTGCAAAAGCAGGTAGTGAAAGGTGTGTTGGCGGGCGTATTGGCGTTAATGCTAAGCGGCTGCGTCACCATCCCGGATGCGATCAAAGGCTCAAGCCCTACGCCGCAGCAGGATCTGGTGCGGGTGATGAATGCGCCGCAGCTGTATGTCGGACAGGAAGCGCGCTTCGGCGGCAAAGTGGTGGATATTCAGAACCAGCAGGGGAAATCCCGTCTGGAAATCGCCACCGTGCCTCTCGATAGCGGTGCGCGACCCGTGCTGGGCGAAGCCTCTCGCGGGCGAATTTATGCTGATGTAAACGGCTTTCTCGACCCGGTGGATTTCCGGGGTCAACTGGTTACCGTCGTCGGTCCGATTAGCGGTACAGTGGACGGAAAAATTGGCAGTACGCCGTATAAATTCATGCTGATGCAGGTAACCGGTTATAAACGCTGGCATATTACTCAGCAGATTATTATGCCGCCTCAGCCGATCGACCCTTGGTTCTACGGTGCGCGTGGCTGGCCTTACGGTGGCTACGGCGGCTGGGGATGGTACAATCCCGGCCCGGCACAGGTTCAGACCATAGTAACCGAGTAACTCTTTGTTTTATTAGTAAAAGAAACAGCGGCTCGTCCGCTGTTTCTGCATTAACGTGGATATAAGAAAAATAAATAGTGACGTGCTTCGCAACCTTGTCGTTGTGTAATAAACAAACTGGTACGCTGAGTTAATATTATGTTAACAGTTTGTTTATTGCCTGGGGTTGTGATGACGACGAATATGCATTTTAGAGGTGATGTATTGAAAAAGGTTTGGCTTAACCGTTATCCCGCTGGTGTCCCTGCGGAGATCAATCCTGACCGTTATCAATCCCTGGTGGAACTCTTTGAACACTCAGTAAGGCGCTATGCCGATCAGCCCGCGTTTGTAAACATGGGGGAGGTGATGACCTTCCGCAAGCTTGAAGAGCGCAGCCGGGCGTTTGCGGCCTATTTGCAACAAGGGCTCGGGCTGAAAAAGGGCGATCGCGTCGCGCTGATGATGCCGAACCTGCTGCAATATCCGGTCGCCCTGTTTGGGATTTTACGTGCCGGCATGATCGTCGTGAATGTGAATCCCCTGTACACGCCGCGCGAGCTGGAACATCAGCTCAATGACAGCGGCGCGTCGGCGATTGTCATCGTGTCTAACTTTGCTCACACGCTGGAAAAGGTGGTCGATAAAACGTCGGTGCAACATGTGATTCTGACGCGTATGGGCGATCAACTTTCTACCGCCAAAGGGACGCTGGTTAACTTTGTCGTCAAGTACATTAAACGCCTGGTGCCGAAATATCACCTGCCGGATGCCATCTCGTTTCGCAGTGCGCTGCAAAACGGTTATCGCATGCAGTATGTGAAGCCCGAAGTGGTGTCGGAAGATCTGGCGTTCCTGCAATATACCGGCGGGACAACCGGTGTGGCGAAAGGCGCGATGCTCACGCACCGCAACATGCTGGCTAACCTTGAACAGGTTAACGCCACCTATGGACCGTTGCTGCATCCGGGTAAAGAGTTGGTGGTAACGGCCTTACCGCTGTATCACATTTTCGCGCTGACAATGAACTGCCTGCTGTTTATTGAGCTGGGTGGTCAAAACCTGCTGATTACTAATCCGCGTGATATTCCGGGACTGGTAAAAGAGCTGGCGAAATATCCATTCACCGCGATGACCGGCGTCAACACGCTGTTTAACGCGCTGCTGAATAACAAAGAGTTCCAGCAACTGGATTTCTCCTCGCTACATCTTTCGGCAGGCGGTGGCATGCCGGTTCAACAGGCGGTGGCCGAGCGTTGGGTGAAGCTGACGGGTCAGTATCTGCTGGAAGGCTATGGCCTGACGGAGTGCGCCCCGCTGGTGAGTGTTAACCCTCACGATATCGACTATCACAGCGGCAGTATCGGTTTACCGGTTCCTTCCACCGAGGTCAAACTGGTGGATGACGACGATAACGAAGTGCCGCCGGGTGAGCCGGGCGAACTGTGCGTGAAAGGCCCACAGGTGATGCTGGGTTACTGGCAGCGACCGGATGCGACCGATGAAATCGTCAAAGACGGCTGGTTGCACACTGGCGATATTGCGGTGATGGATGATGAAGGCTTCCTGCGGATTGTCGATCGTAAGAAAGATATGATCCTGGTGTCCGGCTTTAACGTTTATCCGAATGAAATTGAAGACGTGGTGATGCAACATTCTGGCGTACAGGAAGTCGCTGCGGTTGGCGTTCCATCGGGCAGCAGCGGTGAGGCGGTAAAAATCTTCGTGGTGAAGAAAGATGCCTCATTAACCGAAGAAGCGCTGGTCACTTTTTGTCGTCGCCATCTGACGGGCTATAAAGTACCGAAGCTGGTGGAGTTTCGTGATGAGTTGCCAAAATCTAACGTTGGTAAGATTTTGCGACGAGAATTACGTGACGAAGCACGCGCCAAAGTGGACAATAAAGGCTGAGCGTTAAGTCAGCCAGCAGAAAACGCCGGGTAATCCGGCGTTTTTTTTGGCGTAAACCTAAGAGAGCACGATTTGAATTATCAAATGATCACTACGGACGACGCGTTGGCCACGCTGTGCGAAGCCGTCCGTGAATTTCCGGCGATAGCCCTGGATACCGAATTTGTTCGCACGCGTACCTATTATCCGCAGTTGGGGTTGATCCAGCTGTTTGATGGCAAACACGTTGCTCTGATTGACCCACAGGGGATCACTGACTGGTCACCACTACGCGATATTTTACGTGATACGGCGATAACCAAGTTTCTGCATGCCGGTAGTGAAGATCTGGAGGTGTTTCTCAATGCCTTTGGGGAACTCCCTCAGCCATTGATTGACACACAAATCCTCGCCGCTTTTTGCGGTCGTCCGCTGTCGTGGGGGTTTGCCGCGATGGTGGAAGAGTTTACCGGCATAGCCCTGGACAAAAGCGAATCCCGTACCGACTGGCTGGCCAGGCCGCTGACCGAGCGCCAGTGTGAATATGCGGCGGCTGACGTCTGGTATCTGTTACCGATCACCACAACGCTGATGGCTGAAACCGAAGCCAGCGGTTGGCTGCCCGCCGCGCTGGACGAATGTCGCTTAATGCAGCAGCGTCGCCAGGAGATTCTGGCACCCGAGGATGCCTGGCGCGAGATCACCAACGCCTGGCAACTGCGTACCCGTCAGTTGGCCTGTCTGCAACTGCTTGCCGACTGGCGGCTGCGTAAAGCGCGCGAGCGCGATCTGGCGGTAAACTTTGTGGTGCGTGAAGAACACTTATGGGCGGTGGCGCGTTATATGCCGGGCAGTCTGGGCGAACTGGACAGCCTGGGTCTTTCGGGCAGCGAAATTCGCTTCCACGGCAAGACGCTGATTTCTCTTGTCGAGAAAGCACAGGCTTTACCGGAAGCGTCGCTGCCGCAACCGCTACTGAATTTGATGGATATGCCAGGCTACCGCAAGGCGTTCAAAGCCATTAAGGCGCTGGTTGCCGAAGTCAGTGCGGAGCAAAATCTCAGCGTCGAACTGCTGGCTTCACGCCGCCAGATCAACCAGTTGCTCAACTGGCACTGGAAATTAAAGCCGCAGCAATCCCTGCCTGAGCTGATTTCCGGCTGGCGTGGCGAACTGATGGCTGAGCGTCTCAACGCGCTGCTGTTGGAGTATCCGCAGTAAGCAAGCTAAAACGGGAGCCAGGTGCTCCCGTATTTAATGGCACGGAGGTTAACCGCGCAGTGCCCGACTAATGGCCTCGCCAACCTGCTGTGTGGTGGCGTTACCTTTCATATCTGGCGTTTTCGGACCGCTGGCAATAACTTGCTCAATTGCCGCCAGAATGCCGTCGTGGGCGGCCTTATAGTTGGCATCACCGTTGCCAAGAAAGTCGAGCATCATCGCGCCAGCCCAGATTGTCGCGATTGGGTTGGCGATATTTTTACCGTAGATATCAGGGGCTGAACCATGTACCGGCTCGAACAGTGACGGAAAGGTGCGTTCCGGGTTTAAGTTGGCAGATGGCGCAATGCCAATTGTACCAGTACAGGCCGGACCGAGATCGGAGAGAATATCGCCAAACAGATTGGAAGCAACTACGACGTCAAAACGTTCCGGCTGCATCACAAAGCGAGCACAGAGAATATCAATATGCTGTTTATCCCAGCGGATCTCGGGATAGTTAGCCGCCATCGCTTCGACACGCTCGTCCCAGTAGGGCATGCTGATGGCAAGACCGTTTGATTTAGTCGCTGAAGTTAGCGTTTTGCGCGGGCGGCTTTGCGCCAGTTCAAAGGCATAACGCAGTATACGATCGACACCACGACGAGTGAAGACCGACTCCTGGATCACCATCTCGTGTTCGGTACCTTCGCTCACGCGTCCGCCGAGGGAAGAGTACTCCCCCTCGGTGTTCTCACGCACGACATAGAAATCAATGTCGCCCGGCTTTTTGCCTGCCAGCGGACAAGGGACGCCGGGGAACAGCCGCACCGGGCGCAGGTTAACGTACTGATCGAATTCACGGCGAAACTTAAGCAGCGAACCCCAGAGTGAGATGTGGTCCGGGACGGTGTCCGGCCAGCCCACGGCACCAAAATAGATAGCATCGAAGGATTGCAACTGTTCACGCCAGTCATCCGGCATCATCTTGCCGTAATGTGCATAGTATTCGCAACTGGCCCATTCCATTTGTTCAAAGCTGAGCGACAAACCCCAGCGTTCGGCGGCTGCCTGTAACACATGAATGCCTTCAGGCAGGACTTCTTTACCAATGCCATCTCCGGGGATAGCGGCAATACGACAGGTTTTCTTCATAGCAGCTCTCACTTGTACGCCATCAAAATTGACTTTCCCCTCATCCTATAATTGACTGAACGATAGTTAATCCCCCTAACTGGTGAAACATAAAACACAGATCATGAATAATCTGCCGCTGTTAAATGATTTGCGCGTCTTTATGCTAGTTGCGCGTCGCGCGGGTTTTGCTGCCGTCGCCGAAGAGTTGGGTGTATCACCGGCTTATATCAGTAAGCGTGTAGCGATGCTGGAGCTGACGCTGAACGTGGTGCTGTTACACCGCACAACACGGCGGGTGACCATCACAGAAGAGGGAGAGCGGATATACGAATGGGCGCAGCGGATCCTGCAGGATGTCGATCAGATGATGGATGAGCTGTCCGATGTCAGGCAGATCCCGCAAGGGATGTTACGTATTATCAGTAGCTTTGGTTTTGGCCGCCGGGTGGTGGCTCCTGCGTTGTCTGCGCTGGCGAAAGAGTACCCACAGCTGGAGCTGAGGTTCGATGTTGAAGACCGTCTGGTGGATCTGGTGAATGAGGGAGTCGATCTTGATATTCGTATCGGGGATGATATCGCACCTAATCTGATTGCCCGTAAACTGGCGACAAACTATCGCATTCTTTGCGCCTCGCCGGAGTTTGTGGCGCAGCATGGAATGCCGAAGCAACTGAACGATCTCTCTACTTTTCCCTGTCTGGTCATTAAAGAGCGTGACCATCCGTTTGGTATCTGGCAAATGCGCAATAAAGAGGGGACTCACTCAATTAAAGTCACGGGACCTCTGTCATCTAATCATGGCGAAGTGGTGCATCAATGGTGTCTTGACGGTCAGGGAATTGCTCTGCGTTCATGGTGGGATGTCTGTAACAACATTGCCAGCGGACATCTGATACACATATTGCCTGAGTATTATCAACCAGCAAATATTTGGGCGGTTTATGTTTCACGTCTGGCAACGTCGGCAAAAATCCGTATTACCGTTGAGTATTTACGCCGCTATTTTGCCGAAAACTACCCGAAGTTTACTTTGGAATAAATGTGTTGCTGGTTGGCAAAGGACTGAAATTAAAAAAGGCAGAATACTCTGCCTTTTTTGCAATCATGACGTAGTTACACAAAAGGTTATTTAGACTCTTCTGCTTCCGGTAATGTCACGTTGAGTTCAAGGATCGAAATATCGCCGTCTTTTTGTTCAAGCTGTACGGTGACCATTTCTGGATCGATTTGTACATACTTGCAGATAACGTCGAGAATATCCTTCCTCAGTTGCGGTAAATAATGTGGCTCGGCGTCACTACGACGGCGTTCCGCAACAATAATCTGCAGTCGCTCTTTAGCGATGTTTGCTGTGCTCTTTTTCCGCGAGAGAAAAAAATCCAGTAATGCCATAACTTATCCTCCGAACAGGCGTTTGAGGAAACCTTTCTTCTCTTCTTCAATGAAGCGGAAAGGACGTTCTTCTCCCAACAGACGGTCTACGGTATCAGCATAGGCTTTACCGGCATCAGCATTGATGTCGAGAATAACCGGCTCACCCTGGTTAGACGCGCGCAGGACTGACTGATCTTCAGGAATCACGCCAACCAGCTTGATTCGCAGAATTTCCAGTACGTCTTCCATGCTCAGCATGTCACCTTTATTTACGCGGCCAGGGTTGTAGCGCGTAAGCAACAGATGTTCTTTAATCGGCTCTTCACTGTTTTCTGCGCGACGGGATTTCGACGCCAGAATACCCAGAATACGGTCAGAGTCACGTACAGAAGAGACTTCCGGGTTAGTGGTGATAATGGCTTCATCGGCAAAATACAGGGCCATCAGCGCGCCGGTTTCAATACCCGCCGGGGAATCGCAGACGATGAAGTCAAAGTCCATCGCTTTCAGATCGTCGAGAACTTTTGCGACGCCTTCACGGGTCAGCGCGTCTTTATCGCGGGTCTGTGAGGCCGGAAGAATAAAGAGATTCTCGGTACGCTTATCTTTGATTAACGCCTGATTTAACGACGCATCGCCCTGAATAACATTGACGAAGTCGTAAACGACGCGGCGTTCACAACCCATAATCAGATCAAGGTTACGCAGGCCGATATCAAAATCAATAACGACAGTTTTCTTTCCCTTCTGGGCCAAACCTGTAGCGATGGCCGCGCTGGAGGTGGTTTTGCCAACGCCCCCTTTACCCGAAGTAACAACAATAATGCGTGCCATAGAAATTCCTTGTTAAAAAGGGATCAATTCAACGGTTGAACTGTCAAAGCGTTCTCTGCTAATTGCAGACGAGCCGCTTTGCCATAAAATTCTGCTGGGATTTTATCACTCAGCCAATAAACACCTGCGATAGACACCAGTTCTGCCGTCAGATGGGTACAAAAAATTTGCGCTTCCCGGTCACCGCTTGCCCCTGCCAGCGCACGGCCTCTCATCATCCCATAAACATGAATATTGCCATCAGCGATAAGCTCTGCGCCCGCACTGACGTGGCTTGTAACAATCAGATCACATTGTGGAGCATAAATGCGCTGACCGGAACGAACCGGTACATTTATTAATCGTGTTTTTGTGACGGGAGTAACGTTTTGCGGCGGCGGGACGGGAACGGGAGCCTCAACAGGCGCGGGACGAAGAGCTTTTTCTTTACCTTCAGTCAGTAAAGGAAGTCCCATTTCGTCAATTTCAGCCTTTAATCGGGCGTCTTTGCATCCGCTAACGCCGATAATGCGCAAGCCGGTAGACGCGACAACTTCCTGCAGCGCCGACCAGTTTACCGGGCTTTCGAGACCACTCACGTTAATCACCACGGGAGCATGTTTTAAAAATGCAGGTGCCTGCGCGATTTTGTCTTCCAACGCCTGACGAATAACCTCGGGTTCTGCTTCATGTAAATGAACCACTGATAAGGTGAAGCTACTGCCTTTAAGCTCGATTGGCGTGTTTGACATCCTGGCCTTACTCAATTTGCTATTTATCATCCCCAGTGCGGGGTGATATTCCGAAGACTATAAGGCATGTTATAGTCAGTATTATATTGAGGCAAGCCACCATTCCGTGAATTCAGAGTAAAAGATATGTTTTGTGTGATCTACCGAAGCAGCAAACGTGACCAGACTTATTTATATGTCGAAAAAAAAGACGATTTCTCGCGAGTTCCTGAAGAACTGATGAAAGGATTTGGGCAGCCAACGCTGGCGATGATGCTGCCGCTTGATGGTCGAAAAAAACTGGTTAATGCCGATCTTGAAAAAGTAAAACAGGCGCTAACCGAGCAGGGCTATTATTTACAAATACCGCCAGCGCCAGAAGATTTACTCAAACAACATCTGGCAGCGGCCAAACAAAATACATCAGACGCTAAACGTTAAACTGCATCCGGCAGCAGCACGTTCCATCGATGCAGTACCTGAAATCTATGACTACGTTAGGGGAAAGTAATGTATCAACATCACAACTGGCATGGTGCTCTGCTGGATTATCCGGTGAGTAAGGTAGTTTGTGTAGGCAGTAACTATGCCAACCATATAAAAGAGATGGGGGGAACCACCCCAGAAGAGCCGGTACTGTTTATCAAACCGGAAACTGCGCTGTGTGATTTGCGTCAACCGCTGGTGATCCCATCCGATATGGGGGCGGTTCACCATGAGGTTGAGCTGGCCGTACTGATTGGCGCGACCTTGCGTCAGGCGACCGAAGAACATGTGCGTAAAGCCATTGCTGGCTATGGTGTAGCGCTGGATCTGACTCTGCGCGATATTCAGGGGAAAATGAAGAAAGCCGGGCAGCCGTGGGAAAAAGCCAAGGGCTTTGATAACTCTTGTCCGCTGTCAGGATTTATCCCTGTGGCAGAATTTGATGGTGATCCGCAGGATACGATGCTCGGCCTGACGGTAAACGGCGAAACGCGCCAGCACGGCTCGACGGCAGATATGATCCATCCCATTGTTCCTTTGATTGCCTATATGAGCCGTTTCTTTACGCTCAAAGCGGGCGATGTTGTGCTGACGGGGACGCCAGCAGGTGTTGGGCCGTTAAGCAGTGGTGATGAACTGGCTATCAGTTTCCACGGACAAACTCTGACCACCCGCGTGCTGTAATCTCTGCTTGCCGCCTTTTTGGGCGGCAAAACTTGCATCAGCGTGCCAGACTGGTTATAAGGTGCAGCTTTATTACGATAGCGGATACCCTGATGAGCGACATACCTTTCTGGCAAAGTAAAACCCTTGATGAAATGACCGATGCCGAGTGGGAGTCATTATGTGATGGGTGTGGTCAATGCTGCCTGCATAAGCTGATGGATGAAGACACCGACGAAATCTATTTTACCAACGTCGCCTGTAAGCAGCTCAATATTAAAACCTGTCAGTGCCGTAACTACGAACGTCGGTTCGAATACGAGCCGGACTGCATCAAGCTCACGCGTGATAATCTGCCTACCTTTGAATGGTTGCCGATGACCTGCGCCTATCGTCTGCTGGCGGAAGGAAAAGGGTTGCCAGAATGGCATCCGTTGCTGACCGGGTCGAAAGCGGCAATGCATGGCGAACGTATTTCGGTACGTCATATAGCGGTGAAAGAATCAGAAGTGCGTGACTGGCAGGATCATATTTTGAACAAACCTTCATGGGCGGACTGAGCCGCCCATCGATTAGCAGGTGTTAAGGGTTAAGCCTTTTTCGCCTGATACATCTCATCTCCATGGTTGTCGTCTTCAACCCAAAAATTGATGTTGAACTGCGCATCGTCGCTTAATTCAACGCGATGCCAGTACTGCGGTGGGCTGGTCGCGAACTGACCGGCATTAATCACTACTTTCACTTCGGGCTCTTTTGCGTCTTCATTGGCAAAGCCATAATACGTTACCGTACCTTCCATTACACAGAGCTGACCAAACACGCCTGCTGCGGTGTTATGGTGAGAAAGAAGTGCTGCCGGGACGTTGTCTTTGGTAAAGAAGGGAGTAGAACGTTTCACTTTCCAGTTTGCCGGGATGCGTAAATGGGACATAAGACATCTCCTTCGTGTGGCATCCATAAGATGTATTTAATATACATCTTATGGATGCCAGCAGGCAATGGATTTAAGGCAAAAAAAACGCTCCCGGAGGAGCGTCTCTGTTAGCGACCGAAAAGGTCACGTTTTTTCGGTTTGAACGGTTGTGCTATGACGACCAGTATTGCCACAACAAGATATGCGGCGAAGATCCCTAGCAGCCACTGCGGCATTTCGAGGGTTAAAAACGACCACTGACGCTCAGCGCAGTCGCCGGATGCCACAAACACCTGCGGCAGCCATTTATCCAGCGGTAACCAGCTCGGGAAGCGCGCGGCAAAATCACAGGTCATAAATGGTGACGGGTGAAGCTGAATCATGGTGTGCTCATATGCTAACTGAAGACCGCGCCAGGCACTGTAAATCCAGATAACCATCGCCACATAGCGCAGCGGTGTTTTTGGCGCGACAGCCCCCACCAGTCCCGCACCCATTACGCCAAATAATGCGCTACGTTCGTAAATACACAACACGCAAGGTTTTAGCAGCATGACGTGCTGGAACCACAGCGCGACGAGTTCCAGCGCAAAGGCGGTAAACGCCAACAATAACCATGCTCCACGACCACGGGAACACTGGTTTAAAAATCGCAACATAATAATTTCCCTGCAACATGCGTAGAGACCGCAGTTTAAACCAATTCACTTTATGCGCCACTAGCGGGAATTGAAAATTTGCGTAATCGGATAATTATCATGCAAAAAGTCAAACCGGGCAGTGATTTGCCCGGCTAATTGTTATGAAAGTGTAGCTAACCAGCCCGACTGGGTCATCCATTCTGTCATTGGTACAAGCGTGAACTCCACGCAAAGCAACCCGACGAGCGTCAGGACAAGGGTATAAGGTAGAGCCATCCATACCATGCGACCATAAGAGAGGCGAATCAACGGTGCCAGGGCGGAAGTCAGCAGAAACAGGAACGCCGCCTGACCGTTTGGCGTGGCCACGGAAGGCAGGTTGGTCCCGGTGTTAATCGCCACCGCTAACAGTTCATACTGATTAAGGCTGATGGTCCCATGCTCCAGGGCTGCTTTGGCTTCGTTGATGTAGATAGTGCCGACAAAAACGTTATCAGAAATAGACGACAGCAGACCGTTAAACAGATAGAACAGCGTTAATTGCGCGTGCTCAGAGGCTTGTAAAACGAACTGAATAATCGGAGAAAAGAGCTGCTGATCGATGATCACCGCAACAACAGAGAAGAACACGGTCAGCAGGGCGGTGAAGGGCAGCGACTCGGTAAAGGCTTTGCCAATAGCATGTTCGTCGGTAACGCCGGTTAACGATGTTGCCAGAATAATCACTGACAGACCAATTAATCCCACTTCCGCCAGATGCAGTGCCAGGGCGACCACCAGCCAGACGCCGATAATCGCCTGGATAATCAGTTTGATCTTGTCCTGGCGGGTTCTCTGCTGACGGCTCTGATCGTCAAATTTTTGCAGGACATCGCGGACGGTCTCCGGCAGCGTTTCGCCATAGCCAAACCAACGTAACTTCTCGACCAGCACGCAGGTTAGCAGACCGCAAATCAGTACCGGAACGGTGACTGGCGACATGCGCAGGAAGAAGTCGCCAAAGTGCCAGCCAGCTGCTTTGGCGATAATCAGGTTTTGCGGTTCGCCAACCATGGTCATTACGCCGCCTAACGCTGTACCGACGCCTGCGTGCATCATCAGACTACGCAGAAAACCACGGAACTGCTCCAGAACGACCTTATTGTGCTGATCGATATGGCTGTCATCGAGCATATTGTTATCTTCCCCTCGGGAAGAGGCCACGCGATGGTAGATGCCATAAAAACCGACCGCTACGCTTATCACCACGGCAACGACGGTCAACGCGTCAAGGAACGCGGAGAGGAAAGCGGCAGCAATACAAAAGGAGAGCGACAGCAGTGACTTGGAACGAATGCTGAGCAGAAGACGGGTGAAAATAAACAACAGCAGCTGCTTCATAAAGTAGATGCCTGCCACCATAAACATCAGCAGCAATAACACCTCAAGGTTGGCGGCAACTTCTTCGCGCACATGCGCGGCGCTGGTCATGCCAATGATGACGGCTTCGATGGCTAACAGCCCACCCGGCAGCAACGGATAACACTTGAGTGCCATCGCCAGCGTAAAAATGAACTCGGCCACCAACAGCCAGCCAGCAATAAAGGGATTGATGAAAAAGATAATCGGGTTAACGACTAAGAAGACGAGCAGTGCAAGTTTGTACCAGTCTGGCGACTGGCCTAAAAAATTGCGCCACATCGCGCGGCTCCATGATAGCTCCATGGTGATTTCCCTACCTTTAAAAATGAAATCATGTTGTTATGTTTGACCGCAAAGCTTAGCGGGAGGAGGGAGCACAGGCAAGCTCTTCACGTGAATGGCAAGGGTGAGTGTGCATCAGCGTTATCTGTAAAATGAAGCCTTGATCCACTTTTTCTTCATTTCGTCAGCTATCAGCTATGAAACCCGTCTGGTATGATAACTGTAACTATGTTTTGCTGTGTAATGGAATTATTACTATGGTCATTAAGGCGCAAAGCCCGGCGGGGTTCGCGGAAGAGTACATCATTGAGAGTATCTGGAATAACCGCTTCCCACCTGGCACTATTTTGCCCGCTGAACGTGAACTCTCTGAACTGATCGGAGTGACACGTACTACGTTGCGCGAAGTATTACAGCGTCTGGCGCGGGACGGCTGGTTGACCATTCAACACGGCAAACCGACGAAGGTGAATAACTTCTGGGAAACCTCCGGGTTGAATATTCTTGAAACGCTGGCGCGCCTCGATCACGAGAGCGTACCGCAGTTGATCGATAATCTGCTGTCTGTGCGCACCAACATTTCAACCATCTTTATCCGCACCGCGTTTCGCCAGCATCCTGATAAAGCGCAAGAGGTGTTGGCGACAGCTAATCAGGTAGCTGACCATGCTGATGCGTTCGCTGATCTGGACTATAACATTTTCCGCGGTCTGGCATTTGCGTCCGGTAATCCGATTTACGGTCTGATCCTCAACGGAATGAAAGGGTTATATACCCGCATTGGTCGTCATTATTTTGCCAATCCAGAAGCGCGTGGTCTGGCGCTGAGCTTCTATCGTAAGCTGTCAGAACTGTGCGAGCAGGGTGCTCATGAGCAGGTTTATGAAACGGTGCGCCGCTACGGTCACGATAGCGGCGAGATTTGGCATCGCATGCAGAAGAACCTGCCGGGCGATTTAGCTATTCAGGGACGCTAATTAAAAACCCCTCATTCGAGGGGTTTTGTTTTTACAGACCGTTCATCCTCGGCGGGCAACGCTCCAGCAGCTCCACGCTGCCATCTTCATTCTGCTGCTCCAGCATCACGTCAAAACCCCATAACCGGTGCACATGTTTCAACACCTCTTTGCGGCCTTTATCCAGCGGGGCGCGGTTATGCGGAATATAACGCAAGGTGAGTGACCGGTCGCCACGCAGATCAACATTCCAGATTTGAATATTCGGCTCCAGATTGCTGAGGTTATATTGCGACGACAGTCGGCTACGAATTTCACGATATCCTTCCTCATTATGGATAGCGGAAATCTCCAGGTAATTGTGGCGATCGTCATCCAGCACGGTGAACAGGCGGAAATCGCGCATCACTTTTGGTGACAGGAACTGACTGATAAAGCTCTCATCTTTAAAATCGCGCATTGCGAAATGCAGGGTTTCCAGCCAGTCGGAACCGGCAATATCCGGGAACCAGTATCTGTCTTCTTCGGTGGGGGACTGACAGATACGCTTGATATCCTGGAACATCGCAAAGCCCAGCGCGTAAGGGTTTATCCCGCTATACCACGGGCTATTGTACGGCGGCTGGAATACCACGTTGGTGTGGCTATGCAGAAACTCCAGCATAAAACGTTCGGTAACTTTACCTTCATCATAAAGGTGGTTCAGAATGGTGTAATGCCAGAAGGTGGCCCAGCCTTCGTTCATCACCTGCGTTTGTTTCTGCGGATAAAAATACTGGCTGACCTTGCGCACGATGCGTAACACCTCACGCTGCCAGGATTCCAGCAGCGGCGCGTTTTTCTCCATAAAATACAGCAGGTTTTCTTGTGGCTCGGAAGGATATCGCCGCGCTTCGGAAATGGTTTTCTCTTCCTCTTTTTTCGGCAGCGTGCGCCACAGCATATTCACCTGGCTTTGCAGATACTCTTCACGGCTTTTCTGCCGGGCTTTCTCTTCCTGTAGCGAGATTTTTTGCGGTCGTTTATAACGGTCCACGCCGTAGTTCATCAGCGCATGGCAGGAGTCGAGGAGCTTTTCGACTTCATCCACACCGTAACGCTCTTCACACTGGGTAATGTAGTTTCGCGCGAAGATCAGATAGTCGACAATGGAACTGGCATCCGTCCAGCTACGGAACAGGTAGTTATTTTTGAAGAAAGAGTTATGTCCGTAGCAGGCATGCGCCATCACCAGCGCCTGCATGGTGATAGTGTTCTCTTCCATCAGATACGCGATACATGGATTGGAGTTAATGACGATTTCATAGGCCAGTCCCTGCTGACCATGCTTATACAAGCGCTCGGTTTCAATAAACTTCTTACCAAACGACCAGTGCGGATAGTTGATTGGCATCCCGACGCTGGAGTAGGCATCCATCATCTGTTCGGAGGTGATCACCTCGATTTGGTGCGGGTAGGTATCCAGTCTGTAGAGTTTCGCCACGCGGTCTATTTCCGCCAGATAGACATCCAGCAGATCAAACGTCCAGTCGGGTCCATCGCTTAACCGTGTGCTGTCCTTGTTCATGGAATCAATCGTAGCCATTCGCGCACCCTCATTGTTGGCGGCACTCTCTGTCTGGAGTACCTCATTTCAAGCATAGATCATGGTGTTAAAAAACGTGCTGCGGCAGAAATTTTTTCTTTGCGATTTCACGATAGCGAGGCGTGGAAAAAAGGCGTGTCCGCAAAATTTTATGCTGGATAAAAATAACGCACAGCATGAGATTCCAAAGCAGGGAGCTCCCTGCAATCACCGCTATATGTGAGATAAGTCACCATAAAAAAGCCATATGTTGAATAATATTTTCAACTGAGTTATCAAGATGTAATTAGATGATTGTTCTTTTACTGTTAACGGAGTGGCTATGCGAGTTGTCATACTGGGAAGTGGTGTCGTTGGCGTGACCAGCGCCTGGTACTTAAGTCAGGCTGGACACGATGTCACCGTCATTGATCGTGAGCCCGGTCCGGCACTGGAAACCAGTGCGGCAAATGCCGGACAAATCTCGCCAGGTTATGCAGCACCATGGGCGGCGCCAGGCGTACCGCTTAAAGCAATTAAATGGATGTTTCAGCGCCATGCCCCGCTGGCCGTCCGTCTCGACGGGACCCAGTTCCAGTTGAAATGGATGTGGCAAATGCTGCGCAACTGCGACACCAGCCACTACATGGAAAACAAAGGTCGCATGGTGCGGCTGGCGGAATACAGCCGTGATTGTCTGAAAGCGCTGCGCGCCTCTACCGGTATTGAGTATGAAGGACGTCAGGGCGGAACGTTACAGCTGTTCCGTACGGCTCAACAGTATGAGAACGCCACCCGCGATATCGCCGTGCTCGAAGACGCGGGCGTGCCATATCAGTTGCTGGAAGCAAACCGCCTGGCTGAAGTCGAACCGGCACTGGCAGAAGTCGCGCACAAGCTGACCGGCGGTCTGCGTTTACCGAACGACGAAACCGGTGACTGCCAACTGTTTACCCAGCGCCTGGCGCAGATGGCCGAGCAAGCGGGCGTTACGTTCCGCTTTAACACCCCAGTTGATAAGCTGCTCAGCGAAGGTGAGCAAATATATGGCGTTCAGTGTGGCGAGGAAATCATTAAAGCCGATGCTTATGTGATGGCGTTTGGCTCTTACTCCACGGCGATGCTCAAAGGGATCGTGGATATTCCGGTCTATCCGCTGAAAGGTTATTCCTTGACCATTCCAGTGGCGCAGGATGACGGGGCACCGGTTTCTACTATCCTTGATGAAACTTACAAGATCGCCATTACTCGCTTTGATAACCGCATTCGCGCTGGCGGCATGGCGGAGATTGTTGGCTTCAATACCGAATTGCTGCAGCCACGCCGCGAAACGCTGGAGATGGTCGTACGCGATCTTTTCCCGCGCGGCGGTCATGTGGAACAGGCCACATTCTGGACCGGACTGCGCCCGATGACCCCGGACGGTACGCCGGTCGTGGGACGAACCCGCTTTAAGAATCTGCTACTCAATACCGGTCATGGCACGCTGGGCTGGACCATGGCCTGTGGATCCGGCCAGTTGCTGAGCGATATTTTGTCTGGCCGTACCCCAGCCATTCCTTACGACGATTTGAGCGTGGCGCGTTACAGTCCGGGGTTTACCCCCTCTCGTCCACGGCATTTACACGGCGCACATAACTGATAAGGACGAGAGATGACCCGCCCGATACTGGCCAGCATTGACCTGCAGGCGTTGAAACAAAATCTGGCCATTACGCGCCAGGCCGCACCGGACGCCCGCGTCTGGTCGGTAGTGAAAGCCAATGCCTACGGACACGGCATTGAACGAGTATGGAATGCGCTGGGCACAACCGACGGTTTTGCCATGCTCAATCTTGAAGAGGCGATAACCCTGCGCGAGCGGGGATGGAAAGGCCCGATATTAATGCTGGAGGGTTTTTTCCACGCCGACGACCTGACGGTATATGACAAATATCGTCTGACAACGTGTGTGCATAGTAACTGGCAGCTTAAAGCATTGCAGAATGCGCGTCTGAATGCACCGCTCGATGTTTATCTGAAGGTGAACAGTGGCATGAACCGTCTGGGTTTCCTACCGGACAGAGTTTCCACGGTCTGGCAACAGCTGCGGGCAATGCCCAACGTCGGTGAAATGACGCTGATGTCGCACTTCGCGGATGCAGAACACCCGAATGGCATTCAGGAAGCGATGACGCGTATTGCGCAGGCGACAGAAGGGCTGGAGTGCAGACGGTCACTGTCCAATTCAGCTGCCACGCTGTGGCATCCTGAAGCGCATTATGACTGGGTTCGCCCTGGCATCATCTTGTACGGTGCTTCGCCGTCGGGGCAATGGCGAGACATCGCGAATACAGGTCTCAAACCTGTGATGACGTTAAGCAGCGAAATTATCGGCATACAAACGCTGAAAGCCGGCGATCGGGTCGGCTACGGTGGGCGTTACACCGCCAGTGGAGAGCAACGCATCGGCATTGTGGCGACCGGGTATGCAGATGGTTATCCGCGCCATGCGCCGAGCGGCACGCCAGTGCTGGTGGACGGTGTGCGCACCAAAACGGTCGGAACGGTCTCAATGGATATGCTGGCGGTTGATCTGACGCCATGTCCTCAGGCGGGGATCGGCACGCCGGTAGAGCTGTGGGGCAAAGAGATTAAAATTGACGATGTGGCCGCTGCTGCGGGTACGGTGGGCTACGAGCTGATGTGTTCGCTGGCGCTGCGCGTACCGGTTGTGACGGTGTAACTTTGTAAAATTGCCTGATGGCGCGCAGCTTTCAGGCCTGGAGAAGCAGTGTATTTTGTATGCCGGGTAGGCGCCGCCGCCACCCGGCAAAAACAGCTACGTTACTCATCCTCATCTTCAGCAACGCGAACACCAACCTTCAGCACCGCATTATCTTCTTTCTCTGCCACCGTCCAGATCATGCCAGCAAATTCCACCTGGTCACCGACGACCGGCGCGGCGCCTAACAGGTGCTGAACAATTTCACCCAGCGTTTGCTGTTTATCGCGATACTCTGTGCCATCGTCGAGGCCATATATCAGCGCCACGTCGGCATATTTTGCGCTGGCTTCGAGAATAAAATCCCCAAAGAAGCGCTGGTCTAACGATACCGGCGGCGACTGGCTGAATAGCTTGCCGAGAGCGGGGAGATCGCGCTCGCGACCAATGACGCACAACACGTCGCCTTCACGCAGGCGCGTGCTGCCCGACGGATGAAACAATACATTGTCACGAAACAGGGCGGCAATTCTCGTTTCTTCCGGCATATGCAGATCGCGCAATGCGGCTCCCACACACCACTTATCCGCGCTGAGCTGATAAACAAACTGCTCCCAAGGGTTATCCGGGTGAATATCCAGACCAATACGCGAAACGGGCCAGCCGACCGGCGGAACCACCACTTTGGCCTTTTTAGCCGCCCAGGAAAGCGACGTTCCCTGAAACAGCAGGGAGATCAGAACCACGAAGAAGGCCACATTAAAGAACAGACGCGCATTCTCCAGGCCCGCCATCATCGGGAAGACGGCAAGGATGATCGGCACTGCCCCGCGCAAGCCCACCCAACTGATAAAAATACGCTCGCGCAGATTGAAGCCACGGAACGGCAGCAGTCCGGCGAAGACCGACAGCGGACGTGCCACGAAAATCATCCACGCGGACAAAATCAGCGCCGGAATCGCGATAGGCAGCAGGTCGGACGGTGTGACCAGTAGCCCCAGCACCAGGAACATGGCTATTTGCGCCAGCCAGGCCAGGCCATCGAAGTTTTGCAGAATACCAAATCGGTTGCGGATCGGGCGATTACCCAGCAGGAAACCGCACAGATAAACCGCCAGAATACCGCTGCCTTCCAGCGCGGTAGTCAGAGCAAAAATGAGGATCCCGCCGCTTAAGGCCAGTAACGGATACAGCCCGGCAGGCAACGAAATGCGGTTAATCATTTGCTGCAGCAGGTAGCCGCCGCCGAGTCCCAGCACAATCCCTAAGCCAAACTGTTGGAGAATATGCACCGCGAACATCCAGCTTAAACCGGTCTCGTGGTTTTGGATCATGGCGATAAGCGTGATAGTCAAAAACACCGCCATCGGGTCATTACTCCCGGATTCAATTTCCAGTGTGGAGCCAACACGTTCGTTAAGCCCCTTACCGCCAAGCAGGGAAAAGACCGCCGCCGCGTCGGTGGAACCGACTATCGCGCCAATCAATAGTCCCTCAATGAGATCCAGATTAAACAACCATGCGGCCATCATGCCGGTAAGTCCGGAGGTAATCAGTACCCCGACGGTCGCCAGCGATAGTGCCGGACCCAGCGCGACGCGAAAAGAGCTGGCCTGGGTACGCATGCCGCCGTCGAGAAGGATAACCGCCAGCGCCAGGTTACTCACCATGTAGGCAAAAGGGTAGTTGTCAAAAGGAATACCGCCGACACCGTCCACACCGGCTAACATCCCGATAGCGAGAAATATCACCAGAATAGGGATGCCAAGACGTGATGAGAATGAACTGAGTAAGATACTGCAGGTGACGAGAACGGAACCCAAAATAAAAAGGCTAAAAATTGCTGCGGCATCCAACGTTCGTTTACTCCTGAATTACGCTGTTTCGTATTAACAAACCCTAACATAATAACGACAGAAACAGCGTTTTACTTAGCCCTGTTGGCAGCTTTTTTTACGATTTAAGTACCGGATGACCATTTATGGTGAGCTGAGCGCCATTTTTATCGTTTTTCAGCATCGCATTGGCCCCCAAAGGCAGGGTGACGGTACGTTGTTCATGACCAAAATCGAGACCGCTGATTAACGGAACTGACAATCTGTCGCGTAGAAAAGCGCAAACCGAATCAAGGCTGTAACCGGCGTCATAGTCATTGGGCGCACTGCCGCTAAAACTGCCAAGAATAATGGCGTTCTGCCGGGCCAGTATTCCCGCATGGTATAGCTGCAGCAGCATGCGTTCAATACGGAATGGGTGCTCATTAATGTCTTCCAGCACCAACACACCGTTTTCGATAGCGGGCATCCACGGTGTGCCCATCAGCGAAATGATCATCGCCAGATTTCCGCCCCATAGCGTACCTTCGGTCGCACACGCCGGGCCGTTACTCTGCCATTCAAGGGTAAATTGGGGATGACGCAAAGCCTGCCAGAAATGGTGCTCGGTAAACGCGTTCATCTCCTCGGCCCCGAAGTTAGCCGCCAGCATTGGGCCGCTGAAGGTAATCACATTGCCCTGCGCCAGCAAACCGCACTGAATCGCCGTAAAATCGCTGTGCCCGCACAGCAGTAGCGGGTTTTGTTGCTGACGAGCAGCCAGTCCCTGCCAGTCGATCCCTTCCAGTAAACGGCTCGCGCCATAGCCGCCGCGTACCGCCATGACAATAGTATCAGGCGTGTGCAGATTAACGAGCGAGTTCACATCTGCCAGACGTTCTGCTTCTGTGCCCGCAAAACGCTGGCATCGGCGCGCAATGACCGCTGAATTATCGACCTGGTGACCGGCCTCAGTAAGCCGCGCAAGCCCACGTAATGCAGCCTGCTGGTTGATACAGTAGCCCGAAGGGGCAATTAAGTGAAACCGGGACATGGCATTTCCTTGCTACAACTAAAACCAAATGTATATCATGCCGCGTAGGTATGTCGTTGTCACCTCAGCGACAGGTTCCGGCTATAAGGATAGATGACGTGAAATTGAGATGGTTTGCTTTTTTGGTTGTATTACTTGCGGGTTGTAGTTCAAAACAGGATTACAAAAATCCGCCATGGAATGCTGAAGTTCCGGTCAAACGCGCAATGCAATGGATGCCGATCAGTGAAAAAGCCGGTGCGGCCTGGGGTGTCAGCCCACAATTGATTACCGCTATCATCGCCATTGAATCTGGCGGAAACCCGAATGCGGTCAGTAAATCGAATGCGATTGGTCTGATGCAGTTAAAAGCGTCCACGTCAGGACGCGATGTTTACCGTCGTATGGGATGGAGCGGAGAGCCGTCGACCAGCGAGCTGAAAAATCCTGAGCGTAATATTTCGATGGGAGCCGCCTACCTGAGTATTCTTGAGACCGGGCCGCTGGCCGGAATTGAAGATCCTCAGGTGATGCAATATGCGCTGGTGGTGTCGTACGCTAACGGGGCGGGCGCACTGCTGCGAACATTCTCCTCCGACAGAAAAAAAGCCATTAATAAGATCAACGATCTCAGCCCGGATGAATTTATTGAACATGTGGCTGATAATCATCCGGCGCCGCAGGCTCCGCGCTATATCTGGAAGCTTCAACAAGCGCTGGATGCGATGTAATTCAGGTGATGTTAATCGCGCACCTTGTTTGCTTTTTCCCGGGCTTCGCGCTCAAGGGAAAAAATAATCCGCTGTAAATTCCGCTCCACCGCCGGGCCGACGTTGAGAAAACGAAAGCTCAGGCGGGGAGTGGTAATGGTTTCGTTTTTGCTGTCGATAACTTTGCGCTCGCTAATAGAAATGAGTTGGGCGTCCACGTGGTACACCCCCCATTGCGCCATGTTCAGTTCAACGTGTGAGAAGCGCATGCCTTCTACCAGTCCCTCTGGTTTTGCCGTTTCTAACAGTCCACCCATGCCGCCGAGAGACAAATCGAACAGGCGAAAATGCAGAATGCTGTTGTCCGGCATCTTTGCCGCGCAGCGATAGGGGGGGTGCAGCGGCGCACCGATACGGAAATATTCCCGGCGCTGAATAAACCACAGTGAAGGCGGCAGCGTTGAGATAAATGCCGGTAGCCGCTGATACTCGCCTTTTTTAAGCTGCGGCAGGGTGAATTCCACTTTGGCACCCTGCGTTTCGGCGATAACTGAGATCTGGCTGGCCCGCTGCACGGCCTGGTTTTCATATTCCTGACTGCCAAAGTCCATGATCAGTTCGTCCGGGGTGACTGCCAGTATTTTGCTGATGAACTGGCCACCAGACCAGGAGATACGCAGTGGAACCTGCTGCGAATTTAAGTCCCTGAGTACGCCTAACACCGCTAACGGATTTTGCTTCAGGAACTGCTCATTGTAGATACTCACACCTAATGACTCCTGGATGCCGGGTTTATCGTTGGATTATCGGCATCAAACGACAGAACTTAAGACAAATGGATGAAATTTTTTACTAAAGCCAATGAATTAAGTCTGCGCGTAAAAGCGTCATCCAACAGCTTGCCTATACTTAATGCACTGGCGCGGGAATAACGAGCGCACATTCACTGGAAAGAGGGCCTGAAAATGGGAATTATTGCCTGGATTGTTTTTGGTCTGATTGCGGGTGTTATCGCCAAACTGATTATGCCGGGGCGCGATGGCGGCGGTTTTATCCTGACCTGTATCCTCGGTATCGTCGGTGCTGTGGTCGGCGGATGGCTGGCAACAATGTTTGGTATCGGCGGTGATGTCAGCGGATTTAATCTCCACAGCTTCCTGGTGGCCGTGGTCGGCGCGATTGTCGTGCTGGGTGTCTTCCGGCTTGTACGACGAGATTAATCGAACGGCCCCCGAGCGGTAATGCCGTTCAGTTAAGCATGTAAGGTGAACATGTGATTCTTGCTCAGGGTTTCGTTCACCTCAACGGTGTCATTTCTCTGAACCGCAGACACCCGTGAACGTGCAAGGGAGGCTCGCCGCCACCTCCCTTGCATCCCAGGTTCCCGGCGGGAAAATCGTCGCTGCGTGAGCTATTCGTCTTATTCCGTCTGCCTGTTGGGTCGGGGCCGAGCCTACGTCCCTGCAGGCCGTCCTCTCTGTCCGCATCCCTGCGGACAGACCCGGTCAGCCGTCAACGCCTCATCGATTTTCAGCCGGATACGGGTCATCGCTTCAACTCTCTGACTTTCAGTTAAATCTCTTTTGCTGTTCAGACATAATCAGATAAAAATACAGGTGGTCAGGTGTGGTTGGTCCGGCTGAAAATTGCCGACGTGTTTCCGTAAGGCCGGGAGAACCCGCATGGATGCGGGGTCAGGGCGCGCTTTGCATGGATGCTACCTCGCGCCCGGCCCGATAGCCTGAAGGAATAAGCGGAGGGAACCACGAAGTGGCAATTTTCCCGCCGGGAGCCGGGATTGTAAAGGGCGTGGCGAAGAACGCCCTTTACACGTTCACAGGAATCGGCGTTTCAGAGAAACTATGGATATGAGGTGAACGGAACCCTTTATCTGAGAGTGCATATTCATAACTTCTACCCACACAGGCGATACTTTCTGAAACTAAGGCGTTAACTGAACAGCATTACTCCGAGTGGGGCCGTTTCTCTGCATCGCTATGTCAGAATTGATACTCAATTCCCGCCCAGTAATTACGGCCTTCTTCGATAAATCCTTCGCTGTACACGTATTGTGTATCGAACAGGTTATTGACTGAAGCGTTGACGCTGAACCCGTGACCGATGGCGTAGTCGGCGCGTAAATGGGTAATGGCGAAACCTGCGGCTTTCTGCGAGCCGTCGCTATTGCTATAGCTCGATGAGCGGGCCTCTTCAGACAGCGTAATGCTCAGCGGATCCCACGGTTTCAGCGTCATCCATGCGGTGAGGGTTTGCGTCGGCAAATCGGTTATTTTGCCGATGTCGCTGCGTTTGACATCCGCATGAATCAGGCCATAGCTCAGCCCAACATCCAGCATATCAAAGACTTTACCTTTAACGCCTGCATCCAGACCGGTGTAATCCACCCGGCCGCTGTTCTGATTCTGGATGGTATCGGCATCAATATTGTGTGAAAGAATGGCATCGCTGATGCGGTTGTAATAGACGCTGGCTTCGAATCCCCAGTCTTTACCAAGTGAACCATTCCAGGTCAGATCCACGCTGCGGGCGCGTTCCGGTTTAAGCTGCGGATTGACCAGCGCCACCTGGTTATAGGCCGGTTTCGAGGTGGTGTAGCGCTCTTTCAGTGTTGGGAAACGTGTTCTGTCAGAGTAGGACAGCGCTAATGTGTCTGAATTTTCAAAGTGATATTTGGTCATCATCTGCCAGTTGAAGGCCGACTGATTGTTGTCATCATAGTGGGTGACGCTACCATTTTTTTCGTGCTTCATGCCTTCCAGACTGTCGCGCCAGTCATAGCTTATTCCAGCTACTACATCGACGTTATCCGCCGCTGCCCACTGGTATTCGCTGGCAACGGACCAGGTGCGGTCTTCGTAGCGATCGTAAGCCGCATTCGGAGCGCCTTTCTCGCGGTGAACATCATCTTTCCAGTTCACGGCGAAAGAGAGTAGGTCGTTTTCACGCATATCCGCAGCAAGTTGCAGGCCAGCGCCATCGCTATAGTCTGAATAATGACTGTAGTTGCCTTTCTTGTTTTTCAGATCGGCAAGTGAGTTGTACATCATCAGCGTATTTTCAAAGGTATCGCGATACAGACGGCTTTTCAGGGTGAAACGATCGCCCAGATGGGTGGTGCCCTGATAGTAATAGCTCTCTTTATCGTACTGTGGCCATTGCCAGTAGCGTGATTTCTGACTGCTGGTTCCAGCGTACGGCGGGTTATCTTTTTCACCGTCCTGATTAATATAGGTCAGCACATATTCGTCATTACCACCTGGGGTAAAGCCCAGCTTCACGATGCCGCGTTTGTCATCTGCGGAGGAGTTAATCATCTTGCCGTTGCTGCCCGCAATAGGGTTGTCCACGCCGTGCGGTAAGCCAAGGAAATCCTGCTTCAACTGACTGCCGCTGAGCTGGATGTAGCCGAGATCGTTGCTGGCGCCAAATGAAGCGTGCATATCGTGGGCATTGTCTTTGCTACGACTCCAGCCCTGGCGATAGCCAATGCTGCCTTCAATCGGTTTGGTGGGCTTTTGGGTGGTGATATTGATGGCACCGCCCATCTGGTTCGGCCCTTGTAACAGCGACGAGTAGCCTTTGGAGACTTCAACCGAAGCGATATCGGAGGTCAGAAAACGGCCTAAATCGAGGTTGCCATCATAGGGGATGTATACCGGCACGCCGTCAAAATAGACGGGAACCTGACGGCTGTCAAAACCGCGGACTTTCACCTGCTGTTCATTGCGGTTGCCTGACTTTTGCAGCACGACGCCGGGAACAACGCTCAGTGCCTGCGCCACGTTTTGCTTATCCAGTTGCTGCATCGTTTCCTGGCCGAGAACCGTAGTGGTTGCCGCGGAGGCCGGGCTTGACCAGACTGTCATGGTTTCGCTTTCCTGCCCAGCAAAAGCACTATGCGCGAAAGCAAACGACAGGGCTGTGTAAAGACAACTTTTGTTGAAATTCATTCTTTTAGTCCATTTATAAATGTTATATGCCACGTGCGTCCGGGCTCAGGCTAACTTTGATATCCGCAGGCGGAGCGTAGTAAGGCGCGGAGGTGATAAAGAGTCTGATGCCACAGTCGAGATAACTCGCCAGCGAGGCGAGGGTAATGCCGCCAGTCAGCGCCAGCGTGCAATGGGGGGCCAGAGAAGGGGCCAGACGGACAATTTCTGTTGCCTGCTCAGGGGTAAATTTGTCGAGCTGCAGGACATCGGGGGCGGCGCGTAGTGCGGCTATTGCTTCAGCTGGCGTATCCGCTTCGACGACGATCTTTTTTTCTGGCGCATGACTGCGTAAGCTCGCAATAACACTTGTCCAGTCGTCTGGGTTGGTCAGAAAACGACGGTGATTAGCAAACAGCAGTACCGTTTCGGCGCATCCTCCCCGGTGGATGATGCCTCCGGCGGCGAGTATTGCCTGAGTCGCCAGCAAACGCGTACCGGGGATGGCTTTGCGGGTGCAGGCTATCTGTCCATCGGGATAGCGCTGACGCAGTTGGCTCAACATGCTCTCAAGATAGCCCGAAACCCCGCAGCTCCACTCCAGGACATTTTGTACCGCTTTCCAACCCTGGTGCAGCGCCGCCGCATTTCCGTGCGCGCGAATCAATTGCTGTCCGGCGCTGACCTGTTCACCATCGGCCACCCCGTCGCTGACGGTTAAACCTAATGAGGTGAGCATTTGTCTGGCAACGGCGGTGCCGCTAACGCATCCGCCCTGGCGATGGTAAAACGTCATAACACCAGGTTGCGCGCCGATACCCAGCGCGCGGGTGGTCAGATCCCCGCCCTGGATATCTTCCAGCAGCAGCGCGTCGGTTTGCGCCTGCGAAAAGTAGATCATCTCAGCGCCTCCTGCGGAACGCTGTCCCACCAGATAAGCGCCCAGTCACGACTGGCGGGGGCAATCGCGCGAGGATCCTGCTGCTGATACCAGGCTTCCAGACGTTCGATCTCGTCGGCGCTCAGGTCCCCCATACTCCAGCGCACGTTTTCGAGAAAATGTGTCCAGGTGCTGTTGTCCTGCTGGCAGTTGGGTCCGCGGATAAAATCAACGTGCGCGTGGATCCCCATCTGATACAGGACATTAAGCGCATAGATATAGTTGGGAAGCTCAATCACTTCGCGGCCCAGCACACGTTGAATGGTGGGAGAAACGAAAGATGAACTGACGAGATGAGTGGTATAAACCCGCAGCCGGGCCTGATTATTCAGTTTGGTCATCGCCTGGCGCATATCGGCAACCAGCGTGGAGCGCGAGGCGACGGCGATATCGCACTGGGGTAAATCATCCCAGTGCTCTTCCCAGGCCCTCTGCACCCACTGTACGTGATGGGCATTCATTTGTACGGCGCGGCGGGTAGCTACGCTCAGCATTCCCTGGCTGTAATCTACGCCGTAAATTATTGGCATCTTTTTAGCCAGCGCCAGCGAGACCGTACCGGGCCCGCAGCCCATATCAAACAGCGACTCTGCGCCTTTCAGGTCGATCTTCCCCAACAGCTGCAGCAGATAGCTGTCGGTTAATGAGGCGCAATTCTCCGCCATTTTTTCCGCACGTTTATCCCAGTGCTCCGGCTTTTTCTCGGTTCTGTTCGCCAGTTGTAACTGTTTACGGTAAAGATCGGCAAAATCAATGTCGTCAATGAGCATTCTTATCCCTTAATTATGTGAGCCAAAGAGGTGGTGAGCAATTTGTGACGGTGTAACGCGATACAATTCAGCCAGACGATCGGCGGCGAGCTGGTGTTCAGGACGTCCCTGCGACACTTCACCGTCTGGCTCGACGCGTACCACGCTGTCGGCGATTGCCCGGGCATGCAGCGGGTGATGGGTCGACATCAGCAGGGCCATACCCGAATTTTTCAGCGTCACCAACGTGTCGAGCAGGCGGATTTGATGCCCAAAATCCAGGCTGGAAGCAGGTTCATCCAGCAATAAAAGGCGCGGACGTTGCGCCAACGCGCGGGCAATTAACACCAACTGCCGCTCTCCGCCGCTCAGTGTGTTCCAGCGTCGAGACGCCAGGTGAGAGATCCCCAGCATCGCCAGCTGTTGATGGGCAATTTCATGTTCTTTAGCCCCGGGAACCGCAAATGCCGCCAGTTGCGGGGCCAGTCCCATCATCACCATGTCCAGCGCGCTGAAGGCAAATGCGCCGTCATGCGCCTGAGGAACCCAGGCGATGGCCGCGGCGCGTTGCCGATCGTTGAGATGATTCACCGCGATGCCATCAAGAAGAATGTCACCGTGAAGCGGCGGAAGAACCCCGAGAATGGTGCGCATCAGGGTCGTTTTTCCACTGCCGTTGGCGCCAATCAGACAACAGACGGAGCCGGGCGAAACCTGAAATGAGACATCGCGTAACACAGGTTGTTGACTGTGGTACCCCAGCGACGCGTGGCGCACGATTAATAGCGTCATGACCGGTTTCCCCGCAGCAAAAGCAGCAAAAAGAACGGCGCCCCAATAAATGCAGTCAGGATCCCCAGCGGAATTTCCGTGCTGCTCAGCGTACGGGCGAGGGTATCGGTAAGCAGCAGCAAAATGGCGCCGATCCCCATGGACACGGGGAGCAACTGCTGATGGTTATTGCCACTGATGAGTCTGCCAATGTGCGGCACAACCAGTCCAATCCAGCCGATGATGCCCGCGATGGCGACGGTACAGGCGGTAATTAACGTTGCGCAGACGATCAGCCCCAGTCGCAATCGGGAGACGTTGATCCCAAGCGATCGTGCTTCATCATCCGACAGGGTGAGCAGGTTCATGCGCCAGCGCAGCAGCAATAGCGGGACCAGTCCTGCGAAGATCAGCGGTGCCGAGAACCACAGATCGTGCGAAGTGATCGTCGATAAACCGCCAAGCAGCCAGAAGGTGATAGACGGGAGTTGGGTATACGGGTCGGCCAGCGTTTTGATGAGTGAAATCCCCGCGCCACATACCGTACCCAGCGCAATCCCGACCAGAACCAGCGTTAAAACTGGGTCGTGGCGCTTGACTCGCCGGGTAATCAACCAGACACCGGCGACCACGAATAAACCGCCCGTGAACGCATACAGTTGAATAAACAGGATCGGTAATCCGAACAGGATTGCCGTACAGGCACCTAAACCGGCACCCGCCGCCACGCCGAGGATATCCGGCGAGACTAGCGGGTTGCGGAACATGCCCTGATAGGTGGTTCCTGCGCCTGCCAGCGCCGCGCCAAGCAGCAATGCAGCCAGAATGCGCGGCAGACGGATTTGCCAGAAGACGATTTTGTCCTGCATCGGGACGCTATCTGTACCGGCAATAAGATTCACGACCTGCTGTGCATCCAGGCGATACGCGCCCGATACTGCAGCGACGCTCGCGCAGAGCACCACCGCCGCGATCATCAGAAAACCGAGGGTAGATGTTTTCATCAGACAGCCACCAGACGTTGATACTGTGCATCGCTTAGCGTGGTATGCCAGAAGAGTTCGCTGTAGCGCTTCATATCGGCTTTAAAGCTCGCGTTAACCTGAGGATCAAGCCAGGCGTGCAGGCGGCGTAATCCCAGTAAACGGTTGATGCCAGGAGGCGCATCCAGCCAGCCAAACGGTAGACCGCTGAGAAACAGAATGCGTTGGTTGGCAACCGCTTTAACTCCTTGCCAGACCGGATCTTCCCTCAGGTACTGCGCCGTCACCGCATCCTGCACCAGAATAATATCGGGCTGCCAGCTCAGCAGATTTTCCATTGAAACCTGCGTGAGTCCCTGTCGCCCAGGGATTTGCGCCACATTGTGTAAGCCCAGCAGTTCTGCCGCTTCGGTATGCAGTGAACCTTGTAACCCTGTCTCAAGCCCTCTGGCGCCGCGCGCGGCATAAAAACGCAGCTTTGCTCCGTAAGAGTGGGAAAACGCGAGTGCTTCATCAATAAACCGACGAGCCAGTCTGGCCTGAGCTCTGGCCCACGAGTCGACTCCCAGTGCTTCACCGGCGGCGAGTAACTGTTCCGGGGTACGTCGCAGTTCACCGTTAATCAACAGCCAGGGAATTTGCGTTTGCGCGCTCACCTGTCTGGCCTGAGAAAGCCAGGTTTCATCGGCATTGCCGCAGTCAACAACCAGGTCGGGTTTAAGCGCCAGTAACGCTTCAAGTGAGAGGGTACTGGCGCGCCCAGCCAGCCTGCCCAGTTTCGGCAATGCCCGAATATCATCGTGGAACGGGATGGCGGTCTGGCGAGATAAATCAAAGGAGGAAAGCCCTACCAGTTTTTCCGGCGCGACGGCCAGCAGCAGTATGTCGGCGGGCGCCCCCGCGCTGACCACGCGTTGGGTTATATTCGGCCCTGGCGTGCCTCCAACGGCAACGGTTAGCGGCGTTTGCGCCAATGCGGGAAGATGGCGTAGCAGCAGTGCAGATGCCACAAGCTGGGCAAACATCCGTCTTGTCAGTGCCATTATCGGTATCCTGAAGGTTACAAATTCGCTATATATTTACATATATAGCGAATAAAAACATGTTCAGAATCAAATTCTCACGGATGAAAACCCCGGATACCCCATAAGGGCTAGGGGGCATAGAGACAGCTTAAATGGCGGAAAATAAGACAGAAAAAATCCGCGGCATAGCGCGGATTAAGGGCGTAAAACGGCTCAGGTAATGACCTTAAGGCGTCGGTTGAGTCTGCTTTTTAGGCTCGGCAGGGGTTGTACTGTCCGGGGTTGGTCGTGATGCGGGTACGCTGTCGCAGGGTTTTTCTTTGGCACAAATCAGGTCGAGCATTTTCAGCGTTACGCCGTTGGTCCAACCGAAACCATCCTGTAACGGATATTCACCGCCACCACCGCCTGTGCCTGTGGTGCTCACGTCATACTTCTCAACCAGCTTTTTCTCGCGATCGTAAGTGTGCTGCACGTTGGTGAGAAATCGCCAGGTGACGTCCATGGCGACGTTATCCTGACCGTAATTCTGTAACCCTGATGCCGCGACCCACTGGAGCGGGGCCCAGCCGTTTGGCGCATCCCATTGTTGGCCGCTTTTCACCGAGGTGGTAGCAAGACCGCCGGGCTGCAGTAGATGCGCCTGGGTTGCCGCGGCGACCTTACTGGCGCGATCTTTTGCCGCCGCATTAACGTACAGCGGGAACAGGGCGGCGGCAGTAAGCTGATTACGTACTTTATGACTCTTCAGATCGTAGTCGGCATACCAGCCCTCTTTGTCATTCCACAGGTGTTTTTCGATCCCTTTTTGCCGGGCATTGGCGAAGCCTTCGTACTGCGCGGCTTTGGCATCATCACCGGCGGCTTTACTGGCGAGGGCGATCATTTTTTCCATTTTGTACATCAGCGCATTGAGATCGACCGGCACGATGCTGGTGGTACGCAAGGTGCCTAGCTGGTTGGGGTTATCCATCCAGCGGGAGCTAAAATCCCAGCCAGATGCGGCGGCGGAACGCAGGTCACGGTAGATTTCGGTAGCCGGGCGGTTCGGGTTACTTTTGGCGGTGGCGATATCCTCCACCCATGACTCTGGCCGCGGCGTATCGCGGTCATCCCAGTAGCGGTTCAAAATGGTGCCGTCATCCAGCTTAACCACGCGCTTATTTTGCTGACCGGGCTGGAGCGTTTCGACGCCTTCCATCCAGTAGGTGTACTCTTTGAGCATTTGTGGAAGGTATTTTTTCAGCGCATCATCCCCGTCGTGCTGCGCCAGCAGTTCAACCATAAAGGCAAAGAACGGCGGTTGAGAACGGCTCAGATAATAGGTGCGGTTGCCATTTGGAATGTGTCCCCAGGCATCAATCTCGTAAGCGAAGTTTGCCACCATGTCGGAAACCTTGTCCCAGTGATTACTTTCGGCAAGCCCCAGCATGGTGAAATAGCTGTCCCAATAATATATTTCGCGAAAACGTCCGCCTGGTACCACATATGGCTCCGGAAGCGGTAGCAGCGAGTCCCATTTTTCAGCATCGGTTGTCGAGCGGGTTAGCACTGGCCACAGCCCATCAATATGCTCGCGCAGCGATTGCCCGGCTGGTGGGACGTATTTCTCACCTTCTTTCGGTAAGGTAAAATTCACCCCGACAAAATGACGTAAATCGAATCCAGATTGATTCTTTTGCATTCGATAATCGGCGAGGATCATTAACGGATCGCTATTGGGAACCGCGTCAGCAAAGGTTTTCTGGTCAGGGAAAAGTTTGGCCGTTTGTACATCATTAAACAAAGGGCCAAGCAGAATATCAGGCGGTTGCGGTGTCGTTGCTGGCGCGTCCTCCGCATTGACGGTAAAAGAGGTAAAGGCAAAAAGGGTACTGGCAAGCGTCAGTTTTATCGCGACAGAAAGCAGGCCGGGATGGCGAATTTCTGGTGTTATCATCGGTTAATCTCCTTAGCGGCGTGCCGAAGCAGCGGCATTTACCATGAGAAAACCTTAGTTCAGGATCGACCGTTGCGCGTGATCGGCTCCCCATTTTGCGAATAAACAGACATTTCCCGACGAACGCAGAAGATGCACACCCTGTCGAGAAGGGTGTGCTGATGACATTAACCTGTATGGGTTATCCGATGTGCCACGCAGTCAACAGTGAGGGTATCTCCCATCTTTATGCTATCGAGTGTCTCCCCTTGCTGACACATCCAGCAAAGTCCCATTTCATGGGCGATAATCGCCGGGTGAGAAGCCTCGCTGCCGGCACGCAGGCAGATCCCTTTGATGGTCAGCGGATCGAGTTGCAATACCGTAGACGGATAAATGACGTCCGCGACCAGGATTGTCGGGCGGGTGAACGTCGGGATTTGCGCCGTCACTCCAGTCAAATGCTGCAGCGAACGAGACAGTAAATCTTCAATGTCGATGTATCGTGCCTGTAAGTAGGGATCGTCGAGCTGTAAATACTGCTGGCTGAGTTCGCTCAGCACCTGCTGCCAGGCCCAGGCGGCGCTACACTGCTTTTCACGCATTACGTCGCAGGCCATATCGAACAGCTCGGGATCGTCCAACAGCGTGTGGTGACCGGAGAAGATCGCGGCGATATCGGCGGAATACTTCTCTTCAGTAAGCGCGGTTAGCTCGCTTAAATCATTCAGCGTGCTCTGGATGGCGGCCTGTAATCGCTGCTGCTCAGTCTGCAATGATGCAGCAGGCTGCTGGCTTATTTCGGGTGAGAATGGCGCGTAACAAAATACCGTCCCCGTCGCTCGTGACGGGACCTGAGTCGCCGCGTTTTTCGCTTGCGTTGGCTCAAGCGATTCGCCAAAATTCTCTGCCGCCAGCTGTTTGAATGCGGCCAGCGCATCTTCTGCCTGTTCTCCTTGGGCAATGAGGCGCAGCGTGTCGTTACAACGCACCTGCAGTAAGGCTATCTGATTGAGGCTATCAGGGACGACGCACTTGCCGTTTTTCTCCAGCCACATTTCGGCATTAAAGCCAGACAGCGTAGATACCAGTCGCGAGGCCGGACGAACGTGGATGCCGTTGGGGTTTTTCACCACAATGGCAATCGAACGGGCATCTGTGTCGGGGGAGTGTTCAGCAGAAGTGGACTTTGCTGCCGAGGGCGAAGGTAAACCCAGTTGCTCACATTTGGCGTCGAGGGCGTTCATGGCATCACGGATGACCCGCTCGATATCGGCACCCGCAGCGGCGCTAACAGTCGCGGCCAGCGTGCCTTCAACCAGCGGGGCGGCGCACAGACGGACTTTCGCGGCGATACCAGGGTCAAGCAGCTCAAGGGCGGTTTCCGCACTCAGTAACGCGCTGCCGATATCCATCATCACTAACACGTGATCCGTATCAGCCACGGACTCGATGGCTTCCATCACCTTAACAGGATCGGTGCCAATCGGATTCTCGGGATCGTCAATGCCTGCGGCAATAGCGAGTTTGCAGCCATCGCCCATTAACATTTGTCGGGCTAACGCGCCGACGCCTTCGCCCAGTTGGGCGCTGTGAGACACAATAACCAGGTTTACCATCGCTTTATCCTTACTCTCTGGACGCCTGAGCCAGCATTTGCATCATAAACATGACGGACGTTGCGCCAGGATCCTGATGGCCAATGCTGCGTTCACCAAGGTAGCTGGCGCGGCCTTTGCATGCCTGCATGGTGATGGTGCTTTGCGCCGCAGCTTCCGCTTGTTGGCTTGCAGCTTCCAGCGCTGCCTGTACGCTTAACTTTTGCTCGCAGGACTGACGTAAAGATTCGACCACCGGTAGCCAGACGTCGCACATGGTTTTGTCGCCAGGCTCAGCTTTACCACGGCTAATGACGCCTTCTGCGCCATCGCGGATCATTTGATACAACTCGTCCAGCGTCAGGCTCTGGTGGGCTTGAGTGACCTGGGCGGCACGGATGAAAAATGTACCGAACAGTGGGCCGCTGGCTCCGCCAACGCTTGAGAGCAATACCATGCCGGTATTTTTTAAAATAAAACCGATGTCTTTATCGGCGATGGACGGCAGTTTTTCGACCACTTTACTAAAGCCACGGTGCATATTCAGACCGTGGTCGGCATCGCCGATTTCCCGGTCCAGTCCGGTGAGAAAATCACTTTCGGTAGTGAATATTTCGCCGCAGTGATAGAGCCAGTTAACAATTTGCGTTCTGGTGAGGGACATCATGAATCTCCTTATTTACCCCAGTTGAGAGCAGGGGTGTGAACCGGTGCATCCCATAAATTCAGCGTTTCGTCATCCACCTGTAATAGGGTGATTGAAAAGCCGGTCATATCCAGAGAGGTGCAGTAAGAACCGATCAGGTTTCGCTCAATGACAATCCCCGCATCCTGGCAACGGCTTTCGAGGCGGTTATACACGCCGAAGAGTTCTGACAACGGCGTTGCACCGAGATTATTGACCAGCGCAATGACGCGATCGCCGCTTTGCAACGCCCGCTTGCTTTCTTTGCCTTCCTGCCATGCGCCCTGGACGTTGTCCCAATGACGCAGCGTGCGGCTGTAGTTGCCGTTTTCCAGCAGCGTGTTGAACATTTCATCTACGGTTTGGTCGAGAGACGTGAAGGCTCGGCGGTCAATGCCCGGTTCCCCGTGGATACCCACGCCAAATTCCATTTCGTTATCCTGCAGCGTGAACGACGGTTGCCCGGCGGCCGGAACGGTACAGGCACCAATGGCGATTCCAATGGAGTGCCCCTGGTTATTCAGTTGACGCCCGAGTGCCGCGCAGGCTTCCAGCGAGTCACCGCGTTCGGCGGCCGCGCCGACCAGTTTTTCTATCAATACGGTATTCGCCACGCCACGACGACCGGCGGTATACAGACTGTCTTTCACCGCGACGTCGTCATCCACCACCATGGTCGTGACTTTTATACCGCTGTCGTGCAGCAACTCGGTGGCGGTTTCGAAGTTAAGAATGTCACCGGTGTAATTCTTGATGATCAGCAGGACGCCTTCACCGCCGTCAATTTGCATGGCGCATTCGAACATTTTATCCGGCGTAGGTGAGGTAAAAATTTCACCCGGGCAGGCCCCGGCGAGCATGCCCTGCCCAATATAACCGCAGTGCATTGGTTCATGTCCGCTGCCGCCGCCCGAGAGTAGTGCCACTTTGCCCATCACCGGCGCATCTGCGCGAGTGACATAGACCGGGTCCTGATGCAAGGCCAGGGAAGGGTAAGCTTTCGCCAGTCCGGCGAGTTGTTCATTCAGTACGTCTTCAACACGGTTAATCAATTTTTTCATTATTTATGCTCCGCAGACAGTCCTGGATGCTGCCAAAATTCTGCAGCCATCTGATGTAGGGTATCGGTTTGTACAACGCTACGGCGACCGCTCGCTGCCGATAAGGTAATTTTGCACACAGGTATGCAAAAAAAAATTGTGTGAGTTAGTGTTTCAATACGAAACATTGCCACCTCAATACGTTCCATATTGAAACGTATAGCTGCAAAAAACAGCGGAAATGTGAGATTGGGCAGTATCAGGCGGGAAAGCGATTACGCGCTGGGTTTTGCTGAAAAAAAACCACCTGCCCGGCAGGTGGTTTATGAACAGGAAAAGATCCAATCTTAGCCCGGATAAATTCCGCGATCTTTACGTGCCAGCAAAATACGCTCGCAGGCAACAATATAGGCGGCAGTACGCAGAGAGCAGGATTTCTCGGCCGCTTTTTCCCATACGTGTACCATCGCATCGGTCATGATTTTGTCCATGCGTTGGTTGATCTCTTCTTCGCTCCAGAAGAAGCTTGCCATGTCCTGAACCCATTCGAAGTAGCTGACGGTAACGCCGCCAGCGTTACAAACCACGTCAGGTACAACCACAATACCACGGCTAGCCAGAACATCATCTGCATCAGGATAGGTTGGACCGTTGGCGCCTTCGAGTACTAGTTTACAGGTTAGCGTTTCAGCGCGGTGACGCGTGATCTGACCTTCGAGCGCTGCAGGGATCAGTATGTCCATCTCCAGGCTCCAGAACGCCTCGCTGGCGATGGTTTCAGCTCCCGGGAAACCTGCAATCTGCTTGTGTTCCAGTTGCCAGGCTGACAGCGCGGACATGTCGATACCGGTAGCGTTAAACAGCGTCGCGGTGTGATCCTGAATAGCAACGACACGTGCGCCTGCTGCCGCGAAAAGACGGGCGGCTTCACTGCCGACGTTACCAAAACCTTGCACTGCAACACGAGCGCCTTCAACTTCGATATTAGCACGACGAGCCACTTCCAGACCGCTGACAAAAACGCCGCGACCGGTGGCTTTATCACGGCCTAACGAGCCGCCAAGGTGAATAGGTTTACCGGTGACAACACTGGTCACGGTGGTGCCGTGGTTCATGGAATAGGTATCCATCATCCAGGCCATCACTTTACCGTTTGTACCCACATCCGGCGCAGGGATGTCTTTCTGCGGTCCTATAATAATGCCGATTTCGCTGGTATAGCGACGGGTCAAACGCTCCAGTTCGCCCTCAGACAGTGAGAACGGATCGACGCGCACACCCCCTTTGGCACCGCCGTATGGCAGATTCAATGCCGCGCATTTGATGGTCATCCATGCGGACAGGGCCATCACTTCATTAAGATCAACATCAGGATGAAAACGCACACCACCTTTGCCCGGACCGCGCGAAAGGTTATGTTGCACACGATACCCTTCAAAATGACGGATAGTCCCGTCATCCATTTGTACCGGGATATCGACAATCAATGCGCGTTTTGGGTGACGCAGGGTATCCACCCAATGGGAAAGTTCGCCCAGGTAAGGGGCCACACGCTCGATTTGTTGCAGGTAGGTATTCCAGGCAGATGTGCTGCTATCTGAAGCGTAAGATAACTTATCCATGATAAACCTTAGTTATAAAAGTAATATGTTCTTAATTTGGCCGTGGTATACAGTGAATCTCACCATATAAACCTAAATTTAACATTTTTTTCGACAGGTGGCCTGTCCAGCCAACACGGCTTATCGGTATGGATAGTATGGGCTTTATCTGGAAAATGAATAATTATGCTTTTCTTTAACTATTTTGCGGTTTTTATTGCGATATGGGTGATTTGATATGCGTGTTTTGCAAAAAACACATTTTGTCAGATTTATGACGCACCTCTAAAAGTAAACAATATGATAATAAAATGTGTTTGCCTTATTGCGTTGAGCTGGGCGTCTGTCGGGTCAAGGCCCGTGGAAAATGACTTTGTATCCTTGCTCATTCCAGTGTTGCAGCAGTTCATTTTGTCTTCTGGTTGGCGTCGTACCGGTCCAGACAAAAAGTGTTTGTCCGGGGAATAGCTCAGGACGTGGTGTTTCAATAGGTTCTGCAAGAATGGCGATATGCCACCCGGATTGCGATAAGCGCCAGGCCTCCAGCCATAAGCGGGTTCTGTCTTCAACATCCCAGGCCATCAGAATGGCATCTTTCCCTGACTTGCGACGTGTTTCTGACAGGAGTACCGCAACATATTCAATCAGCGCGCCGTCAAGCATACTGTTCATTATGCGAGAGGTATTATGATCAAGTATGAGCCGCTGACGTACAGGGAGATAGACTCGGTCAATCAACGCATCTACCGGATACGCGCGGCCAAGAGAGAGCATTTTGGCCCGCAGTTTCGGCGGATGCGCCATCCGCAGAATGCTCATCATCTCTTCCTGCAGCTGATTCCAGTCATCGTCAGTTTCACGGGTACTGGTTTCCAGTAATGCTTTAACTTTCCCAACAGGCGTACCATTGCTAATCCAACGTTTGATTTCTTCAATACGTTGAATATCCTCTTCATCAAAGAGTCGATGGCCGCCTTCACTTCGTTGAGGTTTGAGTAAACCGTAGCGTCGTTGCCATGCCCGAAGGGTCACAGGATTTATCCCGCAACGCTCTGCGACGTCGCCAATGCTGTAATAAGCCATAGTTCCCCCCAACACGCCTGATTCTCCGTTACCGATATGCGGTTCCTGTCACTTTGTACAACATGCATAAAATTGTACAAAACATACAGAGCATTCTAGCAAAATTAAGATTTACTTTACTATCACGCGTGAGAATCTTACTGCATTCAACATCAAATAGCGGAGCGGGGTAACAAAATTTTTTCATAATGTCATTAAGTTACAGCTTACTCTAAGCGAGTTTATTTTTTCTCAGGCCATGCTACTGAAGGGGTACCATTCAGCAAGGCTGCTGCAAATAAGTTACCCTGGAAAAGCTCGATCCCGGCGGATTCAAGCCACATCCATTCTTCGGGTTTTTCAATACCAACGGCGGAAAGTTGAATCTCAAGTGAAGTACAGCATTTAATGATCGCCTGAATGATAGCTTGCCTCGGGCCACTTTTATGGACATCAGCAATGAGTTCACGGCTTATCTTTATTCTGTCCGGCTGGAAACGAGACAGGAGCAATAGCCCGGCATAACCCGCGCCGAAATGATCAACTGCCACACAAATCCCCGATGCTTTAAGTGATTTTACCGCCTGTGCAAAAGCATCAAAGCGTGAGATGACTGCGCTCTCGGTAAATTCCACAATGATTTGTTCAGGGACCAGCCCATTTGCGGCTATTTCATGAATCAGAAAGTTAACAGCGTCGGGTCTGTTCACCAGCGTCATAGGTAACAGGTTGACTGACAACATTTTTTCACCAAGGTTCAGCGCGCTGGCCATGGCAAATGCCGTCTTTTTACTTTCCAGATCCGCTGTGTACATCTCTTCCGTGCTTAATTTGTCAAAGTACGCTGCCGGAGTTTCCCCATCTTTACCACGAATCAGCGCTTCCAGAGCGATAACGCGTTGTGAGAGAGGATCGATAATTGGTTGAAAGGCAAAGGTGTAGTCGGTATTTGACGCAAGCTCTGCTTTATTAAGGGTGGTACCACTATTATCGGTAATAAAATCCCAGAAATTGGCAGCAGGGATTTCGAAATAAGTCGATTTTTCTGTCGCCAGTACGAATGTCCGGAAAAACTGCAATGCCCGGTCATCATACGTGAGCTGGAATTTTGACGTTCCCTGATTCAGTACAGCTTGTAAGACCTCAGCCCGTTCATGTTTTTGTAAATCAAATAACTCCATCCCGACCTTCCCGAACCGGCGCGCTGGGGCATAATCGCACATCAGTTCGACAATATTGTAGTGCCGTGGGTCGTTACAAATACAACGATAAATCTCCTTCACCTGCTCCTCTGGGCCTTCAAGTAGTTGGAAAAAATGCCGACCGTTAAAGAGCAAGATCCCCGTAACATCAGATCGCCTGTTTTTCAGATTTGCGGCCACCACCATATCCTCAATCGCATAGAGGGGGGCGTCATCACGTAGATGGCTACGGTAAATAATGGTCGTGAGCATGGAAAGTCCGGGATTAAGGGATGAGGTGAGGACAGTATCAGACAAACGCGGTTATGTCCTGATTTTCAATACATTATTTTAACTGTAATTTTACATAATAAGGTTCAACAAAAATCGTAACTGCCCTGGTTCATAGAGGTTGTACAATGGGTGGAGATATCGTGTTTCTCTTTTTCTTCGTAACATATTGATAAATAAAATATAGCACTTTATGTTAAAATTTGCCTGATCTCAATGTACACATTTTTGGTACAACTTTGCTACTGTTATAAAACTTAATACTCACCAGCATTTTGTTACAGGAGCAACATATGCAGCAGCACAGAGTTCTCACTGATTCCGCACACGCAATCTCTCGTTACTTTGCAAAAGCGCATCTTCCTACACAGCAGGAAACATTGGGAGAGATCGTCACTGAGATATTGAAAGATGGACGTAACCTGAGCCGAAAGTCACTCTGTGCCAAGCTTCTGAACCGTCTTGAAAAAGCATCCGGAGAGGATGAACAGAAGCATTACAATGCCTTAATCGGCCTGCTCTTCGAATAAAGGGATGCCCTAAAACATCTAAATGGGGAAAGTAGTGAAGTAGTTATGAAGAAAACTGACCATGAACGCTTGAAACACGAAATTACAGGTTTAGCTGTTATACAGATTTTGCGCATGAACACGGCAATATCACTACCCGCATTGATTAAGCAATTACGTCTTATGAAGGTGAGTGAAGCGGATGCCGGGCGTAGACATCTTATTGATAGCATAATTCATGATTTCACAGATTCTAATCCGGCAAGGATGAACCCCAAACCGGAAAGAACTGGTGATGAGAGTGTATTCAGTGGCAGTAAAAAGCCTAAATTACATTAGAGACCATCTTTCATACTATACAAGCGAGGTGACTATGCTTCAGGAAATGAATGTTCACAGAGCAATAGCAGATAAGGCTTTGTCGAGTTACTTCCGTAATGCCGGTGAGCTATTAGCAGATGAATCCGTTGTATTGGGACAGGCAGTAACAAATGTGATTTTAGCTGGTGATAATGTTAATAATAAAAATATCATTTTAAGCCTGATCGCTTCACTGGAATCGACAACCGATGTTGTTCAGGCTGATATCATCAGAAAAACACTGGAAATAGTGTTGCGCTATACCGCTGACGACGTCTAATAAAGTTATTTTATAATCATGAAGCTCCAGCATCCATAGTATGTGCTGAGTATTTGTATACTTTGAATTAAGACTACACATAGCATCTTCTCATTCTTAGACTGCATTATTATGGGCTTGATATGATTAATTCAATTCCGGAAAATTATATTTTCCAGTGCGCTTTATACAAGAATTTAGAGCGCAATGTGATGTTGAAAATGGGTTATGTCAGTGATGACATTCTTGTTCAGGCACTTAGTGTACAGCTGAAGAATGAGAAGAATGCTATATTAACCGATCTCTATATGCAGATTATGCGTCACCTTCAACCAGGTATTCGTTCTGAACCCCGTCAGATTAATTGTGATTTTTTAGAGGTCATAAATAATGAATACAGTTCAGGAACACGCCAGACATGCAGAATTGTGGATTGATGATGTCTATATCAGACAAGGCCTGGAGATTATTCTCGCTGATATAGAATATAAAGATAAGAACGTGCGTCTTGTTTTCTTTACGATTAACTACTTCAACACTGTCAAAAAGCAAAACTATGATCTCAGGACGCATCGGCTGGTGCTTCTGATTGATGGTCATCTGTATCAGTATCTCAATGAACTTTCGTTCTACAGACTTCCTGTAGACAGTGGAGTAGCCTCAATCAAAAAATTTATCGCTGAAATTATCAGCATTGATACTGAACACGACCAGCAATCTGAAATAAATATCGTCCTGACTGAACGGGATAAATTTATCTTAACGCAATTAGGGGAAGGGCGGACTATTTCTGAAATTTCTGGCTTGCTTAACCTGCACTTAAAAACGATTTACCTGAGCAGGCAAAATCTGATCAAGAAACTTGGCTGTTCGGGGTTGATTGACTTTCAGGGAATACTGCAAACCCCAATATTCAGGAACTGGCTGAAACATGCCTGAGTAAATCACAGGATGTGAACTCTAAAAAATCCATAAAATGAAAAATCCACGCCGTGGCGTGGATTTTGGAATTACAGAGTTAAACGTGAATTAGACGTTGAACAGGAAATTCATCACATCGCCATCTCTCACGATGTAATCTTTCCCTTCCGCACGCATCTTACCGGCTTCTTTCGCGCCTTGCTCACCTTTGTAGGTAATGAAGTCTTCAAACGCGATAGTTTGTGCACGGATGAATCCTTTCTCGAAGTCGGTGTGGATTTTACCTGCCGCCTGCGGAGCGGTAGCGCCGACAGGGATAGTCCATGCACGTACTTCTTTCACGCCCGCGGTGAAGTAGGTCTGCAGATTCAGCAGCTCGTAGCCTGCGCGGATCACGCGGTTCAGCCCCGGCTCTTCCAGACCCAGCTCGGCCATGAACTCTTCACGGTCGGCGTCATCCAGCTCAGCGATGTCGGCTTCAACGGCGGCGCAAACAGCTACCACCACGGAACCTTCGGCAGCGGCGATTTCACGCACCTTGTCGAGGTACGGGTTGTTTTCAAAACCGTCTTCGTTGACGTTGGCGATATACATGGTCGGCTTCAGCGTCAGGAAGCTCAGGTATTTGATGGCCGCTTTATCTTCGTCAGTCAGATTTTTCAACGCACGCAGCATGCCAGCGTTTTCCAACTGTGGCAGACATTTTTCGAGGGCAGCCAGTTCTGCTTTGGCGTCTTTGTCGCCGCCTTTGGCTTTCTTCTGTACGCGGTGAATAGCGCGTTCACAGGTATCCAGATCGGACAGCGCCAGTTCGGTATTGATAACATCGATATCGTCAGCCGGATCCACTTTGTTATTAACGTGGATGATGTTGTCGTTTTCGAAGCAGCGCACCACGTGGCCGATCGCTTCGGTTTCGCGGATGTTAGTCAGGAACTGGTTACCCAGACCTTCACCTTTGGAGGCGCCTTTTACCAGGCCCGCGATATCAACGAATTCCATCGTGGTCGGCAGGATACGCTGCGGTTTGACGATTTCGGCCAGCTGATCCAGACGCGGATCGGGCATCGGGACAACACCCGTGTTCGGCTCGATAGTACAGAACGGGAAGTTTGCCGCTTCAATACCCGCTTTTGTGAGCGCGTTGAACAGGGTGGATTTGCCTACGTTTGGCAAACCGACGATACCGCATTTGAATCCCATGTTTAAATCACCTTAATCTTTTGATATTCAATCTGTTATAGAAAACAGATTGTAGAAAAGTAAATAACTCTGCCTATTATACACAGCACGCGAGCAAAATGCCGCACATCGCTGCTTATTGCGCTTTAAAGGTATGTAACCGGCTCGTTGCTTTTGTCAGGCCATCTTTGAACAAAATCTCGGTACAACGGGCCGCTTCGTCAATCGCTTCATCAATTAACTTCTGTTCAGAAACAGGTGGTTTGCCTAAAACAAACCCGACAACTTTGTTTTTATCGCCCGGATGACCAATTCCAACGCGTAAACGATGAAAGTTAGGGTTATTGCCTAACTTGCTGATGATGTCCTTCAGGCCATTATGTCCGCCATGACCACCGCCAAGCTTAAATTTGGCAACACCTGGCGGCAGGTCTAGTTCGTCATGTGCAACTAAAATTTCATCGGGATTGATGCGATAAAAACTAGCCATCGCGCCAACGGCCTTGCCGCTCAGATTCATAAATGTGGTCGGCACCAGCAGGCGGACATCTTCGCCTTCTAGCGTAACCCTGGAGGTGTAGCCGAAGAATTTCGGCTCATCGCGCAGGGGAGCGCGTAATCTCTCTGCCAGTAGATCAACATACCATGCGCCGGCGTTGTGCCGCGTTGCCGCATACTCTGCGCCGGGGTTCGCCAGACCGACAATCAATTTAATCGTCACGTGTTTTGTCCTGAGTGTATCTATAAACGACGGGTAGTTTACTGTCTGGCGCTGCGCTTGACAAAAAACTGCGTGCTTATCCTCGAAAACTGAATAATTGCGAAACTGGACTATTAGAAATTGAGTGTGTTCAGTAGCTTATTTGTAAAGTTTTGTTGCGCGGGTGTTTGTAATTGTGATCGCTCCCGCACTTGCGAACGGCAGTGTTGTCTATACTTTACACATAAGGATTAGGGGTATTCCCTGTAACAACCCAAAGTTCCGGAGGTGACACATGAAACGCAAAAACGCTTCGTTACTCGGTAACGTGCTCATGGCTTTAGGGTTGGTGGTGATGGTGGGTGGCGTTGGTTACTCTATTTTAAACCAACTGCCGCAATTTAATCTGCCACAGTTTTTCGCGCATGGTGCTGTGCTCAGTATTTTTGTCGGCGGTGTTCTCTGGTTAGCGGGGGCCAGAGTCGGCGGGCACGAACAAATCAGTGACCGTTACTGGTGGGTACGTCATTATGACAAACGCTGCCGTCGCGGTGATACCAATCATCGTCACAACTAAATAGTCTCTCCACTGCGAGTGCCACTGTTTGCAGGCAGAGTCCTGGTTGAAAACCAGTCCTCTGCTTGTTCACGCATATCCCGGATAAAATGCACTCATCATCGCTGCGCAATTGCAGAGGCGTTATTCGAATAATCGATAATGTAACGTCTTAACCACGCTATCCGCCGCGTCAGCCGGTAACAGAATGCACAGGTTATCGTTTGATGCGCCGTGGCAAATCATGCGTACCGTATGCTCTTCGAGCCAGGCAAAAACGTCTTTGCAAACCCCCGCAGCCTGGGTCAGTTGATTGCCCACCAAAGTGACTAATGCCAGTCCGGTTTCCACTTCCAGCCGACAGTGGGAGGACAATGCGGTAAACAGTGCCGTGGTCAGTATATGGTCCTCACCCGATGTCGCATGAGTGGCGTCCAGCGCCAGCGCAATACAATTTTCTGATATCGTGACCAAATCTACTGCCACCGCGTGGTGGGATAAAATGGCAAATACCTGCGCCAGAAAAGCACAGGGCGGTTGTGTCTGCAGACTGTGTAATCGCAATAGCGTCTGTTTACGGCGCACGGCGAGCGCCCGATAACGCGGTGGATTATCGGTGGTGTTGTGCACCAGCGTACCACCGGCGGCCGTATCTTTACTTGAGCCAACAAAGACCGGAATGCTTTTCCGCATTGCCGGGAGCAGTGTAGCCGGGTGAAGAACCTTCGCACCGTAGGCGGCCATATCGCTGGCCTCGGAAAATGAGATATGGTCGATCCGTTTGGCCCGTGGCGCAATGCGCGGATCTGTGGTGTAGATCCCGGCAACGTCGGTCCAGATGTCCACGCGTGCGGCGTGCAGTGCTTCACCAAGTAGCGTGGCGGTGTAATCACTCCCGCCGCGTCCCAGCGTCGTGGTATGTCCGCCTGCATCGCGGCCAATAAATCCCTGGGTAACCATAATAGCCTGCTCAAGACGCGGGCGCAGATGAGTCTCCACCTGGTGGTGCAGGGTGCTGAGATCCGGCTCAGCGCAGCCGTAGTTCGAATTGGTACGCATCACGCTGCGGGCGTCAAACCACCCTGCTTCGGCGTGCCGTTCACGTAATACTTCAGTAAACAACAAAGAGGACATCAGTTCGCCGTGGCTGACTAACTCATCGCTTAGTGCATCGGACGGTGAAACCGTCGCCGTTTGTGCAAGGCGGCGTATATTGTTGAGAAGATTATCGATTTCCGTGCTGATAACGGACGGCTGCTTCAGGCGGGAAATAATGTTGTATTGGATGGCGCGTAACGTCTCAAGCTTATCTAATTGTTGGTGCGTTTCCAGACCTTCAGAAAGCTCGACCAGTAAGTTTGTCACGCCTGCTGAAGCAGACAGAACGACTAAACGGACATCTTGATCAGCAAGAACAATGCTGGCGCTGCGGTTCATCGCATCAAAATCAGCGACGCTGGTGCCGCCAAATTTGGCAACGACGGATGGTGGATAAATGCGAGTCATAACAATCTCATATCAGGGCGCCATAAAAGTATGGCTAGAAAATTTTCATTCTCGGCATAAGGGAACGACGTTCGCCTTACGAAATGTCCGCCCGCGAACATTTCTGCTGACAACCCAGGGAATTCCTGTTGTCGATAACGCGTGTCGCCTGTACGCGTGACCGGGTGCTGCGCATTAAATTTATCTACATAGCCTGTAAATAAGCGCGCCATACTAAGTGATTTATATTTAGGGATCGACTTTTTTATTCGATTTATCGAAAAATAAGTGAAAAATCATGTCGTAAAGAAAAAACGCGCACATTATTAATAGTAAAAACATGTAAAAAAATAATAAAAACATGAAAACCTCATGGTTTCTATTACATCGTACAGGTTGCAACTGGCTACAGCATTGTAAAATAAATAGCTATATTTGTTTATGATTTCGTAATGCGGGATGTGCTTTATGCTTTGAATTATAAGGTAAAAATGCTCATTTAAGGCGGCGTAAAATAAATGATTGAGTCCAGTGCTAAAACAACATATATTAGCCGCGCTTTTTTACAGGTAATCCTTATAACCATTTATTCAATCAGGCGTTAATCTACACCTGGTTGTAGGAGTGATATGATGACGGATAAAGTCCGTATTGATACTTTAAGTGCTAATTCATTACCGCAGAGCAATGATACCTTTTTAGCAAGACAGGCTGAGTTTGAATCTAATGTCCGCAGCTATCCGCGTAAACTGCCATTAGCGATTGCGAAAGCGCAGGGCGTCTGGATTACTGACGTAGAAAATAATCAATATCTTGATTGTCTTGCAGGTGCCGGTACCCTGGCGCTCGGTCACAATCATCCTGAAGTGCTCCAGAGCATTCAAAGTGTCATCACAAGCGGCTTACCGTTACATACGCTTGACCTTACCACGCCGTTAAAAGATGAATTTTCATCTTATTTACTGTCTTTATTGCCGGGCCAGGGCAAAGAGTATTGCCTGCAGTTCACCGGGCCGTCTGGCGCAGATGCCGTTGAAGCGGCGCTGAAGCTGGCGAAGAAAGTGACCGGCCGTTCCAGCATTATCAGCTTCTCCGGCGGCTACCATGGGATGACCCACGGCGCGCTGTCCGTGACTGGCAACCTGTCGCCGAAAGAAGCCGTCAGCAACATGATGGCGGAAGTGCAGTTTATGCCGTATCCGCATCAGTACCGCTGCCCGCTGGGTATTGGCGGTGAAGCTGGCGTGAAAGCATTAACTTACTACTTCGAAAACCTGATCAACGACGTTGAAAGCGGCGTGCGTAAACCGGCTGCGGTGATCCTCGAAGCCGTGCAGGGCGAGGGCGGCGTGAACCCGGCGCCGATCGAATGGTTACAGCGTATTCGTAAAGTGACGCAGGAACACGGCATTCTGCTGATTATCGATGAAGTTCAGGCTGGCTTCGCGCGTACCGGTAAGCTGTTCGCCTTCGAACACGCCGGTATTGAGCCAGACATCATCGTGATGTCCAAAGCGGTTGGCGGCGGTCTGCCGCTGGCGGTACTGGGCATTAAAAAGCAGTTCGATGCGTGGGCTCCGGGCCACCATACCGGTACCTTCCGCGGCAACCAGCTGGCGATGGCCACCGGTCTGACAACACTGAAAATCCTCAAAGACGACGAGATTGCCGATAAAGTTGCCGCTCAGGGCGAGTGGCTGAAAGGTAAACTGACCGACCTGCAGAAACGCTATCCGGTGATTGGCCAGGTACGCGGTCTGGGTCTGATGATCGGTATTGAAATTGTTAAGCCGAACGAAGCGCAGGATCACATGGGCTGCTATCCGGCCGATGGCGAGCTGTCCGCGCTGCTGCAGAAAAAATGCTTCGAAAATGGGCTGATTCTGGAGCGTGGCGGCCGTAACGGTTGCGTACTGCGCCTGCTGCCGTCTCTGCTGATCACTAACGCTGAGCTGGAAGTGTTCCTCGATAAATTCGAAAACGCCCTGTTGGGCGCTGGTGTAAAGCCGGTTTAAACGGAGTTGGAGCGAATGTCAGACGTAAACCCGATTTTGTCCGGCTCGGCGCAGAGTATTGCTGCCTATCAGGACGCTATCGAGCAGAGTACGAAAGCGGTCGTTGAATGGTTGCAACAGCCTGAGATGTATCAGGGCAAAACCGTTGAACAGCTGCGCGAACGTATCAACCTGAACTTTACGTCTCAGGGCCTGGGCAACCAGGCCGCTATTGAGCGTGCGGTTGAATACTTTCTCAAAGACAGCCTGTTGGTTCACCATGCGCAGTGCGTGGCGCACCTGCACTGCCCAAGCCTGGTGATTAGCCAGGCGGCGGAAGTGCTGATCAACGCCACTAACCAGAGCATGGACTCCTGGGACCAAAGCCCGTCGGCCACGATCATTGAGATCAAACTGATCGAATGGCTGCGTGAGCAGGTAGGTTATGCGGCGGGCGACGCGGGCGTGTTCACCAGCGGCGGCACCCAGAGCAATCTGATGGGCCTGATGCTGGCGCGCGACGCTTTCTTCGCTCGCCAGGGGCACTCCATTCAGCAGAATGGTCTGACCGGTGACCTGAGCAAAATTAAAGTGTTCTGCTCTGAAAGCGCACACTTCTCCGTGCAGAAAAACATGGCGCTGATGGGACTGGGTTACCGTTCCGTCACTCAGGTGAAGACCGATGCGTTCTCACGGATGGATCTGACTGACCTGAAAGCTAAGCTGGCCCAGGCGCAAGCCAACGGCGAGCAGGTGATGGCGATTGTCGCCACGGCCGGCACCACCGACGCAGGCGCTATCGATCCGTTAGCGGATATTGCGGCGCTGGCGGCAGAGCACCAGATCTGGATGCACGTGGATGCGGCATGGGGCGGGGCGTTACTGCTGTCTGAGAAGTATCGTCACTTCCTGAACGGTCTCGAACTGGCGGATTCCGTAACCCTGGACTTCCACAAACAGTTCTTCCAGACCATCAGCTGCGGCGCGTTCCTGTTAAAAGACGCGCGTCACTATGAGCTGATGCGCTATCAGGCGGCATACCTGAACTCTGATTTCGATGAAAGACACGGCGTGCCGAACCTGGTGTCGAAGTCGCTGCAGACCACGCGCCGTTTCGACGCGCTCAAGCTGTGGATGGGCCTCGAAGCGCTGGGTAAAAAGCAGTATGCCGAAATCATCGATAACGGCGTGACGCTGGCCCGCGATGCGGCTGAGTTTGTCAAAACCCAGCCGCATCTGGAACTGGTTATGGAGCCGCAGCTGGCAAGCGTGCTGTTCCGCTTCCGTCCGCAAAGCGATGACATCGCGTTCGTTGCGCTGCTGAACCAGCGTATTGGCGACGTGCTGCTGGCTTCCGGTAGCGCCAACGTCGGCGTCACCGAAGCTGATGGCGTCACCTGCCTGAAGCTGACGCTGTTGAACCCGACCGTGTGCCTGGAGGATGTGAAAGTCCTGCTGGCGAGCGTGAAGGCGACGGCTGAGCAACTGCTGAAAGCGTAAGCATAAATAAGCTTGATATAAAAATGGCTCCCACTCACGGGAGCCATTTTTTTGCCTGTCATGTGTAGCCCGGGGCGCTTCGCCGGGTAGGGCTGGGCGTCAGCTGATATCCGCCAGTGCGGCGTCTTTATTCGGGAAGAACGTCAGGCGTCCTGGAATAGGCTGAATACCCGCGCGGGCCATGGTACGTAGCGGCTGGAACTCCAGGTTACTGATACGTAATTCGCAACCTTCCGGCAGACGTTTTACAAAACGTTGGAAGGCGTCCAGACCACCAGCATCCAGTACCGGGACTGCGTCCCACTTCAAGACCACAATGCGTTTACCCGCAATGCGCGACTCGAGATCGGTAAATAATCCCTCCGCCGCGGCAAAGAACAGCGGGCCGATGACGCGTAGCACCAGAACATCGTCTGCTACATCAACGTTGACCGGTGCCAGCCGCGTCATGCGCGCAATACGGCGCATAAACAGCAGAGAAGCGAGAACGATCCCGACGCTGATGGCGATAACCATGTCGAACAGCACCGTCAGCGACATACACATCAGCATGACGATGATGTCGTCTTTTGGCGCATGACGCAGCAGATCCACCACTTTGTGGGCTTCACTCATGTTCCATGCCACCATCAGCAGCAGGGCGGCCATGGCGGAAAGCGGTAGCCATGAAAGCAGCGGTGCTAAAACCAATAGCGCCAGGATCACCAGAATCGCGTGGATGACCGCCGAAACGGGTGAGGTTGCCCCGGCGCGGACGTTGGCCGCAGAACGGGCAATTGCCGCCGTGGCGGTGATACCACCAAAGAACGGCGCAACAATGTTACCCAGCCCCTGACCAATCAGCTCGCTGTTGGCTTTATGCTTGGTGCCGGTCATGCCGTCGAGGACGACGGCGCACAGCAGAGATTCAATTGCCCCCAGCATCGCCATTGAGAAGGCTGCCGGTAACAGCGCCTGTAATGAACTCCAGCTCAGGGTAAAGTTTGACTCGGGCATATTCCACGGTAATACCAGTTGCGGCAGCAACTGCGGGATACCGTTACCCTGTGAGCCGTCAGCCAGAATGTAGTGGAACTGGGAACCGATGGTCGCAACGTGACCACCGGTCAGGTTCACAATTCCCATTACCGCACAGCCTGCCAGCAGTGCAGGAAGGTGACCCGGCAGTCGGATCCCCAAACGAGGCCAGAAAATCAGGATCCCCAGCGTTACCACGCCAATGGCGGCATCGCCGAAGTTGATGGTTGGCAAGGCCATAAACAGCGCACCAACTTTTTGCAGGTAGTGCTCCGGTACATGGGCCATTTGCAGGCCAAGAAAATCTTTAATCTGCATGGTACCGATAGTGATACCAATACCCGACGTAAAGCCTAACGTAACCGACACGGGAATATATTCGATCAGGCGACCAAAACGGGCGAGGCCGAAAAGGATCAGAAATATCCCGGACATGAGCGTGGCAACCAGCAGGCCTGCCAGCCCAAACTGTTGCGACACCGGATACAGGATCACCACGAAGGCGGCGGTCGGGCCAGAGACGCTAAAGCGCGACCCCCCGGTGAGGGCGATAACAATCCCAGCGACGGCGGAGGTATACAGACCGTACTGCGGCGCAACGCCACTCCCTATTGCCAGGGCCATTGCCAGCGGAATGGCAATGATCCCCACCGTTATCCCGGCGATCAGGTCACGGGTAAAGCGAGAAGCGGTATATTTTTCTTTCCAACAAGCGTCGATGAGGGCGCGGAAAGGCATCACATGTGAGGAAAATAATCTGTTCACAATAATGTTTCATCCATGAGCGCATCATCTGTCAACTAAATGGCAGGTGAAGTAGGCAAAAGTCATACAAATAAGTATTACAGATAAAAAAACCCGCCGCAGCGGGTTTTTGAGCCGGGCTCGATTAATGCTCGAACATAGCAGAGATGGATTCTTCGTTGCTGATACGACGAATCGCTTCGGCCAGCATACCCGACAGGGTCAATGTACGCACGTTTGGCAGCGCTTTGATTTCGTCAGTCAGTGGAATAGTGTCACAGACAACGACTTCATCAATCACTGAGTTGCGCAGGTTGTTTGCCGCATTACCTGAGAAGATCGGGTGGGTTGCGTAAGCAAATACGCGTTTTGCACCACGTTCTTTCAGTGCTTCTGCTGCTTTACACAGCGTACCGCCGGTATCGATCATGTCATCAACCAGCACGCAGTCACGACCTGCAACGTCACCAATGATGTGCATCACCTGAGAAACGTTCGCACGCGGACGACGTTTGTCGATGATAGCCATATCGGTATCGTTCAGCAGTTTAGCGATAGCACGGGCACGCACGACGCCACCGATGTCCGGAGAAACCACGATCGGGTTGTCCAGATTCAGTTGCAGCATGTCTTCTAACAGGATTGGGCTACCGAATACGTTATCAACCGGTACGTCAAAGAAGCCCTGGATCTGTTCAGCATGCAGGTCAACGGTGAGGACGCGGTCAACGCCAACGCTGGACAGGAAATCAGCGACGACTTTAGCGGTAATCGGTACACGAGCGGAACGTACGCGACGATCCTGACGTGCATAGCCGAAGTAAGGAATAACGGCGGTGATACGGCCTGCGGAAGCACGGCGCAGCGCATCAACCATAACGACCAATTCCATCAGGTTGTCGTTAGTAGGGGCACAAGTGGACTGGATGATGAAAATATCACCACCGCGTACATTTTCATTAATTTGTACGCTGACTTCGCCGTCGCTAAAGCGACCTACAGCGGCGTCGCCGAGTGAAGTGTACAGGCGGTTGGCAATACGTTGTGCTAGTTCCGGGGTGGCGTTACCAGCAAAAAGCTTCATATCAGGCACGAGAAGAACCTCAGGCATGCGTCCATTGGTGGAAAGAATCTGCCGAAAACTGTGCGGGCCAGGCAGTATCCTCTCCATGCGGTGTATTAAAGAGCGCGATGCAACGTCTGGAACAGGGTGACGTTGTCACCGCAACTCAGCTTGCCCGGTTTACTCTTCATCCTTCGGGTTTCATGTGCGTTGGCGTTAATTCCTCACACCAGCACATACTGTTGTATGCGCCAGGTGTTCCGTCATCTCGCCATCTTCCTGAAACCCGAATGATTTAGAGTAACGCTCTATGCAAAGGGGAGAGGTTGACGCCTTTCGCCACAAAGCCTTTGAGCCATTCCGGGGCTTGCTCAAGCACCTGGCGAGCACGAGACTCTGTGTCAAATTCAGCAAAGACACAAGCCCCTGTACCAGTCAGGCGCGACGGCGCGTATTCTAACAGCCAGGAAAGCGCCGCATCAACCTCGCGAAAACGTTTTCTTGCGATAACCTCGCAATCATTGCCGAATTCACATTTTAGTAACGTTTTTATTGACCTTTTTGGCGTGTTACGCGGGAGGTCAGGATCGTTAAAAATGACCGGCGTTGGAATACTGACTCCCGGATGAGCGACCAGATACCATTTTTCAGGTGGATCGACCGGCGTCAGAATTTCTCCCACGCCTTCGGCAAAAGCCGCGTGGCCGCGCACGAACACGGGAACATCCGCCCCCAGCGTCAAGCCGATTGCCGCCAGTTCATCAACCGAAAGCCCACACCGCCAGAGATGATTCAACGCCACCAGAACGGTGGCCGCATTTGACGAACCGCCGCCCAGGCCGCCACCCATCGGCAGACGCTTTTCGATACTGATGTCCGCGCCGCTTCCTGCGGGCAGGCGATCGCTTGTCGACGCTGTCTTCATCAGCAAACGCGCCGCGCGCACGATCAGGTTATCTTCATGCGCAACGCCTTCCACCGGGGTTAGGAGGTGTATTTCGCCATCGTGGCGCAGATTGATGCCAATCTCGTCGCCATAGTCGAGAAACTGGAATAACGTCTGTAGCGTGTGGTAACCGTCCGCACGCTGCCCGGTGATATATAAAAACAGATTCAGTTTTGCCGGAGAGGGCCAATGGCTCATCATTTCACAATCCAGTTATCCATTTTCAGCTTAATACGCTGGGAGCCGTCGGACAGCTCCATGTTGGCTGGCATCGCAGGCTGCGTTTTGCTGTCGTAGGCGCTATAGACCACTTTCCAGCTTTTACCGTCTTTACTGTAGTTCACTTCGCTCAGACGATATTGGTCGTCGAGCTTGTAATCGGTGGCGTCACCCGGCAGGCCAAGGATCCACTGGCGCAGGCTATTCAACGGAATAGGCATGCCGGTCAGTTTACCAATCATCTCTTCGGCGTTGTCGGCGGTGTAGTGCTTACCTTTGTTATCGACAAGCTCAACGTTGCCCGGCTGCGCATTGAGTTCCAATTCCGTGCTGCCCAGCGGGTTGGTCAGCAGCAGACGATAGCGATCCTGTCCGGTTTGCTGCCAGAAAAAGCGGGCATACACTTTCTGTTGATCGGAGATATAAGCGAACGCACCGCGCGTCTGATATTGGTTCAGGGCGCGTACTTCCTGCTGGTGCTGGCGCCACTGCGGGGAATCGGGGCTTTTGCCGGGACCTTTCGGTGCGTTGAGGGTACAGGCACTAAGAACCAGGGCTGCAAGGGGCAGCAGGCGAATCAGGCGAAAATCAGGCAGGGTCATAATGATGACAAATCCTTGAGATACGTTGCAGTTATAACTCTCAATGCTAGCGCCACCATCTGACATCGTCTACGTTCAAGTTATCTTAAATCGCTTAAATTTGTGCGCTAAGCTATTACTCCAAAAGGGGGCAGTCTCTTTTATTGACCGCACGCATCCTGTATGATGCACCCAGTCTAACCTTATCAACGCTGGTACTATTCCCGCTCACATGACCCTTTTAGCGCTTGGTATTAACCATAAAACGGCACCTGTATCGCTGCGAGAACGCGTCACGTTTTCGCCGGATACGCTCGATCAGGCGCTGGACAGCCTGCAAGCGCTGCCAATGGTGCAGGGCGGGGTAGTGCTGTCGACGTGTAACCGCACAGAGATTTACCTCAGCGTGGAAGAGCAGGACAACCTGCAAGAAGCACTGATTCGCTGGTTGTGTGAATACCATAACCTTAATGAAGAAGACCTGCGCAATAGCCTGTACTGGCACCAGGACAATGACGCCGTCAGCCATCTGATGCGCGTTGCCAGTGGTCTGGATTCGCTGGTGCTCGGCGAGCCGCAGATTTTGGGACAGGTTAAAAAAGCCTTTGCGGATTCGCAGAAAGGCCACCAGAACGCCAGTGCGCTGGAGCGCATGTTCCAGAAATCGTTCTCTGTCGCTAAACGTGTCCGTACCGAAACTGATATCGGCGCCAGCGCTGTTTCCGTGGCTTTTGCTGCCTGTACGCTGGCGCGGCAGATCTTTGAATCGCTCTCCACAGTAACCGTACTGTTAGTCGGCGCAGGCGAGACCATCGAATTGGTGGCGCGTCATTTGCGCGAACACAAAGTGAAGAAGATGATCATCGCCAACCGCACGCGTGAACGCGCGCAGGTGCTGGCGGATGAAGTCGGCGCTGAAGTGATTTCATTGAGCGATATCGATGCCCGCTTGCAGGATGCCGATATCATTATCAGTTCAACCGCCAGTCCGCTGCCGATTATCGGTAAAGGAATGGTAGAGCGTGCGCTTAAAAACCGTCGTAACCAGCCTATGCTGCTGGTGGATATCGCCGTACCGCGCGATGTCGAGCCGGAAGTGGGCAAATTGTCCAACGCCTACTTGTACAGCGTTGACGATCTGCAAAGCATCATTTCGCATAACCTGGCCCAGCGCAAAGCGGCGGCCGTGGAAGCCGAAACGATCGTGGCGCAGGAAACCAGCGAGTTTATGGCCTGGCTGCGTGCCCAGGGCGCAAGTGACACTATCCGCGAGTATCGCAGTCAGTCAGAACAGATCCGTGATGAACTGACCGCCAAAGCGTTGGCCGCTCTTCAACAGGGCGGTGATGCGCAAGCCATTATGCAGGATCTGGCCTGGAAACTGACTAACCGTCTGATCCACGCACCAACCAAATCACTTCAACAGGCCGCCCGTGACGGGGATAGTGAACGCCTGAATATTCTGCGCGACAGCCTCGGGCTGGAGTAGCAACACACCAATCTTATTTTTTACAGGGTGCATTTACGCCTATGAAGCCTTCTATCGTTGCCAAACTGGAAGCCCTGCATGAACGTCATGAAGAAGTTCAGGCGCTGCTCGGCGATGCGGGTACTATCGCAGACCAGGACCGCTTTCGTGCACTGTCGCGCGAATATGCGCAATTAAGCGATGTATCGCGCTGTTTTACGGACTGGCAACAGGTTCAGGAAGATATCGAGACAGCTCAGATGATGCTCGACGATCCTGAAATGCGTGAAATGGCGCAGGATGAACTGCGCGAAGCAAAAGAGAAATGTGAACAGTTGGAACAACATCTGCAGGTTCTGCTGTTACCGAAAGATCCTGATGACGAACGTAACGCCTTCCTTGAAGTGCGGGCGGGAACCGGCGGTGATGAAGCCGCGTTATTTGCTGGCGATCTGTTCCGTATGTACAGTCGTTACGCTGAATCGCGCCGCTGGCGGGTTGAGATCATGAGCGCCAGCGAAGGCGAGCATGGCGGTTTTAAAGAAGTTATTGCCAAGATCAGCGGCGAAGGCGTTTACGGCCGACTGAAATTTGAGTCCGGTGGTCATCGCGTGCAGCGCGTACCGGCGACGGAATCACAGGGCCGTATTCATACCTCCGCCTGTACGGTCGCGGTTATGCCGGAGCTGCCGGATGCTGAACTGCCGGACATCAACCCGGCCGATCTGCGTATTGATACATTCCGCTCATCAGGCGCAGGGGGTCAGCACGTTAACACCACCGACTCTGCAATCCGTATTACCCACTTGCCAACCGGCATCGTGGTGGAATGTCAGGACGAACGTTCACAGCATAAAAACAAAGCGAAAGCGATGTCGGTGCTGGGGGCGCGCATTCGTGCGGCCGAAGTGGCAAGACGTCAACAGGCGGAAGCCTCTGAGCGTCGCAACCTGCTGGGCAGCGGCGATCGCAGCGATCGCAACCGCACCTATAACTTCCCTCAGGGGCGCGTAACCGATCACCGCATTAACCTGACGCTCTACCGTCTGGATGAAGCGATGGAAGGTAAACTGGATATGCTCATTGAGCCAATTGTCCAGGAATACCAGGCCGATCAACTGGCGGCGTTGTCCGAGCAGGATTAATGGACTATCAGCACTGGCTGCGTGAAGCGATAAGCCAATTACAGGCAAGCGAAAGCCCGCGCCGTGACGCCGAGATTTTACTCGAGTTCGTTACCGGCAAGGGGCGCACCTTTATTCTGGCTTTCGGTGAAACGCTGTTAACCGAGGCGCAGCATCAGCAGCTCGACACATTACTGGAGCGGCGTCAGCGGGGCGAGCCGGTGGCGCATTTGACCGGCGTGCGCGAGTTCTGGTCGCTGCCGCTGTTTGTATCGCCGGCCACGCTGATTCCGCGTCCGGATACCGAGTGTCTGGTAGAGCAGGCGCTGGCTCGCCTGCCGGCCTCGGCATGTCGCATTCTCGATCTGGGAACCGGTACGGGCGCGATTGCGCTGGCGCTGGCAACCGAGCGTCCGGATTGCGCGGTGACGGCGGTTGATCGGATGCCGGATGCCGTGGCGCTGGCTATGCGCAATACGCAGCACCTGGCTATCGACAATGTTCGCGTGCTGCAAAGCGACTGGTTTAGCGCTTTGCAGGGGCAGCAGTTTGACATGATTGTCAGCAATCCGCCGTACATCGACGAACAGGATCCGCATTTGGCACAGGGCGATGTGCGCTTTGAGCCGCTGTCGGCGCTGGTGGCGGGCGATCAGGGGCTGGCGGATATCGTCCATATTATTGACCAGTCTCAGCACGTGTTAACGCCCGGCGGCTATCTTTTGCTGGAACATGGCTGGCAGCAGGGCGAGGCCGTGCGCGATGCCTTTACTCGCGCGGGTTATCTGGCGGTTGAAACCTGCCGTGATTACGGCGGCAACGAGCGAATTACGCTTGGACGCCTCCCATCATGAGTACCATCAGTCTGTTACTCAACGTTCATCTCATTAGCATTGCGCTTTCTGTTAGTCTGCTGACGCTGCGTTTTTGGTGGCGTTACACCGACGCGCGTCTAGCCCGTGCCCGCTGGACGCGCATTGTGCCGCCGGTGGTGGATACCGTTTTATTACTCAGCGGCGTAGCGTTAATGGTGAAAACGCACATCCTGCCATTCACCGAACAAGGGACATGGCTGACTGAAAAGCTGTTTGGGGTTATCATTTACATCGTTTTGGGTTTTATTGCGCTCGATTACCGTCGGGCGCGCAGCCAGCAGGCGCGATTAGTCGCATTTCCGCTGGCGTTGGTGGTGCTGTACATCATCATTAAACTCGCCACCACAAAAATACCGTTACTGGGGTAAGTCATGAGGTCGTTAGCTGATTTCGAATTTAATAAAGCGCCATTGTGTGATGGGATGATCCTGGCGTCGGAGTCTATCCGTCTGGATTTTCCAACACAAACTGTCTATGACGAACTGGAACGTCTGGTCAGTCTGGCGCAAGAAGAAATTAGCCAGCTCCTGTCTCAGGATGAGCAACTGGAAAAACTGCTGGCACTTTTTTACGGCGAATGGGGATTTACGGATACCCACGGCGTCTATCGTCTTTCTGATGCACTATGGCTCGACCAGGTTCTGAAAAATCGTCAGGGCAGTGCGGTGTCGTTGGGCGCGATCTTATTGTGGATTGCCAACCGACTGGATCTACCGCTGGTACCGGTGATTTTCCCGACACAACTCATCCTGCGCATTGAATCGCTCGATGGCGAAATGTGGCTAATCAATCCGTTCAATGGCGAAACGTTAAATGAACACACGCTGGAAGTGTGGCTGAAGGGAAATATCAGCCCGGTCGCGGAACTGTTTAATGAAGATCTGGACGAAGCGGATAACGCAGAAGTGATCCGTAAACTGCTCGACACACTGAAATCATCGCTGATGGAAGAGCGGCAAATGGAACTGGCGCTGCGTGCCAGTGAAGCATTATTGCAGTTTAATCCTGAAGATCCGTATGAAATACGCGATCGGGGATTGATATATGCGCAACTGGAGTGTGAACATGTTGCGCTGACAGATTTAAGTTATTTCGTTGAGCAGTGTCCGGAAGACCCGATCAGCGAAATGATTCGTGCGCAGATTAATACGATTTCGCACAAACAAATTGTATTGCATTGATTAATGACACTTTACCTACCGTTTAAGGCGATCCTATGAAACAAAAAGTGGTTAGCATTGGCGACATCAACGTGGCAAATGACCTGCCGTTCGTGCTGTTTGGCGGAATGAACGTGCTGGAATCCCGCGACCTGGCGATGCGCATTTGTGAGCACTACGTAACCGTTACTCAAAAACTGGGTATCCCTTACGTGTTCAAAGCCTCCTTTGATAAAGCCAACCGTTCTTCCATCCACTCTTACCGTGGACCGGGCCTTGAAGAAGGGATGAAAATCTTCCAGGAACTGAAGCAAACTTTTGGCGTAAAAGTGATCACCGACGTTCACGAAGCCAGCCAGGCTCAGCCTGTTGCTGATGTGGTGGATGTGATTCAACTGCCGGCATTCCTCGCTCGCCAGACCGATCTGGTGGAAGCGATGGCGAAAACCGGCGCCGTTATCAACGTGAAAAAACCGCAGTTCGTAAGCCCGGGTCAGATGGGTAATATCGTGGATAAATTCCATGAAGGCGGTAACGATAAGGTTATCCTGTGTGACCGTGGCGCAAACTTCGGTTATGACAACCTGGTTGTGGATATGCTGGGCTTTAGCGTGATGAAAAAGGTCTCTGGCAATTCGCCGGTGATTTTCGACGTCACCCATGCGCTGCAGTGCCGCGACCCGTTTGGCGCCGCAAGCGGCGGCCGTCGTGGTCAGGTGACTGAACTGGCGCGCGCGGGCATGGCGGTAGGTCTGGCAGGCTTGTTTATTGAAGCGCATCCGGATCCAGCCAATGCGAAATGCGATGGCCCATCCGCACTGCCGCTGGCGAAACTGGAACAGTTCCTCACGCAGATCAAAGCGATTGATGATCTGGTGAAAAGCTTCGACGAACTCGATACTGAGAACTAAGTTCGCTGAACAGGCCGGGGCATTTGTCTCCGGCCTGTTATTACTGTCAGGCGCCAAACGCCCCATCAATGGTATGCATAGCTCCCGTCACAAACCCGGCCTCCGGACCTGCCAACCAGGCAACCATTCCGGCCACTTCTTCTGGTCGACCGTGTCGTTTTAGCGCCATAAAGCTGTGCATCAGCTCTTTCAATGGACCTTCTGCTGGATTAGCGTCAGTATCAATGGGACCCGGTTGCACCACGTTGACCGTAATACCGCGCGCGCCGAAATCACGCGCCAGCCCTCGTGCCAGGCCTTGCAGAGCAGACTTACTTAACGCGTAGGAAGCCATACCGGCAATTGGCATACGATCGCCGTTTACTGAACCAATAATGATAATCCGTCCGCCATCAGGCATTTGTCGTGCCGCCTCGACTGCCGCGTACCAGGGGGCATGTATATTAATGCGGAACAGGCGCTCAGCGTCATCGGGATCCTGCTCCAGTGCGTCGCCGAACAGTACAATTCCTGCATTCACCACTAACACATCCAGCGGGCCGCTTTCCCGTACCCGGCTAATGACGGCATCGCGATCGGCGCTATCGGTTTGCGCCGTGTGGGCCCCTGTTTCATCCGCAAGCGCTTTTGCTGCGTCTGCTGAGCCTGAATAGGTAAAGGTCACCGCTGCGCCATCTGCGGCGAAACGGCGCACAATAGCCGCGCCAATCCCACGACTGCCGCCAAGAACCAGAACTGACTTGCCGTTAAATGGGGACATGAGATACTCCTTGAACAATTATGTAGTGATCGATATATAATGGGCGCATGGTTTTCTGTCAATGGATTTGTAATGAGCACTACAAAATGTTCGCGCGCCCCAGGGCGACCACGTAATTTTGATCCGGAACTGGCTGTTGCCAAAGTACAGCCCTTATTTCACGCGCATGGATACGACGCTGTGAGCGTAGCGGATGTTACGCAGGCCCTGAACATCAAGCCCCCGAGTTTCTATGCCGCTTTTGGGAACAAAATCGGTCTTTATGAACGCGTGCTTGGTCGCTATGTACAAACCGATGCGATCCCGTTTGATGACATTTTGCGTTCTGATAGGCCGGTTGCCGAGTGCCTTGCTGCATTGCTTGAAGAGGCGGCGCGACGCTACGCCGCGGATCCGCATGCGCCTGGTTGTTTGGTTCTGGAGGGCACGCATAGCAACGATCCGCAGGCACGGCAGGTGGCAAGGACTTTCTACTCGGTTGCTGAATATAAAATTCATGACTTTATCGCCGCGCGCCATCCCGAAGTGGCTGACAGCCTGACCGATTATGTCAGTACCACTATGCTCGGTCTGTCGGGAAAAGCCCGTTGCGGGCATACGCTCGAACGTTTGCTATCCAGCGCACACATCGCCAGCCTGGCGGTGCTGCATCAGCTTTCCTGATTTTCATCACGTGAAAAGGTAGATAAATATGATGGGTAAACTCGGACTTTGCTTTAATACTCCCCCTCCGGCTATTCGCAACGCAACGTTGGCCGCAATTCTGATCGGAACTTCATTTCTGGCGCATTCTCAGGACAAGGCCGATGTTATTTTGTATAACGGCAAGCTGATTACCATGGATGAACAACAACCCAACGCGCAGGCGCTGGCGGTAAAAGGGCGGCATATTATTGCGGTGGGTAATAATGAAACGGTGAAAAAATGGTCCGGACCGAACACGAAGGAAATCAATCTTACGGGGCAAACCGTTATTCCGGGATTAATTGATGCGCATCTGCATGGCATTCGGGGTGGCAGGACGTTTTTATTTGAAACCTACTGGTTTGATACTAAAAATTTACCCGATGCGTTAAATAAATTGTCGCAATCTGCGGCACAGAAAAATACTGCGCAATGGGTGGCGGTGGCTGGCTCATGGATACCTGAACAATTTGCTGAAAAACGGGATCCGACGGTTCAGGAACTGAATCAGGCGGTGCCTCATCATCCTGCGTATATACAAAGTCTTTATGACTATGCCCTGTTAAATCAAAAAGCTATCGAGATCCTAAAACTTAATAGTCCACAGCCGGATGTTCCGGCAGAGATCGTGATAGAACGCGATGACAAAGGGCTGGCAACGGGGAAATTGCGCGGGACCATTGGCAGTTTTAACCAGCTTTTCGCCCAGATTAGCCAGACTTCCGATGTTGAAAAGAACCTTAACGCCTTTGTTCGTTATTTAAATAAACGCGGCGTGGTCGGGTTTATCGATCCTTCTGCCGGGCATGAGCAAGCTTATCGTGATTTCTTTAAACTTCAGCAGCAGCAACCTCTCAGGATACGCGTTGGATATCGTTTATCCGCACCGCCTGGTAATGAAACGGAATGGTTTAAACAACGTCTGGCATTTCGCCCGGCAATACACGATGACGGCAGAATAGCCTTTCTGGGCTTCGGTGAAAGCCTGGTGATGGCAATGAATGACGGCGTACGGATGTCATCTGGATTTAAGTCTTCTGCACAATCCCAACAAGAACAATTTAAGGTGCTCCAGCTTGCCGCCCAGGAAGGGGTTGCCGTAGAAATACATGCCTATACCGATGACAGTGCAGATGCGATTTTAGATCTCATTAGCGAGGTGGCTAAATCGTATGACATTGCTCCGTTACGCTGGTCTATTGCGCATCTCAATACCGGTACGCCAGAAACAATTGCCCGCATGAAGAAACTCGGCTTGGCCTATTCTGTCCAGATGGGGCCATATTTTGAATCTCCCGCCATTGAACGCGCAAATGATAAAACGGTGGCGGCACTCTCATCGCCAGTTCAACCCGCGTTAGAGCAGGGGGTAATCGTTGCCGGCGGTACAGATGCGACGCGGATTGGCGTTGCGGGAGTGTGGCATGCCATTGAGTATCATGTCATAGGTAAAGCACTCGACGGCTCGATACGCCATGACTCGCGCCAGTTAAGCCGGGAAGATGCGTTAAAAATGTATACCCGAAATGCCGCCTGGCTGGCTTTTGCTGAGCAGCAAAGAGGAAGTTTGCAAGCAGGTAAGCTCGCCGATTTTGCAGTGCTGAATCAGGATATTATGGCTATTCCGCCAGACAAACTGCATCAAACGGAATCGTTATTAACGTTTGTCGATGGCCAACAGGTTTATCCGGAACAATAAACGCGGTAAAAGAAAACGGCCCTGAAACAGGGCCGTAGGTTCCACTAAAATGATAATCAGGCAAATATCGTCATCAGATAGGCGATAAATAGCGCCAGATGCGCCGCACCGTTAAGTACATTGGTACGTCCGGTGGAGAAAGAGATATGGCACAGTACCAGCGACGAGACCATGACAATCATCTCTGGCGCGCCCAAAGCAAACACCAAATCATTGCCTGTTGCCCAGGCGATCAGCGTCACTACCGGTACGGTGAGTGAAATAGTGGCTAATACTGAACCGAAGAACAAATTCATTGCCCGCTGTACCTGATTGTTCAGAACCGCTTTCAGCGCCCCCAGCCCTTCAGGCGAGAGGATCAACAGCGCCACCAGGAAACCGGTAAATGCCACGGGGGCATTGAGTTCAGTCAGCAAGGTTTCCAGCGGACTGGCGTTCATCTTGGTGACGGCGATAACGGCGATCAGGTGAATGATGAGCCAGGCAGCGTGCCATATATTGCTGTGCGCCGACGGCTTACCGTGATGCGGGTCGTCGTCGTCACCCTCATCTTCATGCTCGTAAATGAACAGGCTTTGGTGCGTTTTTGTTTGAATCAGCAAAAAAACGCCGTACATTGCCGCAGAAATGAGAGCCACCAGTAGCGCCTGGGCGGTAGTAAAATTGGCTCCCGGTAACGCCATTGGAAACACCAGCACAATAATGGCCAGCGGAAACAGGGCGATTAAATACTGCTTAATACCAAACAGGTTCATATACTGAGTGGCAAATTTACGGCCGCCCAGCAGTAATGAAAAACCGACTAAACCGCCGGTGACGATCATAATGATCGAATACAGCGTGTCGCGCATTAGCGTAGGCGCGGCATCGCCGGTCGCCATTAATGCGGAAATTAAACTGACTTCAAGAATAACAACGGACAGACTGAGGATCAGCGAGCCGTAGGGTTCGCCAAGTCGATGTGCTAATACGTCCGCATGACGGACAACGCTGAATGCGCTACTTAATATACCAATAAGGGCAAGCGCATTAATGCCGATGACCACTGGTAGTGACTGACTGCTCCCCCATAAGAACAGTACTACCAGCGCCAAAATCGGGAAGACGAGAGAGGTCTCCTTGTGGCGGGTTTTTACCGCCTCATGTACTTGTGTCATTAAGCTAATTCTCCATCTCTGCAGGTATTTATAATTATAAAAGTATTAAAGAATGTAAAAAATAACAGAAAAAGCGGTTTTGTAGGTGACATTTTACGAAATTTTACCGCATCGCTTATTTTTCTCCTCTAAGTGGTCAAAAACAAACTTCTTGTTTATAGAGTATTTAATTAACAGAAGGTTAGATGAGGAAATATTTTAAAAATGTTCATTATTGGCGCATCGCAGCATTGTTAACCACACTTAAGGTTTAGCCCAAAAAGAGGAGTTCACAATGCCCTATAAATCGAAAAGCGATCTGCCTGACAGCGTACAGCATGTTCTGCCATCCCATGCTCAGGACATCTATAAAGAAGCCTTCAACAGCGCCTGGGAACAGTACAAAGATAAATCTGACCGTCGCGATGATGCTACCCGAGAAGAGACGGCGCACAAGGTGGCGTGGGCCGCGGTGAAAAATGATTATCAAAAAGGTGATGATGATAAATGGCATAAAAAGACGTAACAGTATCAATTATAATGCCTTTATCAATTAGCCCGAATCAGCCGTTAGCGAATCGTGCTACGCCGCGTCGCTGCTGGCTTGCAAGCGAGCGGTGAATTGCCTATTGTCCAGCTATTGGTTTCAAAATGAGCAGTAAAAAGGCCTGGAAGGCGTCAAAAAAGTTGTCGCAGGGAAGCAGCAGTGGCGGAGGTGTAAGGTGTTAACGCGTGATTTTTTATTGAATGCCGACTGTAAGACGGCATTTGGCGCTATTGAAGAATCACTACTCTGGTCAGCGGAACAACGGGCAGCCTCACTGGCCGCCACGCTTGCTTGTCGACCAGATGATGGACCGGTGTGGATCTTCGGTTATGGATCGTTGATGTGGAACCCGGCCTTAGAATTTGAAGAGTCCTGTACCGGGACATTGGTCGGTTGGCACCGTGCATTTTGCCTGCGTCTGACGGCGGGGCGTGGAACGGCCTGTCAGCCGGGACGGATGCTGGCTCTGAAAGAGGGGGGACGCACTACAGGTGTGGCTTATCGCTTACCGGACGCGTCGCTGGAACAAGAACTTTCTCTGCTGTGGAAGCGTGAAATGATCACCGGTTGCTACCTGCCGACCTGGTGTCAGTTGGCGCTGGATGACGGACGGACGGTAAACGCGCTGGTCTTTATTATGGATCCGCGCCATCCACTGTTTGAGTCGGATACACGCGCGCAGGTGATTGCGCCGCTTATCGCTGCGGCCAGTGGACCTTTAGGCACCAATGCCCAATATCTGTTCTCGCTGGAACAAGAACTGGTGAAACTGGGAATGCAGGATGATTGTCTTAACGATCTGGTGATTACGGTCAAACGGTTGTTGGGAGAGAACCTGCCGGAAGGGATTATACGACCAGGTTTTGCATAGCGTCGGTGGAGTGTAGTGTGCCCGACAGCCAGGTGCTTATCGGGCATTTCACGATTACGCTGCAATAAAACTAATCGAATGCTCAAGCGACTGACTGTGGCTGTCGATCAGCACGTTCCAGACGCCGGTATAAGGTACGGTCAACCATGCGTTATCACGATCCTGCACGCTTAAGATGTCGGACTGCGTGTCTTTGACGTGATTTTTCTCGCTCATCAGGTGGATGTGGCAGCGCTCGGAACAGCGCACTACCACCGTATCGCCACCAAATAACTTTAAACTCGCTTTCACTAATGCCATTTTTCACCCCGTTCTTGAAAACAACGTACTTTCTGTCGAAAGTGCTGCGTGATGTTGTTCACATTTCACTCATTGCATAACACCAAAGGGGGAGCAACAGGATGCTGATTTTGATCAAAAAATGGCATAACGATTAAACAAAAGTGACAAAATTCCTCAAGACGGTTGAAAGGGCGTGCTAACGTTCAACGAAACCGCGCCCATCTAAGATAAAATCCGGAAATTTCCGGCACTTTCAGTGCGCGTGCCTGCAAGCGCTGTCAGAAGGTCAATACTTTATCTGCAGCCAGCGTCCATTGCGCCAGTTCTGGCAGCGTGCCCACGGCTACACCATCAATTAAAGGCAGGTCGGTGATCCCACGGCCATCAGTGCAGGTTTTGCACAGTTTTACCGGAACGTTTTGCGCTGTCAGGATCTCCAGCATTTGCTGGATATTGTATCCTTCCGCCGGTTTCTGACCGCGTAATCCCGCCGTAACCGCATCCGACATTAAAAACAGACGCAGATCGAGACTGGCTTCTTGTTCACGCAAGGCGATGGCCAGACGCAGACTGTTAAATAACGATTCGCTTCCATAGGCCGCACCGTTCGCGACGATCACTATCTTTTGCATTTTGACTCCTGTTGTCGGATGGGAGGGATAATTCCTGGTGTGTATGGTACTCCCTGTACCAGATATCGAAAAGAAAGCATGTGAGGGCCCCTTATTATTCGGGTCAGAAAATCCCGAAAACAGGGATAAAGGCTGCAATTAATTGCTGAAGACGTTATGGTTTAGGTTAAGTGTGCCTGATTGATTTAAGAAATAACTAACGATTTGAGCCGTATTATTTATTTTCCTTTCGCCGTATTTGCACTCTTGCCATTGGCAGGGGGTAATGCCAACGCACAATCCTCTTTTGTTCACCAGGCTGAAAACCCATTCGATAACAATAGCGATGGCTTGCCTGATCTCGGTATGGCGCCGGAATCGCGAGCAGGCGAAAAGCATTTTGCCGAAATGGTGAAAGCATTTGGTGAAGCCAGTATGACCGATAACGGCCTTGATACCGGCGAACAGGCGAAGCAGTTCGCGTTTGGTCAGGTACGTGACACGGTTAGCGAACAGGTGAATCAACAACTGGAATCCTGGCTCTCTCCCTGGGGAAACGCCAGCGTCGGGTTGCAGGTTGATAAAGAGGGCAGCTTTACCGGCAGTCGGGGAAGTTGGTTTATTCCGTGGCAGGACAATCAACGCTATCTTACCTGGAGCCAGTTAGGCTTAACGCAACAGGATGAGGGCTTAGTCAGTAATGCGGGAATTGGGCAGCGCTGGGTACACGACGGCTGGCTACTGGGTTACAACACGTTTTATGACAATCTGTTGGATGAAAATCTGCCCCGGGGTGGCTTAGGTGCAGAAGCGTGGGGCGAGTATTTACGTTTATCCGCTAACTACTATCAACCGTTTTCCTCATGGCAGGAGCGTTCCACCACGCAGGAACAACGGATGGCCCGCGGCTACGACCTGACCGCGCAAATGCGGATGCCGTTCTATCAACATCTCAATACCAGCGTCAGCGTTGAACAGTATTTTGGCGACCGGGTGGATCTGTTTCATTCAGGAACCGGGTATCATAATCCGGTGGCGGTGAACCTCGGGCTGAGTTATACGCCGGTGCCGCTGATTACGATGACTGCCCAGCATAAGCAAGGTGAAAATGGCATCAGTCAGAATAACGTCGGATTAACGCTGAATTATCGTTTCGGTGTCCCGTTAAAAAAACAGCTGATGGTTAGCGAAGTGGCAAACAGCCGCTCGCTGCGCGGCAGTCGTTATGACGATCCGCAGCGGAATAGTTTGCCGACGATTGAGTATCGCCAGCGTAAAACCCTGTCGGTATTTTTGGCTACGCCGCCCTGGGATCTCAAGCCTGGAGAAACGGTGGCGCTGAAGGTACAAGTGCGCAGCCTGCATGGGATTCGCCATCTTGCATGGCAGGGCGATACTCAGGCGCTGAGCTTAACCGCTGGCAGCAGTACCCGAAGCGCACAGGGCTGGACGATTATTATGCCGAAGTGGGACAGTAGAGAAGGGGCGACAAATCGCTGGCGGCTGTCGGTAGTGGTAGAAGATGAACTGGGCCAGCGTGTCTCTTCCAATGAGATCACGCTATCACTGACCGAACCGTTTATCAGCGTTTCGGCAAATGATCCTCGTTAACCATGATGCACGACTGCGTTATCAGAAAATGCGTTCCTGATGCACCCAAACCGCCGCTTCTACGCGTGATTTGAGCTTCATTTTCTTCAGCATATGCTTCACATGAACTTTAACCGTGCTTTCGGTGATGTCCAGGCGGCGGGCAATCATCTTGTTAGGCAGGCCCTGGGCAATAAGCTTGAGAATATCGCGCTCGCGCGGCGTCAACTGGGTGACATCACGGTCAGACGTTGCGCGGTTGGCGCGCAGGCTGGCGGCCAGAACCGGCGTTAAGGCTTCACTCAGCACCATTTCACCAGCGGCTGCCTGCTGTAATGCTTTCAGTAAATCTTCCGGCTCCATATCTTTCAGCAGGTAACCGTCCGCACCGCGTTTCAGTGCGGTAACGACATCTTCTTCATGATTGGATACGCTAAATACCACGATGCGGCCAGACAGGGACTTTTCACGCAGCTTGTCGAGGGTTTCCAGACCGTTCATGCCGGGCATGTTGAGATCAAGCAGGATCAGATCGGGATCAAGAGATTCAGCCAGCTCGATACCCTGTTCGCCATTGCTGGCTTCACCGACAACGGTGATATCCTGCGCCATGCTGACAAGCTGTTTTACACCGGTTCGCAGCATCGGATGATCGTCGATCAACAGGATGGTTGCCGGTTCCAGATTACTCATGGGTATCTCCTTGGACTTCTGTGAAGTTTGTTTCGGGAATAAAAGTGACAGTAACTTCAGTACCGCCTGTCTCACGACGGCGTACTCGGCAATCGCCGCGCAAGCTCTGCGCACGGTCGCGCATTATTATCATGCCGTAGTGGTTACTGCGTTCGGCGTTTTCCGGTACGCCACAGCCGTTATCTTGTACTGTGAGTTTGATCTGCTTACCATTTTGCACCACCGTCACGACGACTTCATCGGCATGGGAGTGCTTCAGGGCGTTGCTCAGGGCTTCACGAGCAATTTGTAATAAGTGAATCGCCTGATGCGAAGGGACCAGGCGCGGCGGCAGCTGATAATCCAGCTTAACCGCAAAACCAAAGCGGGCGCTGTATTCCTGACAGCTGGCTTCCAGCGCGGGTCGCAATCCGGGTTCGGTGAGCTGTAAACGGAAGGTCGTTAACAGCTCACGCAGTTGCGCCCACGAGGCGTTCAGTTCATTACGAATCTGGCTAAGCAGTTCGCGGCTATTTTCGGGCAGCGCATCGCCCTGCATCTGCAAACAGCTAACCTGCATCTTCATACATGAAAGCGATTGTGCAATAGAATCATGGAGTTCGCGCGCAATGGTGGCACGCTCTTCCATCACGATCAACTGCTGCTGGCGTTCCTGATGTCTGTCGAGCGCCAGCGTCGAGGTCAGTTGTTCAACCAGGGTATCGACCAGTTGTTGCTGATCGTGGCTGAGATGGCGTCCGTTCGGCAACGTAGCGAGCAGGATACCATACTGGGTATGCGCGTCGGTCAGCCGCCATTTCAGCGTGATACCACCGTCTATCGTGGGCAGCGTACCGCGTGGGCACAGATGACATCCTTTCTCATCGCAACTGACATTGGACTGACAGGTAAATTCCTGATGATTATCTTCATCTTCCAGATCATAAACCCGCAGCTCAATATCATGCAGCAGGGTCAAATTTTGCAGGCCGTTCAGCACCGGAGAGAGGCGTTCGCACAATGGCACCTGAGAATGCAGGCGGCGGTTGGCTTGCCACAGAAAAGAGAGGATCTGATTTTTATGCTCCAGCCCGGCCGTTTTCTCCTGTACCCGCTGTTCCAGTACCGCATAACTTTCAGCCAGCTCTTCCGACATATTATTCAGCGCCGAGCCCAGAGCCGCCATCTCATTACGCCCGCTGATATGCGCACGTTGGGTAAAATCACGTTGGCTGACGGCTCGCGCCATCGCCAATAGCTGTTTCCACGGCTCCAGCAGGCGTACGCGTAGCCAGATAATAGTGAAGACCAGCAGTAAGGCCATAAATGCCGCCATCAGGCGATGTAACAGGACGACGCGTTCAATCCGCAATTCGGTGGTATGGTCGAAGGCGGTAACCAGCTTATCCAGCCCAACGACAAAGCGCGTTACATCTTGCGCCACCGCATCAGGCGTTTGCGCGTGGGCAAGCCCTGGCGCCAGCTCAGTGTGCCAGTAATCCTGTAATGCTTTTAACTGCGCCTGTTGTCCATCGCGCTGTGCGGCCCGCGTTAACTCTGGACTAAACGCCGTTTTCTCCATTTCATCCAGTAGCGGTTGATCGTCGGCTTCCAGTGGAACCGCCGCCAGCAGACGATAACTCTGCATACGCAGCGAGCCGGCTTTGTTAATTGCATGGGCGCTACCCTGAACGCCCTGAACCAGCCAACCGGAGACAGCCATACCTGCCACGCCGATGGCAGTAGACAATAAAACAATCAGCGCCACCTGGTTGACCAGCGTAAGCGGGGAGAGACAACGTTTAAACATGGTGACTTGTTCCTTCGGGTCTTCGTAGAACAGAAACCCTTTTGAATAACGGTTCTGCTGCAGGCAGTGGCGTTATTCTCGGCGATACACTGGAGTATACCCATACCTCAAACGGGCTACCTCTTAATTGCCAGCTGAGGGGGAGGTCATGGGTCAGGGGGAGTAGAAGACGACAGAAGCGTGAAAAACCACATCTTTTTTACCGAAGTAATGTACTCATTTAGGGTGATGACAAATTTTAGGCATGAATAATGACACCTTTTCCTTTGATTTATATCAACTTACCTCCAGCTGTAAACCCTAAGGTTGCAGGCATCGAAACAAGTATCAGAGGTGTCTATGAGTCACTCATCTGCCCCGGAAAGGGCATCTGGAGCTGTAATTACAGAATGGCGGCCGGAAGATCCTGTCTTCTGGCAACAGCGTGGTCAACGAATCGCCAGCCGTAACCTGTGGATTTCCGTCCCTTGCTTACTGCTGGCGTTTTGCGTGTGGATGTTATTTAGCGCCGTGGCGGTGAACTTACCGAAAGTTGGCTTTAATTTCACCACGGAGCAATTGTTCATGTTGACGGCGTTGCCGTCGGTTTCCGGCGCGCTGCTGCGTGTGCCGTACTCCTTTATGGTTCCCCTGTTTGGTGGACGTCGCTGGACAGCATTCAGCACCGGCATCCTGATCATCCCATGCGTATGGTTAGGTTTTGCGGTGCAGGATACCACCACGCCATTTAGTACCTTTATTATTATCTCCTTGCTGTGCGGTTTTGCCGGTGCGAACTTTGCATCAAGCATGGCGAATATCAGCTTCTTCTTTCCAAAACAAAAGCAGGGCGGTGCGCTGGGTCTGAACGGTGGTCTGGGCAATATGGGTGTCAGCGTAATGCAGTTGGTTGCTCCGCTGGTGGTCTCACTGTCAATCTTTGCTGCATTTGGTAGCCATGGGGTTGAACAACCGGATGGTACGCAGTTGTATCTGGCGAACGCCGCATGGATTTGGGTTCCGTTCCTGGCTGTGCTGACGCTGGCTGCATGGTTTGGTATGAACGAACTGGCAACCTCAAAAGCGTCACTGAAAGCGCAATTGCCGGTGCTTAAACGCGGGCACCTGTGGATCATGAGCCTGCTTTATCTGGCAACCTTCGGTTCATTTATCGGCTTCTCAGCCGGTTTCGCGATGCTGTCAAAAACGCAGTTTCCTGAGGTACAGATCCTGCATTACGCCTTCTTTGGCCCGCTGATTGGCGCGCTGGCGCGTTCCGCTGGCGGTGCAATTTCTGACCGTCTGGGCGGAACTCGCGTGACGCTGGTGAATTTTGTGCTGATGGCTCTCTTTAGTGCCTTGCTGTTCCTGACGCTGCCAACCAATGGCGTAGGGGGCAACTTTACCGCTTTCTTCGCGGTGTTCCTGGCGTTGTTCCTGACGGCCGGTCTGGGCAGTGGTTCAACCTTCCAGATGATCTCCGTTATCTTCCGCAAGCTGACGATGGACAGAGTGAAAGCGGAAGGCGGGTCAGAAGAGAAGGCGATGCGTGAAGCGGCAACCGACACTGCGGCGGCGCTCGGTTTTATCTCAGCCATTGGCGCGATTGGCGGCTTCTTTATCCCCAAAGCATTTGGTACTTCCCTGGCGTTAACGGGATCACCTGTTGATGCGATGAAAGTCTTTGTGATCTTCTATGTCGCCTGCGTGGTTATCACCTGGGCGGTGTACGGACGTCATTCTAAAAAGTAAAAAAGTGGTAGCAGTTGATTATCCATTGCGCGGCGTTAGACCGCGCTTTTTTTTGCCTGTAATTAGTTACAACATACTTTTGTATTGAGACATGATAACAGCCTGTGAGAACTGTGCTCGCAATATGCTAAGCAGGGGGGATACCCCTTAATACCCACTTATAAAGAATTTAACATTTGTATGATAAGTGAATTTGAAAAAGTTATTTAAATTCATGATGTTAATTGATTTTTTGATATCCCACTTAGGGGGTATGTGAAAATTGACCCTCATTTTTCATCCCTGCCTGCCTTGATCGTTATCAATTCTCACGCCCTTTCAGAGCGTTACCTTCGCTCTCAATCAAGCAATGTCGATTTATCAGAGAGCCGTCAGGCTCCTACAGGAGAAAACCGATGAGTAAATTCCTGGACCGGTTTCGCTACTTCAAGCAGAAGGGCGAAACCTTTGCCGATGGGCACGGCCAGCTTCTCAATACCAACAGGGACTGGGAGGACGGATATCGCCAGCGTTGGCAGCATGACAAAGTCGTGCGTTCAACCCACGGTGTAAACTGCACCGGTTCATGCAGCTGGAAAATCTATGTGAAAAATGGTCTGGTGACCTGGGAAACCCAGCAAACTGACTACCCACGCACGCGTCCAGATATGCCAAACCACGAGCCTCGCGGCTGCCCGCGTGGTGCGAGCTATTCCTGGTATCTCTACAGCGCTAACCGTCTGAAATACCCATTGATGCGCAAACGTCTGATGAAGATGTGGCGTGAAGCCAAAAAACTGCACAGCGATCCGGTAGATGCCTGGGCATCCATCATCGAAGATGCCGACAAAGCAAAAAGCTTCAAACAAGCGCGTGGTCGTGGTGGCTTCGTTCGCTCTTCCTGGCAGGAAGTCAATGAACTGATTGCCGCTTCTAACGTGTACACCATCAAAACCTATGGTCCTGACCGCGTCGCAGGCTTCTCGCCGATCCCGGCGATGTCGATGGTTTCTTACGCGTCCGGCGCACGCTATATGTCGCTGATAGGCGGTACCTGCCTGAGCTTCTATGACTGGTACTGCGACCTGCCACCGGCTTCTCCGCAGACCTGGGGCGAACAGACCGACGTCCCTGAATCCGCTGACTGGTATAACTCCAGCTACATTCTTGCATGGGGTTCTAACGTACCGCAGACCCGTACTCCGGATGCGCACTTCTTTACTGAAGTTCGCTATAAAGGCACCAAAACGGTAGCGATTACCCCGGACTACGCGGAAATCGCCAAACTGTGCGACCTGTGGCTGGCGCCAAAGCAAGGGACCGATGCGGCGATGGCAATGGCGATGGGCCATGTCATGCTGCGCGAGTTCCACCTCGATAATCCGAGCCAGTACTTCACTGACTACGTTCGTCGTTATACTGACATGCCAATGCTGGTGATGCTCGAAGAGCGCGACGGTTATTATGCTGCCGGTCGTATGCTGCGAGCAGCGGATCTGGTTGACTCTCTGGGCCAGGAAAATAACCCGGAATGGAAAACCGTCGCTATCAATAGCAACGGTGAAATGGTTGCGCCAAATGGTTCAATTGGTTTCCGTTGGGGTGAAAAAGGCAAATGGAACCTCGAACAGCGCGACGGCACGTCGGGTAATGAAACCGAACTGCAACTCAGTCTGCTCGGTAGCCAGGATGACATTGCTGAAGTCGGCTTCCCATACTTTGGCGGCGAAGGTACCGAACATTTCAATAAAGTTGAACTGGAAAACATTCTGCTGCACAAATTGCCGGTTAAACGTCTGCAACTTGCCGACGGTTCTACCGCGCTGGTGACGACCGTTTACGATCTGACCATGGCCAACTACGGTCTGGAACGTGGTCTGAACGATGAAAACTGTGCAACCAGCTACGATGACCTGAAAGCGTATACGCCGGCATGGGCAGAAAAAATTACCGGTGTATCGCGCGCTCAAATCGTGCGCATCGCCCGCGAATTTGCGGATAACGCCGATAAAACGCACGGCCGTTCGATGATTATCGTCGGTGCGGGTCTGAACCACTGGTACCACCTCGATATGAACTATCGCGGCCTGATCAATATGCTGGTGTTCTGCGGCTGTATCGGCCAGAGCGGTGGCGGTTGGGCCCACTATGTCGGGCAGGAAAAACTGCGCCCGCAAACCGGCTGGCAGCCGCTGGCGTTTGCGCTGGACTGGCAGCGTCCGCCTCGTCATATGAACAGTACCTCTTACTTCTATAACCACTCCAGCCAATGGCGCTATGAGACGGTTACCGCACAGGAATTGCTGTCCCCGATGGCAGACAAATCCCGTTACAGCGGTCATTTGATTGACTTTAACGTTCGCGCTGAACGTATGGGGTGGTTACCGTCTGCACCGCAGTTAGGGACTAACCCGTTGCGTATCGCTGAAGAAGCGCAGAAAGCCGGCATGACGCCGGTGGACTACACCGTGAAATCTCTGAAAGACGGTTCTCTTCGCTTTGCGGCGGAACAACCGGAAAACGGCAAAAACCATCCGCGTAACCTGTTTATCTGGCGTTCCAACCTGCTCGGGTCTTCTGGTAAGGGCCACGAGTACATGCTCAAGTACCTGCTGGGTACTGAACACGGTATTCAGGGGAAAGATCTCGGCCAGCAGAGCGGCGTGAAGCCAGAAGAAGTGGAATGGCAGGACAACGGACTGGACGGCAAGCTGGATCTGGTGGTGACGCTGGACTTCCGTCTGTCGAGTACCTGTCTGTATTCCGACATCGTGCTGCCGACCGCAACCTGGTATGAAAAAGACGATATGAATACCTCGGATATGCATCCGTTTATTCATCCGTTGTCTGCTGCCGTTGACCCGGCCTGGGAATCGAAGAGCGACTGGGAAATCTATAAAGCCATCGCGAAGAAATTCTCTGAAGTGTGCGTGGGCCACCTCGGTAAAGAAACCGACGTTGTTACGCTGCCGATTCAGCACGACTCCGCCGCCGAGCTGGCGCAGCCGCTGGACGTGAAGGACTGGAAAAAAGGTGAGTGTGACCTGATTCCTGGCGTTACCGCGCCGCACATCATGACCGTAGAGCGTGATTATCCGGCAACCTATGAACGCTTTACCTCCATCGGCCCGCTGATGGAAAAAATCGGTAACGGCGGGAAAGGGATTGCCTGGAATACCCAGAGCGAAATGGATCTGCTGCGTAAGCTCAACTACACCAAGGCTGAAGGCCCGGCGAAAGGCCAGCCCTGGCTTAATACCGCCATTGATGCCGCCGAGATGATCCTCACCCTGGCACCGGAAACTAACGGTCAGGTAGCCGTTAAAGCCTGGGCAGCGCTGAGTGAATTTACCGGTCGTAACCATACGCATCTGGCGCTGAATAAAGAAGACGAAAAAATTCGTTTCCGCGATATACAGGCGCAGCCGCGCAAAATTATCTCCAGCCCGACCTGGTCAGGCCTGGAAGATGAACATGTGTCTTATAACGCCGGTTATACCAACGTTCATGAGCTGATCCCATGGCGTACGCTGTCTGGTCGCCAGCAGTTGTATCAGGATCACCAGTGGATGCGTGATTTCGGTGAAAGCCTGCTGGTTTACCGTCCGCCAATCGATACCCGTTCAGTGAAAGCGGTGATCGGCGAGAAGTCTAACGGTAATCCGGAAAAAGCGCTCAACTTCCTGACGCCGCACCAGAAATGGGGTATCCACTCCACCTACAGCGACAACTTGCTGATGCTGACGCTGTCACGTGGTGGTCCGATTGTGTGGATGAGCGAAGTCGATGCGAAAGACCTGGGAATCGAAGATAACGACTGGATCGAAGTCTTCAACAGCAACGGTGCGCTGACGGCGCGTGCAGTTGTCAGCCAGCGTGTACCGGCCGGGATGACCATGATGTACCACGCGCAGGAACGTATCGTTAACCTGCCGGGTTCAGAAATTACCCAGCAGCGCGGCGGGATCCACAACTCGGTGACCCGTATTACGCCGAAACCGACCCATATGATCGGCGGCTATGCGCAGCTGGCCTACGGCTTTAACTACTACGGTACCGTCGGTTCAAACCGTGATGAGTTCGTGGTTGTACGTAAGATGAAGAACATTAACTGGTTGGATGGCGAAGGCAATGACCAGGTACAGGAGAGCGTAAAATGAAAATTCGTTCACAAGTCGGCATGGTGCTGAATCTCGATAAGTGCATCGGCTGCCACACCTGTTCAGTGACCTGTAAAAACGTCTGGACCAGCCGTGAAGGTATGGAATACGCCTGGTTCAATAACGTGGAAAGCAAGCCTGGCGTCGGTTTCCCGAATGACTGGGAAAATCAGGAAAAATGGAAGGGCGGCTGGATCCGTAAAATCAACGGTAAGCTGCAACCGCGCATGGGTAACCGTGCGCTGCTGCTGGGTAAAATCTTTGCTAACCCGCATCTACCGGGCATGGATGACTACTACGAGCCGTTTGATTTCGACTATCAGAATCTGCACACCGCGCCGGAGGGCAGCAAAGCGCAGCCGATTGCCCGTCCGCGCTCGCTGATTACCGGGCAGCGGATGGACAAAATTACCAGCGGTCCGAACTGGGAAGAAATTCTGGGCGGCGAATTCGAAAAACGCGCCAAAGACCAGAACTTCGAAAACATGCAGAAGGCGATGTACGGCCAGTTCGAAAACACCTTCATGATGTACCTGCCGCGCCTGTGTGAGCATTGCCTTAACCCGGCGTGTGTGGCGACCTGCCCAAGCGGTGCTATCTACAAGCGTGAAGAAGATGGCATCGTGCTGATCGACCAGGACAAGTGCCGCGGCTGGCGTATGTGCATCACCGGCTGCCCGTACAAGAAGATTTACTTCAACTGGAAGAGCGGGAAGTCCGAGAAGTGCATCTTCTGCTACCCGCGTATCGAAGCGGGTCAACCGACCGTTTGCTCCGAAACCTGTGTGGGTCGTATCCGTTATCTCGGCGTACTGCTGTATGATGCCGATGCGATCGAAAGCGCGGCCAGCACCGAGCACGAAAAAGATCTGTACCAGCGCCAACTGGACGTGTTCCTCGATCCGAACGATCCGGCTGTCATTGAACAGGCGCTAAAAGATGGTATTCCACTGAGCGTCATCGATGCTGCACAACAATCTCCGGTTTACAAAATGGCGATGGACTGGAAGCTGGCGCTGCCGCTGCATCCGGAATACCGCACGCTACCGATGGTTTGGTATGTGCCGCCTTTGTCACCGATTCAGTCTGCCGCCGACGCGGGCGAGCTTGGCAGCAACGGTATTCTGCCGGATGTAGACAGTCTGCGTATCCCGGTTCAGTACCTGGCGAACCTGTTGACCGCTGGCGACACCCAGCCGGTACTGTTGGCGCTGAAACGTATGCTGGCAATGCGTCACTATAAACGTGCGGAAACTGTTGACGGTAAAGTTGATACCCGTGCGCTGGAAGAGGTGGGCTTAAGCGAAGCACAGGCGCAGGAAATGTATCGTTACCTGGCGATTGCTAATTACGAAGATCGTTTCGTGGTGCCAAGCAGCCATCGTGAACTGGCGCGTGACGCATTCCCGGAGAAAAGCGGTTGTGGCTTTACCTTCGGCGATGGTTGCCACGGTTCTGATACCAAATTCAATCTGTTCAACAGCCGCCGCATCGACGCTGTTGATGTGACCAGCAAAACGGAGCCGCACCAATGATTGAACTCGTCATTGTTTCGCGTCTGCTCGAGTATCCGGATGCTGCCTTATGGCAGCATCAGCAGGAACTTTTCGATGCACTCGCGTCATCTGAGAACCTGGAGAAAGAGGATGCCCAGACCCTGGGCGTTTTCCTGCGCGATTTAACCGCGCAGGACATGCTGGATGTACAGGCCGCTTATAGCGAACTGTTTGACCGTGGCCGTGCCACATCGCTGCTGCTGTTTGAACATGTACACGGTGAATCCCGCGATCGTGGTCAGGCGATGGTTGACCTGATGGCACAGTATGAGCAGCACGGTTTGCAGCTCGACAGCCGCGAACTTCCCGATCATCTGCCGCTGTATCTGGAATACCTTGCGCAGTTGCCGAAAAGCGAAGCGTTAGGTGGTTTACAGGATATTGCGCCGATTCTGGCTTTGCTCAGCGCTCGTTTGCAACAGCGTGAAAGCCGTTATGCGGTGCTGTTCGACCTGCTGTTAAAACTGGCGAATACCGTTATCGACAGCGACAAAGTGGCTGAAAAAATTGCGGATGAAGCGCGTGATGACACCCCGCAGGCACTGGATGCGGTCTGGGAAGAAGAGCAGGTGAAATTCTTCGCCGATCAGGGGTGCGGCGAGTCGGAAATCTCCGCTCACCAGCGTCGTTTTGCCGGGGCCGTTGCGCCGCAGTATCTGAATATCACCACCGGAGGACAGCGATAATGCACTTCCTGAATACGTTCTTCTTTGACATCTATCCGTACATCGCGGGTTCTGTCTTTCTGATCGGCAGCTGGCTGCGTTATGACTATGGGCAATATACCTGGCGCGCGGCGTCCAGTCAGATGCTGGATCGCAAAGGGATGAACCTGGCGTCAAACCTGTTCCATATCGGGATCCTCGGAATTTTTGCCGGGCACTTTCTGGGCATGTTGACGCCGCACTGGATGTATGAGGCGTGGCTACCGCTTGAAGTGAAACAAAAGATGGCCATGTTCGCGGGCGGCGCCTCAGGCGTGATGTGTCTGGTCGGCGGCGTGCTGCTGCTGAAACGTCGTCTGTTCAGCCCACGCGTTCGGGCCACCACTACCGGTGCGGATATTCTGGTGCTGTCCATTCTGGTTATCCAGTGTGCCCTTGGCCTGCTGACCATTCCGTTCTCCGCTCAGCATATGGACGGTAGCGAGATGATGAAACTGGTGAACTGGGCGCAAACCGTGGTGACCTTCCACGGCGGCGCATCTGAATATCTGGATGGCGTGGCGTTTATCTTCCGTATGCACCTGGTGTTGGGTATGACGCTGTTCCTGCTGTTCCCGTTCTCGCGTCTGGTGCACATCTGGAGCGTTCCGGTCGAGTATCTGACCCGTAAATACCAGATCGTTCGTGCGCGTCATTAAGCGGTTATCTGTGTAAGATAAGACCCTGCTCCGGCGGGGTTTTTTTATGCCTGTTTGCCGGATGGCGGCGTAACCGCCTTATCCGGCCTACGCAGGCGTCAGCTCTCTATTGGCCTGATAAGCGCGAGCATCAGGCATATTGCGGGCACGTATTGAGGGCAGAATATAGTGCAGTAAGGTTTGATTTTGCTGAAGTGCGACAGGGAAATGATGGTGGTGGGGGAAGGATTCGAACCTTCGAAGTCGATGACGGCAGATTTACAGTCTGCTCCCTTTGGCCGCTCGGGAACCCCACCACGGGGTAATGCTAATTACTGGCCTGCTTCCTTTGGGAGCGGGGCGCATCATATCAGATGATGCGCCCCTGTAAAGTATTCCGTTGATAAAAAAGAACTGGTTGCCTGATTTTTACGCGTAAAGATGTAAAGGTAACCAATTATATTATCAATCGATTACAGAATAATCGTTCGGTTACCGTAAACAAATACACGTTGAGCCAGAACCTGATACAGCGCGCGGCTTAATACATTTTTTTCAACGTCACGGCCGGCACGCATCATGTCTTCTGCGGTGTAGGTGTGATCAACGTGAATCACGTCCTGCATAATGATTGGGCCTTCATCGAGATTATCATTCACATAGTGGGCCGTCGCGCCGATGATCTTCACCCCGCGCTCGTAAGCCTGGTGGTATGGGCGAGCGCCAATAAACGCCGGCAGGAATGAATGGTGAATATTGATGATCTTATTCGGGAAGCGGGAAACAAAGGTCGGTGTCAGAACACGCATGTATTTTGCCAGCACGACATAGTCCGGTTGGTGCGCATCGATAGCATCAGCCATTTTCTGGTCATGTTCATCGCGGGTTAAACCCTCGTGGCTAACCAGCTCAAACGGAATATCAAAGCGCTCAACCAAAGGACGCAGCGTCTCGTGGTTGCCGATCACCGCAGCGATTTCAACATCCAGTCCGCCATAATTTGCTTTCATTAACAGATCGCCCAGGCAATGCGCTTCCTTGGTGACCAAAATGACGATACGGCGGCGTCCTGCTGGCGTTAATTCGCGAATAGAGCCTTCGGGTAAGGCGCTATCAAGATCGGCAAGCAGCGTGACATCGTTAAAAATGCCCTCCAGTTCGGTACGCATAAAAAAGCGTCCGGTACGGTGGTCCACGAACTCATTGTTCTGCACGATATTCAGTTCATGCTTGTAACAGATATTTGTAATGCGCGCGATCAGACCTTTTTGATCCGGACAAATAGTACGCAGCACTTTTCGTTGTAATGAATGCATTTGCAGCGGTGATCCTGTTGAGAATGTTTGCAAAATTGATACTGTCGGGCGTTGATTAGCCGCAGCACTTCTTAAATTTTTTACCCGAGCCACAAGGGCAGGTGTCGTTTCGTCCAATTTGAGGGCGTGTACCGTCTATATAGTACCACTGACCGTTTTCTTTTAAAAAACGAGAGCGTTCAATAATGGCGCCAGTTTTTCCCTGTTCAGAAAACCGCGCGACAAAACTGACGTAGCCGATATTTTCTGAATCTACCGTCTGTTGCTCAAAAACGGTCAGTCCCAGCCATTCGGTATGCGTAAATCCTGCAATAATGTCGTCACGAAACGCAGCGGCATGGCAGTCCGCATGCCAGGTCTTGATAAGGTAATCTGCGTCTTTCATCACAAAAGCGCAGTAACGAGAACGCATGAGGTGTGACGGCGTAGGTGCTACTTGCGCGCTGGACACATAACGGTAGCAACATAGGCTATACTCGACAGCGCTACCACAGGGACAAAGCTGAGACACAAAGTACTCCCTGGAATAAAAAAACGGCGTAAAAACGCCACGGTGGCACTATGTTAACTGAGCGGTAGCGATGTTGCTACGTCTGCAAGCCAGGGGAAGTTTGTACGTACAATGAGAAAAATTAAAATTGGGCTGGCGCTAGGTTCCGGCGCTGCGCGCGGCTGGTCGCATATTGGCGTAATTAAAGCCCTTAAGCATATGGGGATTGATGTAGATATCGTGGCAGGGTGCTCCATTGGTTCGCTGGTTGGCGCGGCCTACGCCTGCAATAAATTGCCTGCACTCGAACAGTGGGTTTGTTCATTTAGTTATTGGGACGTCTTACGCCTGATGGATCTCTCGTGGCGCAGGGGAGGACTATTGCGCGGAGAACGGGTGTTCAACCAGTACCGTAATGTCATGCCGGTAGAATCGATTGAACAATGCACACGCCGCTTTGCAACTGTTGCAACCAATTTAAGTACGGGCCGGGAACTCTGGTTCACCGAAGGTGATTTGCACCTGGCTGTCCGGGCATCCTGCAGTATTCCTGGTCTGATGTCCCCCGTAGCGCATAATGGCTACTGGTTGGTCGATGGCGCGGTGGTGAATCCCGTGCCCGTTTCCCTGACGCGTGCGCTGGGCGCCGATATCGTTATTGCGGTCGATCTGCAACACGATGCGCACCTGATGCAGCAAGATTTACTCTCCTTCAACGTCAGTAGCGATGCTGAATCAGGTGATGGCGCTGACGAACTCTCATGGCATGGCCGTCTGAAAGAGCGTCTGAGCAACATTACGGCGAGGCGGACAGTGACCGCGCCGACGGCGATGGAGATCATGACGACCTCTATTCAGGTTCTGGAAAACCGTCTGAAACGTAACCGTATGGCTGGCGACCCGCCTGATATCCTGATTCAGCCGTTTTGTCCGCAAATATCCACGCTGGATTTCCACCGCGCCAGTGCAGCAATTGCTGCCGGGCAGTTGGCGGTTGAGAAGAAAATGGATGAGCTTCTACCTCTGGTGAAGACCAACGTCTAGGCACTTTTTATCAATACTTAAGTTAAATCTGACAGGCGTGAGTAGCAATAGCATGCCACTATTTATTAAAGCCAGTCAGGGGGGAGAATATGACGCAGCCATTGGTCGGAAAACAGATTCTTATCGTTGAGGATGAGCCGGTATTCCGCTCACTCATGGATTCATGGTTTTCCTCTTTGGGAGCGACAACAGCGGTGGCCGGCGATGGGCTTGAAGCACTGGACTTACTAGGTCACTTTACGCCTGACTTAATGATCTGCGATCTGGCTATGCCACGCATGAACGGTCTTAAACTGGTTGAGTATTTACGCAATCGAGGCGATCAAACGCCGATACTGGTGATTTCAGCGACGGAAAACATGTCTGATATAGCCAAAGCGCTGCGACTTGGTGTGGACGATGTTCTTCTGAAACCGGTGAAGGATCTTAATCGCTTGCGAGAAACGGTTTTTGCGTGCCTGTATCCCAATATGTTCAATTCACGGGTTGAAGAAGAAGAGCGGCTGTTTCGCGACTGGGATGCCATGGTGGACGATCCTGCTGCTGCAGCTAAGCTGCTGCAGGAGTTACAGCCTCCAGTATCGCAAGTGATTTCACAATGTCGCATAAACTATCGGCAATTGGTTGCCGCCGATCAACCGGGACTGGTGCTGGATATTGCGCCGCTGTCGGATCACGACCTTGCTTTTTATTGTCTGGATGTCACGCGGGCAGGGGATAATGGCGTGCTGGCCGCATTATTACTGCGAGCCTTATTTAACGGCTTGTTGCAGGAGCAGCTGACGCAACAAAATCAGCGGTTGCCAGAGTTAGGTGCGTTATTGAAACAGGTGAACCATTTGCTGCGTCAGGCTAATTTACCCGGCCAGTTTCCTTTGCTGGTAGGGTATTACCACAGCGGGTTAAAAAACCTGATTCTGGTATCAGCAGGACTGAATGCGACATTAAATACGGGTTCCCATCAGGTACAAATCAGCAATGGCGTACCGCTGGGAACGCTCGGCAATACCTATCTTAATCAGTTGAGCCAGCGCTGCGAGTCATGGCAGTGCCAAATTTGGGGGGCGGGTGGTCGCCTGCGCCTGATGTTGTCTGCGGAATGAACAATTGAGCGGGGGAGGAATGAAATTGCTTCACCTCCCTCATGCTGCGAGTGCTACTATCAGCGCCAGATTTATTCGTATTTGTCTTAATTATACCGACGTGCGTCCTTTTCAGACCAGAGGCTTACCGCTGTACTGATATACTTGGATGCGATACAGATTGATGAACACGTTCAATACATGAACAGTCCAGGAGAGTTTTAAATGGCTGCTATTAATTCAAAAGTCAAAAAGGCCGTTATCCCGGTTGCGGGATTAGGAACCAGGATGTTACCGGCTACGAAGGCAATCCCGAAAGAGATGCTACCGTTGGTTGATAAGCCATTAATTCAGTACGTGGTAAACGAATGTATTGCTGCGGGTATCACTGAAATTGTACTTGTAACTCACTCGTCTAAAAATTCCATTGAAAACCACTTTGATACCAGCTTTGAGCTAGAAGCTATGCTGGAAAAACGTGTAAAACGTCAGCTGCTGGAAGAAGTGCAATCTATTTGTCCACCGCATGTCACTATTATGCAGGTACGTCAGGGACTGGCTAAAGGTCTGGGACACGCAGTATTGTGCGCGCACCCGGTTGTTGGCGATGAACCGGTTGCGGTTATCCTGCCAGACGTAATTCTGGATGAATACGAATCAGATTTATCCCGCGAAAACCTGGCCGAAATGATTCATCGTTTTGATGAAACTGGCAGCAGCCAGATTATGGTTGAACCCGTAGAAGATGTTACCGCTTATGGCGTAGTGGATTGTAAAGGCGTTGAATTAGCGCCGGGCGAAAGCGTGCCAATGGTTGGCGTTGTTGAAAAGCCGAAAGCTAATGTAGCGCCGTCTAATTTGGCGGTTGTGGGGCGTTATGTTCTCAGTGCGGATATCTGGCCTCTGCTGGCAAAAACGCCTCCGGGAGCAGGCGACGAAATTCAGCTGACTGACGCTATCGATATGCTGATTGAAAAAGAAACGGTTGAAGCCTATCACATGAAGGGCAAAAGCCATGACTGCGGTAATAAGCTGGGCTATATGCAGGCGTTCGTTGAATATGGTATTCGCCATAATACCCTCGGCGCTGAATTTAAGGCCTGGCTGGAAGAAGAGATGGGTATTAAGAAGTAACCACCAGTAATTATCAGGTCAGAACGGTGCTGTTAATCCAGCGCCGTTTTTTTATACCTAATCCGGGTAAGGGGCCATGCGAAGTACAGGTAAAAAAAATCCCGCCAGGGCGGGATTTTAAGCAAACTATTTCTGAATTATTCCTTGATCAGGAAATCGTCCAGTTGCTTACCTTGTTCTTCCATCGCTTTTTTGATCACAGCCGGTGTACGACCCTGGCCAGTCCAGGTTTTAGTTTCACCGTTTTCGTCAACATAGCTATATTTAGCCGGACGCGCAGCGCGTTTAGCTTTGGTGCCAGATTTAACAGCAGCCATGCTATTCAACAGTTCGTTCGGATCAATGCCGTCAGCAATCAGCATTTCACGATATTGTTGCAGTTTACGAGTACGTTCTTCAACTTCAGCAGCGGCAGCGCTTTCTTCTTCACGACGCTCGCTAACTACAACTTCTAATTTTTCCAGCATTTCTTCAAGCGTTTCCAGAGTACATTCTCTTGCCTGCGCACGAAGAGTACGGATGTTGTTCAGAATTTTAAGTGCTTCGCTCATTGTAGTAATCTCAAACTTATATTGGGGGTGGTTTGTTGAGCTAATAATAGAGCGATAATTTCAGTTGTGCAATAGCCAGGAATGTAAGGAATTCAAAATTGCGCTTTATTTAGTATCAGAATTAATTCCTCTGTCTTAAATTCTCAGCGATGTTGGGCATAAAAAAGGCTTATTGGTGGGGGGGCTTCTCAACGGCTGAGAGTAAAAATTCAAGATTCAGGTCACATTTTATCGTGTGCAAATAGTATCACTTTGCAGTGATTTCAACCTTTTGTATTAGTTTTGCTTACGTGAATTCGCTATTACATGGCGGCGGTGGGGAGATTCAATAACAATAAGGGAACGGTTTCTTAATTGTCGACGCTTGATAAGCGAGGCCGATCAATTTCATGAGCACTATTTGTGAAAGAATGTGTATATACGGTACGGCTCCGGCTGTTTGGGCTAAGACGCCGCGCTATCATACTCCCACCCATAAAGGGCACCTGCATTTTCTGGTTATTAAGGCGGCACTGAGCGAGTCGGTACGCGCCTTTATACGTCTTTCGGGACAACGCTGCACCGACATGTTCGTGAAATATGATACAATCCAGCCCATATTTATTTCCCCAGATGAGGGTCTACGGTCAATGGCACAGCTATATTTTTACTATTCTGCAATGAATGCCGGTAAGTCGACTGCATTGCTGCAATCTTCGTACAATTATCAGGAGCGTGGAATGCGCGCTGTTGTATATACAGCGGAAATTGATGACCGTTTTGGCACTGGAAAAGTAAGTTCACGTATAGGTCTGTCGTCACCTGCAAAATTGTTTAACCAAAATTCATCATTGTTCGAAGAGATTCGTGCCGACAATGAGCAGCAAAGAATTCACTGCGTACTGGTTGATGAGTCTCAGTTTCTGACGCGACAACAGGTTTATGAATTATCTGAAGTTGTCGATCGGCTGGATATTCCCGTGTTGTGTTACGGTTTACGCACCGATTTTCGTGGTGAGCTATTCTGCGGCAGTGAATACCTGCTTGCGTGGTCAGATAAGCTGGTTGAATTAAAAACTATTTGCTTCTGTGGCCGTAAGGCCAGCATGGTGCTACGTCTTGATCAGGCCGGAAGACCTTTTAACGAAGGCGAGCAGGTGGTTATAGGCGGAAACGAGCGCTATGTGTCGGTATGCCGTAAGCATTATAAGCAAGCGCAGTCTGAAGGCTCTCTGACGGCAATACAAGAACGACACAGCCACGATTAACCCTATGCGCTTCTGGGCGCTTATAAACACAGGGTAGGCCACAACTATTCATGCGTGTCTCTACCCTGTCACACGCTCTTCTGACGCCATCCTGGCTTCCTCCCTGCAAGTAATCTTCATCAGGCCATATCTTACAAGTGGTTGAGTCAGGTATTACCTGATTTTGGTCGTGTAAGGCACAAAAAAAACGGTCCCGAAAAGGGACCGTTTATAGTCAGACTAAAACTTTTCTGAAGGAATTAAGCGGATTTCTTCGCTTTTTTCTCAGCTTTCGGTGCAGCTACTGCTTCAGCCTTAGCGGTGGTTTCACCTTCGCTGTACTCACGGCCGTAGTAGGTATCCAGCAGAATCTGCTTCAGCTCAGCAATCAGCGGATAACGCGGGTTAGCACCAGTACACTGGTCGTCAAACGCATCTTCAGACAGTTTGTCAACGTGTGCCAGGAAGTCAGCTTCCTGCACGCCAGCTTCACGGATAGACTTAGGAATACCCAGTTCAGCTTTGATTTCGTCCAGCCAGCCCAGCAGTTTCTGGATTTTCGCGGCAGTACGGTCGCCCGGTGCGCTCAGACCCAGGTGGTCGGCGATTTCAGCATAGCGACGACGCGCCTGCGGACGGTCGTACTGGCTGAATGCTGTCTGTTTGGTCGGGTTGTCGTTCGCGTTGTAACGAATAACGTTGCTGATCAGCAGGGCGTTCGCCAAACCGTGAGGAATGTGGAACTGAGAACCCAGCTTGTGCGCCATGGAGTGACATACACCCAGGAAGGCGTTCGCAAATGCGATACCGGCGATGGTCGCTGCACTGTGTACACGCTCACGGGCTACCGGGTTCTTGGAACCTTCGTGGTAGGACGCTGGCAGGTTTTCTTTCAGCAGTTTCAGCGCCTGCAGAGCCTGACCGTCAGAGAACTCAGAAGCCAGTACGGAAACGTAAGCTTCCAGAGCGTGAGTAACGGCATCCAGACCACCGAACGCACACAGGGACTTCGGCATATCCATCACCAGGTTGGCATCGACAATCGCCATATCCGGGGTCAGGGCGTAGTCAGCCAGCGGATATTTCTGACCGGTTGCATCGTCGGTCACAACCGCAAACGGTGTTACTTCAGAACCGGTACCGGAAGTGGTGGTGACGGCGATCATTTTCGCTTTCACGCCCATTTTCGGGAACTTGTAGATACGTTTACGGATATCCATAAAGCGCAGCGCCAGTTCTTCGAAGTGGGTTTCCGGGTGTTCGTACATAACCCACATAATTTTCGCGGCGTCCATCGGGGAACCACCACCCAGCGCGATAATCACGTCTGGTTTGAAGGAGTTAGCCAGCTCAGCGCCTTTACGAACAACGGTCAGAGTCGGGTCAGCTTCAACTTCAAAGAACACTTCGGTTTCAACGCCAGCCGCTTTCAGAACAGAGGTGATCTGGTCAGCATAGCCATTGTTAAACAGGAAGCGGTCGGTCACGATCAGCGCACGTTTGTGACCATCAGTAATCACTTCATCCAGCGCGATTGGCAGAGAGCCACGACGGAAGTAGATAGATTTCGGAAGTTTGTGCCACAACATGTTTTCAGCTCGCTTAGCAACGGTTTTCTTGTTGATCAGGTGCTTAGGACCAACGTTTTCAGAGATGGAGTTACCACCCCAGGAACCACAACCCAGAGTCAGGGAAGGTGCGAGTTTGAAGTTGTACAGGTCACCGATACCACCCTGAGAAGCAGGGGTGTTGATCAGGATACGCGCGGTTTTCATCATCTGACCGAAGTAAGCAACGCGTTCTGGCTGGTTATCCTGGTCGGTGTACAGGCAAGAGGTATGACCGATACCGCCCATCGCAACCAGTTTTTCAGCTTTGTCCACTGCGTCTTCGAAGTCTTTCGCACGATACATAGCCAGCGTCGGAGACAGTTTTTCGTGAGCAAACGGTTCGCTTTCGTCAACAACCTTAACTTCACCAATCAGAATCTTAGTTGTTTCTGGTACGGAGAAGCCTGCCAGTTCAGCAATTTTGTAGGCTGGCTGACCAACGATAGCGGCGTTCAGCGCGCCATTTTTCAGGATAACGTCCTGAACAGCTTTCAGCTCTTTGCCCTGCAGCAGGTAGCCGCCGTGAGTGGCGAAACGCTCACGTACTGCGTCGTATACAGAGTCAACCACGACAACAGACTGTTCAGAAGCACAGATTACGCCGTTATCGAAGGTTTTAGACATCAGAACAGATGCAACAGCACGTTTGATATCAGCGGTTTCGTCGATAACAACAGGGGTGTTACCTGCGCCTACGCCGATTGCCGGTTTACCGGAGCTGTATGCCGCTTTAACCATGCCTGGACCACCGGTCGCAAGGATCAGGTTGATGTCCGGATGGTGCATCAGCGCGTTAGACAGTTCTACGGAAGGTTGATCGATCCAGCCGATCAAGTCTTTCGGCGCGCCAGCAGCGATTGCCGCCTGCAGAACGATGTCAGCAGCTTTGTTAGTGGCATCTTTAGCACGCGGATGCGGAGAGAAGATGATGGCGTTACGGGTCTTCAGGCTGATCAGCGATTTGAAGATAGCAGTAGAAGTCGGGTTAGTGGTTGGAACGATACCGCAGATGATACCAATCGGTTCAGCAATAGTAATGGTACCGAAAGTGTCGTCTTCAGACAGCACTCCACAGGTTTTTTCATCTTTGTAAGCGTTGTAAATGTATTCAGAAGCAAAGTGGTTTTTAATCACTTTATCTTCGACAATGCCCATGCCAGACTCGGCAACGGCCATTTTCGCGAGAGGGATTCGAGCGTCTGCGGCAGCCAGAGCGGCGGCGCGGAAGATTTTGTCAACCTGTTCTTGAGTGAAACTGGCATATTCACGCTGGGCTTTTTTTACGCGCTCTACAAGTGCGTTAAGTTCAGCGACATTAGTAACAGCCATAATGCTCTCCTGATAATGTTAAACTTTTTTAGTAAATCATCTGCTCGATACGAGAGTATAGACAGACCGACGAAAATTTGTGTAACGGTTTGAAAATCAAACGGTTAATTAACGTCCACTTTACCTTGATTTACTAAAAGAGCTTATACGCAAGCGCCAGATAACTTTTACGCTTTACCTCCAGGGGACGTAAGCAAGGTTACTCACTTCTGAGTAGTAATTGCGTGATCTGGATCAAGATTTCGCAAAGCTGACACCTTTCAGCAGGCCCTTTTAGCGTTTCTCGGTAAGTGTTAAAAAATTGAGGTGGTGAATGCTAATCACATTAGCATATTTAATACATATTAATAACACTAAGTATTAGTAGCGTATTTACGTAGATATACGCAGATAGAAGGTGAAGTATGCTGACAAAAGGCGTATCTTCAGCGCGGATTTTTCCAATTTTTATGACTCATTTTATCCGGCTAACGCTTCGGAGCTAACCGTGATCCAAACGCTATTTGATTTTCCTGTTTATTTTAAATTTTTTATTGGGTTATTTGCCCTGGTCAACCCGGTAGGGATCATCCCTGTCTTTATCAGTATGACCAGCTACCAAACTGCGGCTGCGCGAAACAAAACCAATCTCACGGCAAACCTGTCGGTCGCTATCATCCTGTGGACTTCGCTGTTCCTGGGCGACGGTATCCTGCAACTTTTCGGTATCTCTATAGATTCGTTCAGGATTGCCGGCGGTATTCTGGTTGTGACTATCGCGATGTCGATGATTAGTGGCAAACTTGGCGAAGATAAGCAGAACAAACAGGAAAAATCAGAAACCGCCATTCGTGAAAGCATTGGCGTGGTGCCGTTGGCATTGCCCCTGATGGCGGGACCGGGGGCAATTAGCTCGACCATCGTTTGGGGGACGCGTTACCACAGTGCGATTAATCTGTTTGGCTTTTTTATCGCGATTGCGTTGTTTGCCTTGTGTTGTTGGGGGCTGTTTCGCATGGCGCCGTGGTTAGTGCGCTTGCTGGGGCAAACGGGGATCAACGTTATTACGCGTATTATGGGGCTGTTACTCATGGCCTTAGGGATTGAATTCATTGTTACTGGTATCAAATCCATTTTCCCCGGTTTGCTTGCCTGATATTCCTTCTTCAGTACAAGCGGAGCCGCTGCAGGCTCCGCTTCCTTTCATTATCAGTAAAACTTCTCACTAACGTTGATAATCAGCATAACAATAATGAAAAATGCTGATGGTTAACGACTTAGTTATTCATTGATTTTATGGATATAACACTCAGCGCTGCGTCAGAGGGAGCACGATATTGCTGTTATTTTATTAACATCATACTCTGGGGCTTGCTGTGGGATTATCGAAATGTTATTAGTTATTTCAGCGTTTTTTTTAGATGAATGTGCTAATTAATAACCAATTGTTAAATTTATGTGCATTTTGGCATGGGGTTGAGACCGGACAGGGGAGTCAACCATGCTAATCAGGCAATTAGTTGATTATTAATGTTTTATTGTTATGGATTTTCATTCGCAAGCCTTTGTTAGTAACATTTATTTCTAATAAAAGAGAATTGGTTAACAAATTTGTAAAATGTATTGGCGGTGAAGAAACGCATTTGGTACTTTCCGGCCAGGTATTTGGCAGAAGAATTGATGTTGATGAGAATGATTTTCAATTTCTTTCTCTCAACAGGGTAATAGCGTGTTTCCGGCAGGGGAGACACGTAGATAATCGACGCAAGGCGGTCGTACGAATCGCCAGAATAAATAAAGTCGGTGATAGCAAGCAGTAAAACAATAAACCACCTGACGGCAGAAAATCTCCGGTGCCGTACAGGGATCCTGACAGGATTAACAGTCTGGTTAAAAAACCAGCCATAATAATGAGGGAGTACAAACACAATGACGATCATCACTAAAAAAAGTTTAGTCGCTGCGGGGATCCTCACTGCGCTAATCGCTGGAAATGTGGCCACGGCGGCAGTTGTGCCAGCGGGTGTGCAGCTTGCTGAAAAGCAGACTCTGGTGCGTAATAACGGTTCGGAAGTTCAGTCTCTCGATCCTCATAAAATTGAAGGTGTGCCGGAATCCAACATTAGCCGGGACCTGTTTGAAGGTTTATTAATCAGCGATGTCGATGGCAAACCATCGCCGGGCGTGGCTGAGAAATGGGACAATAAAGATTTTAAAGTCTGGACGTTCCATCTGCGTAAAGATGCTAAATGGTCTGACGGTACGCCTGTTACCGCGCAAGATTTTGTGTATAGCTGGCAACGTTTGGCGAACCCAAATACTGCCTCACCGTACGCCAGTTATTTGCAGTACGGCCATATCGTCAATATTGATGACATCATCGCCGGTAAAAAGCCGGTCACCGATCTCGGTGTGAAAGCGATTGACGATCATACTTTTGAAGTCACCCTGAGCGAACCTGTTCCTTATTTCTACAAACTGCTCGTGCACTCTTCCGTTTCACCGGTTCCTAAAGCCGCCGTAGAAAAATACGGTGATAAGTGGACCCAGCCCGCGAACATTGTCACTAACGGCGCGTATAAACTGAAGGACTGGGTGGTTAACGAGCGCATTGTGCTTGAGCGTAATACCAACTACTGGGACAACGCCAAAACCGTTATTAACCAGGTGACCTACCTGCCAATTTCTTCTGAAGTGACTGACGTTAACCGCTATCGCAGCGGTGAAATCGACATGACCTATAACAACATGCCGATCGAGTTATTCCAGAAACTGAAAAAAGAGATCCCGAACGAAGTTCACGTTGACCCGTATCTGTGCACCTATTACTACGAAATCAACAACCAGAAAGCACCGTTCAACGATGTTCGTGTTCGTACCGCTCTGAAGCTGGCGATGGATCGTGACATCATCGTCAACAAAGTGAAAAATCAGGGCGACCTGCCTGCCTATAGCTTTACCCCTCCTTACACCGATGGCGCGAAACTGGTCGAGCCAGAGTGGTTCAAATGGTCACAGGAAAAACGTAATGAAGAAGCGAAGAAACTGCTGGCTGAAGCCGGTTATACCGCTGAAAAACCGTTGACCTTTGACCTGCTGTATAATACCTCAGACCTGCACAAGAAGCTGGCTATCGCCGCAGCTTCTATCTGGAAGAAAAATCTGGGCGCTAACGTCAAGCTGGAAAATCAGGAATGGAAAACATTCCTCGATACGCGCCATCAGGGCAACTATGATGTTTCACGTGCGGGCTGGTGCGCGGATTACAACGAACCAACTTCCTTCCTGAATATGGTGCTGTCCGACAGCTCGAACAACACCGTTCACTATAAGAGCCCTGCATTTGACAAGCTGATTGCAGATACCCTGAAAGTGACTGATGAAACGCAGCGTAGTGAGCTGTATTCGAAAGCGGAGCAGCAACTGGATAAAGATTCTGCGATTGTACCGGTTTATTACTATGTTAACGCCCGCCTGGTGAAACCATGGGTTGGCGGATACTCCGGTAAAGACCCGATGGATAATATCCATGTAAAAGACTTGTATATTATCAAGCATTAATGGCAAGACGTGGGGCAATCATTTTGCCCCACAGTGTCTTTTTCTTCGAACTATTAACACCTCTTTACCTGAAGATCTGGGTAGAAGAGGTGTAAAGGCACACGCCAGAAGGTACGGGCAATGTTAAAATTCATATTACGTCGCTGTCTGGAAGCGATTCCGACGCTGTTTATTCTTATTACGATTTCATTCTTTATGATGCGCCTTGCGCCGGGTAGTCCATTCACCGGTGAACGCGCATTGCCGCCAGAAGTGCTGGCTAATATTGAAGCGAAATATCATCTCAACGATCCCATCTCCACACAGTATTTCAGCTACCTGAAACAGCTGGCGCATGGTGATTTTGGACCATCCTTTAAATACAAAGATTACACGGTTAACGACCTTGTCGCTTCAAGTTTTCCGGTGTCAGCGAAGCTTGGCGCTGCGGCATTTATTCTGGCGGTGCTCGTCGGCGTTAGCGCTGGGGTGATCGCCGCACTGAAGCAAAATACGCGCTGGGACTACACGGTTATGGGGATCGCGATGACCGGGGTGGTTATTCCCAGTTTCGTCGTTGCTCCCTTATTGGTCATGATATTTGCCATAACGTTGAAATGGCTGCCCGGCGGTGGCTGGAACGGCGGGGCGTTGAAATTTATGATCCTGCCGATGGTGGCGTTATCGCTCGCCTATATCGCCAGTATCGCCCGTATTACTCGCGGCTCGATGATTGAAGTGCTGCACTCAAACTTTATTCGTACCGCGCGAGCTAAAGGACTGCCGATGCGGCGGATTATTTTCCGCCATGCGTTAAAGCCGGCGTTGCTTCCCGTGCTGTCTTATATGGGGCCCGCGTTTGTCGGCATTATTACCGGCTCAATGGTTATTGAAACAATCTATGGTTTGCCGGGCATTGGGCAACTGTTCGTGAATGGCGCTTTAAACCGCGACTATTCGCTGGTGCTGAGTCTGACCATTCTGGTCGGTACGCTGACTATTGTGTTTAATGCGATTGTCGATGTGCTGTATGCCGTTATCGATCCGAAGATTCGTTACTGATACTGGAGCTCGCTATGATGTTAAGTAAGAAAAACAGCGAGGCGCTGGAAAATTTCAGTGAGAAGCTGGAGGTTGAAGGTCGCAGCCTATGGCAGGACGCGCGTCGACGTTTTATGCATAACCGCGCGGCGGTGGCAAGCCTGGTAGTGCTGGTGATTATTGCGCTGTTTGTGACGCTGGCGCCAATGCTGTCGCAGTTTACCTACTTCGATACCGACTGGGGAATGATGTCCAGCGCGCCGGATATGGAGTCCGGGCACTACTTTGGCACTGACTCATCGGGTCGCGACCTGCTGGTGCGTGTGGCGATTGGCGGGCGCATCTCGCTGATGGTCGGTATTGCCGCGGCGCTGGTGGCGGTCGTGGTTGGCACGCTATATGGTTCTTTGTCAGGTTATCTCGGCGGCAAAATCGACTCGGTGATGATGCGCCTGCTGGAAATCCTCAACTCCTTCCCGTTCATGTTCTTCGTGATTCTGCTGGTGACCTTCTTTGGGCAAAACATTCTGCTGATTTTTGTCGCTATCGGGATGGTTTCCTGGCTGGATATGGCACGTATCGTGCGTGGACAAACGCTGAGTCTCAAGCGCAAAGAGTTCATTGAAGCAGCACAAGTGGGTGGGGTATCTACCGTACGCATCGTTATCCGTCATATTGTGCCGAACGTGCTGGGCGTAGTGGTGGTATACGCTTCATTGCTGGTGCCGAGCATGATTCTGTTTGAATCCTTCCTGAGCTTTTTGGGATTAGGTACGCAAGAACCGTTAAGTAGTTGGGGCGCGCTGCTGAGTGATGGTGCCAACTCAATGGAAGTATCGCCATGGCTGCTGCTGTTCCCGGCCGGTTTCCTGGTGGTTACTTTGTTCTGTTTTAACTTTATTGGCGATGGCCTGCGTGATGCCCTCGACCCGAAAGACCGTTAAGGAGCGCCGCCATGAGCGTAATTGAGACCGCAACCGCGCCGCTCGCGCAACAACAGGCTAACGCACTGCTGAACGTTAAGGATCTGCGCGTGACGTTCGCCACCCCCGATGGCGATGTTACTGCAGTAAACGATTTAAACTTTTCCCTGCGAGCCGGAGAAACGTTGGGTATTGTGGGTGAGTCCGGTTCGGGCAAATCGCAAACCGCGTTTGCCCTGATGGGGCTGCTGGCGGCGAATGGCCGTATCGGAGGTTCCGCTACGTTTAACGGGCGTGAAATATTGAATTTACCGGAGCATGAGCTGAACAAACTGCGCGCCGAGCAAATCTCAATGATTTTTCAGGATCCGATGACCTCTCTGAATCCGTACATGCGGGTCGGAGAGCAACTGATGGAAGTTCTCATGCTGCATAAAGGCATGAGTAAAGCAGAAGCGTTTGAAGAGTCAGTAAAAATGCTGGATGCGGTGAAAATGCCGGAAGCGCGCAAGCGCATGAAAATGTATCCGCATGAATTCTCTGGCGGAATGCGTCAGCGCGTAATGATCGCCATGGCGCTGCTGTGCAGACCAAAATTATTGATCGCCGATGAGCCGACTACCGCGCTCGATGTTACGGTACAGGCGCAAATTATGACGCTGCTGAATGAACTGAAAAGCGAATTCAACACCGCAATTATCATGATCACCCACGATCTGGGGGTTGTCGCCGGTATTTGTGACAAAGTGCTGGTGATGTACGCCGGACGAACCATGGAATATGGCAGCGCACGGGATGTCTTTTATAAGCCCGTTCATCCGTATTCAATTGGTTTGCTGAATGCCGTACCTCGTCTGGACGCTGAAGGGGAAGAGATGTTGACTATCCCGGGCAACCCACCGAACCTGCTGCGTCTGCCAAAAGGCTGTCCATTCCAGCCCCGCTGCCCGCATGCGATGGAAATCTGTAGCAGTGCTCCGCCACTGGAAGAGTTTAGCCCGGGCCGCCTGCGCGCCTGCTTTAAACCGGTGGAGGAACTGGTATGAATACGGTCATCGAACAACGAAAAGTACTCCTTGAAATTGCCGATTTAAAGGTCCATTTCGACATTAAAGACGGCAAGCAGTGGTTTTGGCAACCGTCTAAATCCCTCAAAGCGGTTGATGGCGTGACCCTGCGATTGTATGAAGGTGAAACCTTAGGCGTGGTGGGGGAGTCCGGCTGCGGAAAATCGACCTTTGCTCGGGCGATTATCGGTCTGGTGAAAGCCACTGATGGAAAGGTCGCCTGGTTGGGTAAAGATTTGCTGGGGATGAAACCTGATGAATGGCGTGAGGTGCGCAGTGATATTCAGATGATTTTCCAGGATCCGCTGGCGTCATTAAATCCGCGTATGACCATTGGTGAAATTATTGCCGAGCCGCTGCGGACTTATCATCCGAAACTGCCGGGGCAGGAAGTCCGTGACCGCGTGAAGGCAATGATGATGAAGGTTGGGTTGCTGCCAAACCTGATTAACCGTTACCCGCATGAGTTTTCCGGCGGCCAATGTCAGCGTATCGGTATTGCCCGCGCGCTGATTCTCGAACCGAAACTGATTATCTGTGATGAACCGGTTTCTGCGCTGGACGTATCCATTCAGGCCCAGGTCGTAAACCTCTTGCAGCAGCTACAGCGTGAAATGGGGCTGTCATTAATTTTCATTGCCCACGATCTGGCGGTGGTTAAGCATATCTCCGATCGCGTACTGGTGATGTATCTCGGACACGCGGTGGAATTAGGCACCTATGACGAGGTGTACCATAATCCGCTACATCCTTATACCAAAGCGCTAATGTCTGCTGTGCCGATCCCCGATCCGGATATGGAAAGGAACAAAGTTATCCAGTTGCTGGAAGGCGAGTTGCCGTCGCCGATTAATCCTCCTTCGGGCTGTGTGTTCCGTACGCGCTGCCCGATTGCCGGACCAGAGTGTGCAAAAACACGCCCGGTTCTCGAAGGCAGTTTTCGACACGCCGTTTCCTGCCTGAAAGTAGACCCGCTATAATCGTGAGGGCTGACAAAGGTCAGCCCTTCTTTTTGGTGAGGTATTTGTGTCTGGCTTAGTTTCTTCTGTTCGCCGTACGCTTTATCGTACATTATTTGATTTAGACACACGCTCGGGGCGCCGTTTTGAAGGTATGTGCGCACTGTTCGCGCTGCTCAGCGTGATTGTTATCTTCGTTGAGTCCGGGGTCGGGACGCAATACCATTTGACCTTTGAGGAATGGCGCGTATTTGTCTGGCTGGAAGTCTTTATCACTCTGGTCTTTACTATCGAATATCTGCTGCGATTATGCTGCTGGGCCAATCCCGCTAAATATGTCTTTAGCTTCTGGGGGATTATCGATCTTGCCACCATTTTGCCACTGTATGTGATGTGGTTATGGCCGGAAATCAGTCTGAGTTATGTTTTCGCCTGGCGGGCGATGCGTGTCCTGCGCGTACTGCGAATTCTCAAATTGCTGCGCTTTATGCCTTCTCTGCGTATATTCTGGAGCGCAATAAAAAGCGCCCGTCATCAGCTAATCCTGTTCTATTCATTTATTGCCATTCTGATGATTGTTTTCGGCGCGCTGATGTATCTGATAGAAGGGCCCAAATATGGCTTTAGTACGCTGAATGCGTCAGTGTATTGGGCCATTGTCACGGTAACCACCGTCGGCTATGGTGATATTACTCCCCACACGCCGCTCGGGCGCATGGTAGCGTCAGTGCTGATTTTGATCGGTTATTCCGTGATTGCGATCCCGACAGGTTTGATAACGACGCATATGAGCAGTGCGTTCCAGCATCGGCAGAATCAGCGTAAATGTCCTCAGTGTCAGCAGAGCCAGCATGAGCACAGCGCGCAGTTTTGTAACCGGTGCGGAAGCAAATTACCGGGCTAAAAGTAAAAAAGCTGCGAGAGCAGCTTTTTTTAATTATTCGCGCCAGAGAATGTGGCAGAGCTTGTGATCTTTTTCGCGACACAACAGAACGCGGGCAAAAATATCGTTAATCTCGCCGTCTTCTGTATCAGCCAGACCAATCACCACTTCGGCAAAGAAATCAGGATTCAGGTCAAAATCGACATGTTCCTGCCAGTCCTCCGCCGGGTCAAATAATTCTGCACCGCCGCGCTCTTCAAACTGCAAATTGAACAGAATGATATCTGCCGGATCGAGGTTGTCCGCAGCCAGTTCGAGAAAAATATCGTAAGCCTGCTCAAGCGTTTCGTCTTCAGTCAGACGATTGTTCAAATCCATATCCATAATGACTACCTGTTTACTGTCTGATGGGCACGTTTTACAGCAACGGGCTAAAGAAGTAAAACAGTCGCTCGGCGATCCGCTGCCAGAGAGGTCGTTTTACCCACAATCGGGCATCAAGCAGGCGGGAACGCGAAATATAATCATCCTGCACAGCGGCGAGGTCGCCCCCGAACCCGGCATCATCTATAACCAGTGTAATTTCAAAATTCAGCCATAAACTACGCATATCCAGGTTAACGGTCCCGACCAGGCTCAGTTCTCCATCAACCAGTACGCTCTTGGTGTGCAGCAAGCCGCCTTCAAACTGATAGATTTTGACGCCCGCGGCCAGCAGCTCGGTGAAAAAGGCCCGGCTTGCCCAGCCAACCAACAGGGAATCATTCTTCCGCGGAAGAATGATACTGACGTCGACCCCACGCTGTGCTGCTGTACAGATCGCATGTAGTAAATCATCGCTGGGGACGAAATAGGGCGTGGTCATAATTAAATAGTCACGCGCCGAATAAGCAGCAGTTAATAGCGCCTGATGGATCAAATCTTCAGGGAAACCAGGACCCGAGGCGATAGTGTGAATGGTGTGACCGCTGGCCTGCTCAAACGGCATGATATTGACGTCCGGCGGCGGGGGTAAAATGCGTTTCCCGGTTTCAATTTCCCAGTCGCAGGAGTAGACAATGCCCATCGCGGTGGCAACAGGACCTTCCATTCTCGCCATCAAATCGACCCATTGCCCCACGCCCGCATCCTGCTTAAAGAAGCGCGGGTCGACCATGTTCATGCTGCCGGTATAAGCAATATAGTTGTCGATCATCACCATCTTACGGTGCTGGCGCAGGTCCATTCGGCGCAAAAACACACGCATCAGGTTAACCTTGAGGGCTTCGACAACTTCAATACCCGCATTACGCATCATCGCCGCCCACGGGCTACGGAAGAATGCCACGCTGCCGGCAGAGTCCAGCATCAGGCGGCAGTGAACGCCTCTTCTGGCGGCCGCCATTAACGATTCGGCAACCTGATCGGCCATACCACCCGGTTGCCAGATGTAGAACACCATCTCGATGTTATGACGCGCCAGTTGAATATCACGGATCAGCGCCTGCATCACGTCATCGGAACTGGTGAGCAGTTGCAGTTGATTCCCCTTAACGCCGGCGATTCCCTGACGACGCTCGCACAGCTTAAATAATGAAGAAGCAACGCTGCTGTTTTCCTGTGCAAAAATATGTTCACAGGCTTTGAGGTCGTTCAGCCATTTGGCCGTGGAAGGCCACATTGCCCGGGCGCGTTCGGCGCGGCGTTTACCCAGGTGGAGTTCACCGAAGGACAGATAAGCTATGATCCCTACCAATGGCAGTATATAGATGATCAACAGCCATGCCATTGCGGAGGGCACTGCGCGTCGCTTCATTAGAATGCGTAATGTGACGCCAGCAATGAGTACCCAGTAACCCAGAATGACCAGCCAACTCACCACGGTGTAGAAGGTTGTCATAAATTTAAAAATCCTTTTGAAAGCGTATTGTTAAGAGTTTACGCATCAGGATAAATCTGGCAAATAAAAACACGGGAAAACCTCTGGTCTGCATTCGGTGTGGCGTTATAATGGCCGCTCAGTGACTGGAAGAGTAGTTAACATGAAGCGTAGTAGAACGGAAGTGGGACGCTGGCGGATGCAGCGTCAGGCTAGCCGCCGTAAAGCACGTTGGCTTGAAGGACAATCGCGTCGTAACATGCGTATCCATACCATCAGAAAGTGTATTCTGAATCATCAACGTAACTCGTTGCTGTTTGCAATCCACAGTATCTGATCTCAAAAGGGCACCGCTGGTGGTGCCCAATGTCTGCTTTCGTTCTGTTTTTAAAATACTTTCTTATAGGGTTTCACAGAAACCTGTGCGTACACGCCAGCAGCCACATAGGGGTCGGCTTCTGCCCACGCCTGCGCTGCTTCTAAAGATTCAAATTCTGCAATCACCGTCGAGCCGGTAAAACCCGCGACACCTGGATCGTTACTGTCAACGGCTGGCATCGGTCCTGCCGTGAGCAGTCGTCCTTCGTCATGCAGGAGTTGCAGACGGGCCAGATGAGCAGGGCGCACGGAAAGGCGTTTGTCGAGAGAGTCTGCGATATCTTGAGCATAAATAACGTACAGCACGGGTAGAGCTCCTTAATCGGTAAAAGTCGTTAATTACGTTATTGGAAAGGCATGTCAACTGCAACGTAAAGATAACGGATTTGTTAAGACCACATTGTCATGAAGGTTTTTTTACATAAAATCGTGTTTTAAATGCAGCTTACCGTCCAGACCTTATTGAATATGATTGCTATTTGCATTTAAAATCAGGGCCTGGTTTTTTAACTGAAACGATTATGACTTCAATGACCCTTGAATGAAGTCTATTCGGTTTTCTTTAGATGTTCATCTCACATCATCTTCAATTGATGTTCCTTACAACTCCCCAGAGCGTTAAGATAGTTAACCGATTGAGTTTTCAGGGCATGAAAGGATGAGCAACACTACCGACATCTTAAGCACGATAGCTGATATCACTATGGCTGGTACTGCTGTATGGGCTGCATTAAAAGCTAATGATTGGTTAAAAAATAAAGGATTGGATAATGCTGAATCTTTCTTTAGAGAGGTTCATGACCTGCATAAAAGATACTCAAAAATCCTGCGTTATGCTGAAGAGTCGAATCGAGTATTCCAGAATCAGGAAGGTCTGATGTCACCCAATCCTGAAATCATAAGTAATGAGCAATTCTGGGAAGTGAAAGCAAATCTCTACAAGACCAAAGAAGAGTTTGACCATTTTGTATCCTCATATCTGCTAATGGATGCAATGGATATTAAGTTAAGTCCAGCCTCTGCTGAACTGGTTGAGAAGCAGATGAATGCACACAGTGAGTTTTGGAAAAACGCAAGAGATTTTAACAACGCAATATCTGAGATTGTTAGGCGTGGTGTGTTGTCTGAAGACATGCAGCGTGTAAGGGATGAAGTGACAGTTAGATATAATATGGTGTACCTAACTCTCGATACTTCTATGGATATCAATGCTGAGTTGAAGAAGATTAAATTTAAAGACTTCTACACACTTTCAAAGCCTAGACCTTTTATGAGGATTTATGACTCTATGAGTGGTCTGATGGTCAGGTTGAAGGAGCGATTGCGTCAACTTTAAGTTACCTGTTATTTACAGGTCTTATCAGGTGAATGTTTATGCAATTTAACGGTATATTTCCAAGTATCTAAGCAGTTTTCTACAGTATCTATGCAGTATTTTCCAAGCCCCTACACCAACGCTAAGTAACCTAAGTTATTGATATCTTTAAAGAATCCGTACAGCCTCTGTTTAGGGAACTGTAGCGGGTGTTAGTCGTCCCTCTCTCGACTCTTAAAAAGTGTCATATACAGGTCTATATAACGATTGCTGCAATAAAATTCACTCCCTAAATTAAGCTGTTCACTATAACATTACCCTCGATTTCAAAACTTTAAGTGGTGATAAGATGAGTGAAGATAGTGTTGTGGGTTCAACTATGCAGGGACTAAAAGAGAGACTGTCAAGCCCATTATGGGGATATATCATTCTTTCGTGGATAGGATTTAACTGGAAACACATTGCAGTGATGTGCCTTAGCAAGGCTCCGGTGGAAGTCCGTATTCACCAGATTACCGCATCTGATTTTTTCTACATTAGGTACTTAATTCTCCCATGCTTGGTTGGATTCGTGTTGTCGTCTATCTTCCCGTACATAAATCAAGCCTCTATGTGGCTTCAGTCAAAAGCGCTTGAAATAAAGATAAAGAGAAAAGTTAAGGCTGATAAGCTGGAAGAGATGGAGTTAGCAAAGCAGAATCTGGAAATCGAGAAAGTCGTGCAGGAGAAGGAGAGGGAAAAAATAAATACTAAAGAGATGGAAGAAAGAGTGGAATCTTTACGGGAGGACATGATGAGCATTGAAGTGGAAGTTGCTCAATTGAAATCAGAACGTTCACAGATTCAAAGTCAGATAGAAGCATCTCTTCAGTTGATTGTCCAAATAGAGGACATTGTTAAAGGTGTGGATTCCGGCAAGTATACAGACGAAGATTTTAGGTCATTGGTCAAAGAATCAGTGAACAAAAGTCTTCTTGATGAAGCCAGAAGCACTTATCAAACACAAAAGTCTCTTGATGAAATGGGTAAAGCATCAAGCCTTGAAAACGAATAGTTATGCTTCAGACTTAATACGCTGCACAGTTGACTTAGCAACGTTGAATTGTGCAGCTACTTTAGCAATTGACTGACCAGCAGCCAGAGCGGCCTTAATACCTTCTCTGTCAACCGCTTTACCGTTACCCCTTCCAACTACACGACCAGCAGCTTTAGCAGCTTCATAGCCCTCTCGTTGACGCTCAAGCATCATCTTACGTTCAGCTTCAGCTACCGCTGAAAAGATTGTGAGAATCATCTTAGACGTGGGGTTATCGTCACCAGTTATCAGACCTTCCTTGTGGAAGTGAACCTTGATACCTTTCTGTGAGAGTTTATCCACCAGCGTTAGTACATCCACGGTAGAACGCCCTAAACGTGACAGGTCATGTACATGGATAACATCACCTTCACGAACATAGTCGAGCATAGCTTTTAGTTGTGGTCGGTCTGTATTCTTTCCAGATGCCTTGTCAATGAATACCTTATCCAGTGTGACCCCTTCAAGTTGACGGTCTGTAATTTGCTGTACTGATGAAACTCGAATATAGCCAATGTTGCCCATAATATACTCATATGCCTTACTCATTTGATGGATTGAGTATATCGTACCGATAAGGTGTTTTACAAGGCTAATCGGTACGGTTTTTACAGGGGCTTAGCTATACCTTTTTAGTATGCTATATCGGTACGCTTAAGAGATGGAGACGCCTTTATAGCAATTCACATAGAAGGTCAATGATATTTTGAGATTTTGCAAGGGGGACGGCTTAGACGTAGTGACGGGTACTTAGCAGACATACAGATATTTTCGAAGATTCGGGAAAGATGAGATTCAAAGGGGGCTACTACGATTTTATAAAAATTTTCAGAATCTGGATATTTCCTGTATAGATTTTAACCAGCATAGAAGCCTGTATAACGTGAGGGATCCCTATGGTTACCATATCCCTCTCTTCCCACTAAATGAGATACACAGAACCTAGAGAGCATGTCTGTAATGTTTCTGTATCAGGTCAACTACAAGAGGTCTGGATAGTATCTTGTAAGATTCTTGGTAGTGATTATGCAAAGGGCTTGATAAGAGTGTTTAACGGGAGGAAGAGAACCATGAAACCGAAGGTAGGTTCTGCCTTAACAGTGACTGTAAGAGATACTGAAAAGAACTTAACAGATAACTACCTAGAAAGAAGAGAACCATGAAACCGAAGGTAGTGACCTGTTAAACAGACCTTTCAAAGCTTCTTAAGAGTCTGTTAAGAGGGGTATATCAAAAATCTTAACATTTGTCAAGAGGTCTGTCTTTAGCAAAAAGTGCTAAACCTAATAAATAGCACTAAATGCTAAACCAGTATTTAAGGTATGTGCTAAGAGGTCGGTTAGGAAGGGAGCTTCCCTTTCTGGGGTGTCGCTCTATGGGTGAAGTTAACCTTTGAAATTCTCTGTGAAGAAGCTGAACAGCTATTATATTGGCTAATTACAGCTCATTGATTAATAAGGGTTTTTTCTAGAAACTGTCAACTTGATAGCTTGATGTGACTAACTGAAATATACAGCTTTCCGGCTTTGTCAAGAGGTTTCACTACCCACCAGCTAAAAATATTTCAGAGGCGGGAGTGATTGGGTTAAGACGGGTCTTGGTGGTTGTCTTCACGACTTCTGTCTTTCAAGTCAAACGACCATTCACGACCGAATAACCGAAACACGATGAACACCCTGACAATGACATAGCGAAGCAGTAAGCCTGCGAACAGACCCATACCCCCACCAGCCCATAAATCAGATGACCCCAATTCTTGAGGGAGGTTAAACATTCAATGTACCTTCTGTGTGCAATGCAAAACATGTGACCATTCCCGATAGCCACGCTTCATATTTTTCCTCTCTCATAAACCCATTATACCACAAATGTTAAGAAATTGTTACGAAAATACTTGACATTAGCCCTTGAAAATGCTAGTATTATATGTATTGAGTTAACAGAATAATAACATCTTATGAGGGTCAGAATATGAATGAACGATGCAGGATTTAGAGCGATGCTTCAGGCATCAAAAGAACGCAACAAACACAACTCCTACGCTTACACAGACACCCCCACCAGCCACGAAGTACCCAAGTTCACCAGAGCAGAACGCAAAGGCATTGACGAAGTAATTCGGGCAATTACACCGAGGAACCGTTATATGCCAACCAGAAAGAGCACGAAGAATACTGTTAAAAATTATCTGGCTAACTTTGACAGCTACGAGCAATTACCAAGCAAGCTTGATGATATTTTTATTGGATTCTGTAGAAGTGAAGGTCACCCGAAATATAACAAAAAACTATTTTATCTTCTAAAGAATCTTGATGAAATTAACTCATCCACTGTGACAAATCATCTTCAGCGTCAAGCAACCAGACTTAGCCATGAACTACCAACTGATGCCTATTGTGCGTTGCTTGCTGTGATGTGCGCGAAATTAATTAGCATTGTTGAACATCACATTACCGTTGGAAATATCGAACCAATGGAAAACGAACAAACAGACTTTGAATTTGACCCTTATCTAATTTTAGGAGGATTTTAAAATGAACAGACACACACTTACAAGGATTTCAGAAGAAGCCTTTAACGAACTTAACAGAATTAAACAAGCAACCAACCTACCTCATCAAACTGTTATGCAACTTGCAATTACTAAAGAGGTCACTGAATCGGATTTGTTAAAGCATCCAGTTTCTAAAGGTCGTAAACATATCCGAATTACTCAGGATGCTTTAGATATTCTGAAGGGACTAAACAGCTTTAAGATTGATATTGCCCGATTGATGAGTATCAAGATTCACAAGTTATCTATGGAGGTTTAATGCTATGCATCACGTTTAATTACCACACGGATAAAATGATTGAGTACGTTTCAGACCTTCTTATTAAAGAAAATGGATTCGGTGACATTCACAATCCCAAAGATATTTTCATTAAAGCCACCAGCCCAAACGAAACACTAAGAACAGCAGTTACACCGGGATGGTTTGAGAAACACAAGGTTGAATTAGGTTATTGGGGTGAAGGTGCTTCCTGATACCTAATACAAGTCCGAGACATTTGAACAAAAACGATTTTAGCTCTCTCAGGCGCTCTCAGCGCCATTCTAAGCGATTTTTACCCCTCAATTTAGGGTGGGTGGTATATAGACATTACCTGCCCCTGAAAAGGGGGTTAAAACGTCTCAGAATGCGATACAGAAAGGATTTTAAAAATGAATTATCCAATGACAGTATTAATTGACCAGGAAACTATGAATTGGTTGATTGACCTGAACAGGTCAGGGTTTAACGTGCATTTCATGAATTGCTTTGAAGCTTCAAGTTGTATCGACAAACACACCATCAACACAATTAAGATTGGTGACTATGTTCACAGGCTGGTAGTAACAGACCCACACAATAAGAGCTTTATCACGGATGAATGCAATCGACTTGATTTAAGCCCTGAGCAATTACTGAAGCTGAATGTATTCCTGACCTATCAGAATGAATTAAACCCTTACAGCAAGGTGATGCAATGACGCTTGTTATTCTCTGGACAATGCTTGGTTTACTGGTTGGCTGCCTGATTGGTAACGCAGCTAATACAAATTGATGTTACCAGATTGTTAAAGGCATGTTGACAAATAACCTCAAATATGCCATAATTTTAAGTGTGGGAGAGCAATTCTCTCTATTTTCTTTTAACAAAACATCTAGTGGATTGGATATTCTGGTAAGTGCAATGCTTGCTTTCATAGCCTTTTAAGTCCCACGCTTGAGAGGCTATTCTAAGAACTATTGCTTACGCTCCTTATATATCCTACAGGTATATTTAATTTGCCCTAAGATTGATTAGGGCTTTTCTTCAAGGGTTTTTATTAGAGAGCCTTTGAAGAAAGTATTTGCCTGCTTTCGAAACGTTTATAAGAAAATTCATCAAGCCCTTTACAGAAAACTGTTTAGGGCTTTTCAGTTTGATAAAAGCACCTTTGATAGCGACTCACTCGCTTCAGATTCACCTCCACGAATGCTATTGAGGGTGCTTCTATGAAACATGAAATAAATAGACAACGAGGTGAATTAAATGATTAGGAATGAACATGAAAGAGAAGCTGATAGCAGACAACCAGCTTATGAACGAGTTAATTTAAACGGTGATTCACATCCACTTTTAAGAATGCAAGAAGATTTAGCAGATAAGCTTATTCAGGAAAAGCAAGAGAAAGAATCAAGACTTCCGAATGAGATTATCAATGTCTACCCTGAAGTGGTAGATATGCCGGATGTATGTAAGGGTGATGCACTGTTAAATCTTGAGCGTGAATATTACCCACTGCTGAAATCACAGCGTATTAAGCTTGATGCTACTTATGACAAGGTTACTCAGCTTCAGGCAGCTATTGAATCTACTGATTTTGAAATTCAAGATGAAATTGAACAAAAGCCATATATTTATTTCCAGTATGAAGATAATGATGGTTACGGCGTTTTCCCTGAGCAAATTGCAGACGTGATTAATAATATTCCTGAAGGTTTTAGGGTCGCTAAGATTGTTAAAGCTTCTCGTGGTAGTGGTTCCTTCATTTATATGACTGACAAAACTCAGGAAGAACTAAATGAGATGGCTAAACAGAATATCTTAAAAGCCCGTAACAAGGGGATTGATTCTGCCAAGAAAGAACTTGCTAACCACCTTAAAGCTATGAAAGAGCTTGTTAGTGAATACGAGAATGCTAAGAAGATTGCTCTAAAGGCTGATATTGAGCAGTTAACGAAGATTTCTCAGAAATACGCAAAGGCTATTTGAGGTGGAAAATTGAATTATGAGGTGATAATGATTGATTTTCAGCAACGCTATGAAGTTATTAAGTCTGTTTGTGAAAGTTTAAAACAACAACCAAACAAGCCAAAACTACGAATTAAAAGCAGGCGTCAAGTTATCACCTTGCATAAAGCAAAGGTACGTAAGATTCCTTCGTGGTGCTTGGATAAATTACCATGTGACGCACAGATTTTAGGTGAAGATGGGATTTATACTTACGTTTACCATTAAGCTTCTAATAAGAATTGGTTGGGTCAAACTAATACGGGAGAGATTATCGATGTTATTCGGTGGTTTCTCCCTTTTTTGTATATAAGATTTGAGGTGAAAATATGAATGAGCAAGTTTACAGTTGATTCGTTTATCGTTGAGCTAGGCTTTAACGAAAACGTTATTAAAGGATTGCAAAGAGTTGAAAAACTCGCTATGCAGTCAGCACAAAAAATTGAACGCAATTTAAATAAAGCGTTTAAAGTTAATCCAAAGAGCATGGGTAAGGATTTAACAGCTTCTTTAGGGAATATGGAAAAGAAGATTAACCAGACTTTTAACCGCTTAGAGGCAAGAGCTAAATCTTCCAAGGCATTTCGTTTTAAAACTCAGGTTGAAGAAACGGTTAAAGCAGCAAGGCAACCAAGAATTAGCGGAAGTCGAGCAATCACAGCGGCGCATAGTGCGAATATGAGTAAGCTTAAAGGCTTTGACCCCGTTATGCAGAAATATATCCGTTCACAATATTATGCATTGAGTGGTAAAGCTAGTAACCTTGGAAGTGAAAAGTTTAATACTGAACTTGCAAAACTAAATCAGTCTCTTCGTGAAACGCTTTCTAAGTTTAACAAGGCCACCAGCAAAAATAATCACAGTGAACATGCTTCGAATGGTTTAGATGTATTAGCTTCAAGTGCAATTAAAGCAGGTACAGCTATTTATACTTTTCAAAGTGCTTTGGCTGCTTATCAAAAGATTATGACAGTTGGCTTAAAGAAAGAAGCGTCACAACGAGCAGCACAATTTGTTTTAGGCGATGAAGGTGCTAAGCGAGCTACAGACTTCGTTAAGAATCTTGCTAATAATACAGGTGTAGACCAGATTGAAACATTAAGTAGCTTTGCTAAGTTTTCCGCTGGTGCTGGTGATATGAACACAGACCAGAAAGAATCCTTATTTAGTAATGTGATTGGTACATCCCGACTAATGGGTTTAAGCACTGATGAGATTAACGGGATTCTAAAAGCTTTCGAGCAGATGGCTTCTAAAGGAAAGATTCAGGCTGAAGAATTACGAGGTCAGCTAGGTGACAGAATGGCGGGTGCTTTTCAGTTATTCGCCAGAAGCCTTGGAATGACTACCGAGCAACTAGATGCAGCTATGAAGAACGGTAAAGTTCTTTCTAAAGATGTTCTTCCTAAAGTATCCGCTGAAATGGGTAATATGATTGCTAAGGCAGGTGGATGGGAAAAGATTATTAACTCCACTCAGACACAGTTGGGACGTCTTTCTAATTCATGGAATAACAATCTAGCTCTTATGTTCGACGGTTCACAGGAAGGTTTAACAGACTTTACAAGGTCACTAACTAATTTACTTGGTTCATTAGGTGGTTCATCTAAAACTCTTGGTCAAACTTTTGGTGACCTGATGAAAAGCATGTCAAACGGTGTAGATGACCTAACAACGATTAGCTACAAGGTACAGGGATACTTTGACAGGGTGACATTACTCTACCGAGAATTAAACGATACACAAAAAACTTTAGCTGATGGTCTTGCTAATGGTCTGTTAAACTCCTTAAAGGGGCTTGCTGGAATTGTCGCTGTAAGGTCTGGGATTGGTGCTGTAGGTGGTATCTGGAATTTAACCAGAGCTATTACAAACCTTGGAAATGTAGCAAATACAGTAGCGGGAAGAATTAATTCACGCTCTGGTACTGGTACTGGTACTGGTGTTGGTGTTGAAGGTGGTAAAGGGAAGCTATCTGTAGCTGATGCAATTACACGAGTGATGATTGTCGGTATGACCACAGATGTTATTAACTCCATTGTTAAACCACTCTATGAAAGACAGATGAATAAGTCTGATAACCCGATGGATAAAGTAAGGGCTAAAGTTGAACCTACAGACCAAGCCTTAACGGGTGATATGAACTCTTTAGCCGCTGTATTGTGGGCTATGTTTCAGGGTAAATCAAAAGCACCTGAACAGGTTATTTCACCAGAGGCTTTAGATAATCTAAAAGGTCGAGTGGATACATTTACTCAGGATTTAAAAACAATCATTAAGCCTATAGTGAATATTCAGCCTCAAACAATCAATATCACTACTCAGACGGTACTTGATGGAAAGGTGATTGATGAAAGAACAACATCACACGTAAACCGTATGCAGGAAGATACCTTACTTAACTCATCATATCCAGAGAGTGAATAATGTTAGAGCTACTAATCTTTATCGCCACACACGGCAATCTATTAATCTTTATTTAACGATGTGCTACGTGAAAAATAAAATCTGATGCCTATAACTACTCAGGTGTATTCACGTAGCGCATCACTAAGAAGGAATACTCAAATGGCACAATTTAAATACTCTGGCAAAGATGGTATCTATTTTCACCTTAGAGGTGATGTAGAATCTTTTCTTGCTCTTACAGCCACTGAACAGATGGACTATGACAGCCCTATGATGGTGACGACTCAAGCTATGCAATCAGGGCAAACTATCACAGATAACGTTCAGAGAGCACCTAAGACCATCACTATTAGCGGTGTTGTAGTGGTTGATTCGACAGGTTCAATTCTATTAACTCGACGAGGGCAATTAGTTGAAGAGTTTATTTCAACCGTTGAACAGTGGAGAGACCAGAAACAAATCATCACTATTGTTTGTAAGGATGGTATCAAGATTGATGACTCAGTAATTACACAATTTAAGGCGAGTAAAGAACACACTATTACCAACGGTCTTCGTATTCAAATGACCTTCCAAGGTGTTGAATTTAAAGCTGTAGTTGGTCAGACAGACGTTTCAGCAGCTACTGGTAAAACAGCCACTACAAATGATGGTGGTACAACATCTAAAAAGAACACTGGTAACACAACAACGAGCCTTGGAAGCGCTATGTTAGCTTGCAAAGAGCTTTACAGTTATTCATCAAGTGAACTTACTAACGAACAGCTACAAGCCCGTGTAACGTGTTCTAAGAACGTTACCGTCAAAGGTGGTACAAGCACCTTCTCAGATTCTGCTAACGAGCAAGCTTCAAGGGCGCTGAATAGCGGGACGGGTAGAGCGTTGAAGAAATACTCTGTGAATCCTAACAAGCGCGGTACTTACTAGAAATGAAAAAGGGGCTATGAAGCCCCTTGTAAGTCACAACTGAAAACCGTCTATCTCTAATAAATCTTTCTCAGCAATTTCAAAGATTGGTGAACCATCATTTAGCGGTAGCGGGTCTGTAGGAACGGTTATTTCAGTGTCATTCTGTAGCGTTACAGTTACCGAATCCTTACCCAATGTAAGCCCTTTTAGATGCTTGGACAGAATCAACTGACACTCAACACGACCCGCTTTAGTTGTCAGGTCAACATCTTTGAGTTGGGGTAATCCCTTGTCACTGAGTGAAGTTTTACGCTTCATGCTATCAATCGCGGTCTGTAGCTCTGTGCGCCTCTGGTTCAGTTCCCTCGCCTGTGCTTTCAACTCTGTAATGTCATCCATTTCAAGAAGTAGGGCGGTAGCTTTCTTGATTCGAGATGTGACAATTTCAACCTCATGCTGTAACGCTGCAATCTTCCGCTCTGATTCTCCATCATTCCCCACGTCAATCATCCCTAGAAAATTATCAAGCATCCACTTATCAAACGGTTTACGCTTCAGCGGTGGAACATGACAGCGACCGTCAGGATGGTTATTGCACCGATAGACCCCCTGATAAGTACGTTTGGTTCCGGTAGGGTGAACACTAGCCCCACACTGACACCTAAACAGACCTTTGAAGATGTTAATCGTTAGCGGGTTGTCACTTGCAGGTGTACGGCCTTTACGGTTTTTATCGAGAATCTCTTGAGCTTTATTGAACGTTGATATACTTACAGCGGCTTCGTAGTAATTCGGTATAGCGGGGCGGTCATTACGTTGTGATGCTGGTAGTGTGCCTATCACTGACTCAGAGCGTAAAACAGTACGAACACTGTGAACACTGAACCCATTAGCTCTATGGCGGCTAAATGACGGTATGCCGTTGCTTTGTAGGTGACGTGCAATGTTATGAAGGCTTTCACCATCTAACAGCAGCTTGAAAATCAGTCTTACAGTCTCAGCGTGTTCATTGCACTTGAAAGTGTCGGGGTCAATCCATCCAGGAACATTTCTTGTAAGACGTTGTTCACCAGCAAGGGCAAGCTTTGCACGTTGTGCCCACTTCTGACTAACACGGAAAGACTTCTGTTTACTCTCCTGATGCGCTATGTAGGCTTTGACACGCTGGATAATGCTTATACCAAGGTCATCGGCTAAAGCATCCTTTGTGTAGATAAGACCATCTTGTAGCGTGTGAATCTCTAACCCGTTGCCTAAGATGCGATTCATCAAGGCTTCTGTTTCAAGATGCTCTAAGCGGCCTATACGGTCGATACTCTCAACAAGCAAAATCGTACCTTCTGGAAACTCCCCAGACTCAATACGGGCTAACATGTCACCAAACTGACCAGTAAGATGCTTACCTTTGTAACCGGATAGACCTTCATCACTGAAAGATGCTACTACTTGAGCATCGCTATTCTTCTTCAGCCACTGCTTGAACAGGTCGTTTTGTCGTCTGGTTGAATCAGCACCTTCAACACCTTGTATGGCTGATGAGAATCTCAAGTATGTTATTGCGTGTCTCAAGGTGATAAACTCCCATGCAATTGATTATCATTTAAAGATGAACTTATAAACGTTATGGCTAATGCTACAATGCCGAATAGCTACAATACAATGACCCTTGATTTACCTCGTCGCTTTCCCTGGCCAACGTTACTCTCCGTCGGCATCCATGGTGCTGTAGTGGCGGGTCTATTGTATACCTCGGTACATCAGGTTATTGAACTGCCTGCGCCAGCGCAGCCGATCTCCGTTACGATGGTCGCGCCTGCCGATCTCGAACCACCTCAGGCCGTTCAGCCGCCGCCGGAACCCGTCGTCGAGCCTGAACCGGAACCAGAGCCGATCCCGGAGCCGCCAAAAGAGGCGCCGGTAGTGATTGAAAAACCGAAGCCCAAGCCTAAACCGAAGCCAAAACCGGTGAAAAAAGTGGTAGAGCAGCCCAAACGTGATGCTAAACCAGCAGAGCCGCGTCCGGCGTCCCCGTTTGAAAACACGGCGCCAGCGCGTCCAACGACCAGTACCGCGCCGGCAACCAGTAAACCCGCGGTGAGTGCGCCATCTGGCCCACGGGCTTTAAGCCGAAATCAGCCACAGTATCCGGCGCGAGCACAGGCTCTGCGCATAGAAGGGCGCGTTAAGGTCAAATTTGACGTGACGCCAGACGGGCGCGTCGAAAATGTGGAAGTTCTGTCCGCGCAGCCGGCGAATATGTTTGAGCGTGAAGTAAAAAATGCGATGCGCAGATGGCGCTATGAGGCCGGTAAACCAGGTTCCGGACTGGTAGTGAATATCGTGTTCCGTCTGAACGGCGCAACGCAGATCGAATAAGGCGCAAGCCGGATTTGGCGGTTCGCCGCCATCCGGCAATAAGCAATGAATTGTGTGATTGCCGGATGGCGATGCTATCGTGACTTATCAGCCCAGGGTAGGGATTGGGCGAGGCTTACCGTCTTTATCAACGGCAACATAGATAAATAGGGCTTCGGTGGCTTTATAGCGCTGGCCGATAGGTTCTGAAGCAACTTTCTTCACCCAGACTTCAATATTAATGCTGATCGAAGTCGTCCCGCGCTTCACGCAGCGCGCATAGCAACAAACCACATCACCTACGGCAACCGGGCGTAAAAAGCTCATTCCTTCAACGCGCACCGTTACCACACGACCATGTGCGATCTCTTTGGCCTGAATAGCGCCACCTATATCCATTTGTGACATCAGCCAGCCGCCAAAAATATCACCGTTCGCGTTGGTATCGGCAGGCATAGCCAGAGTGCGTAAAACCAACTCACCTTGGGGAGTATTATTCGTTGTTGTCATTGTTGAACCGACTATAGAGAAAGATTACAGGCGCGATGCTACTAGAATTTACGCGCTGAGAACAGAGGGATGCGGCGTGTGGAGCGCAAGTAAGCCGGGTTAACGGCAATGAGGAACGTGTGGGGATAAAAATTCGCCAGATCGGTTGATCTGGCGAACATGTATTACGATTTATCTTCCTGCGGCAGATGGCGGTAAATATAGACACCGCTCAGCAGCGTGAAGAATAAGGTCAGGGCTGTCAGGCCGAATACTTTAAAGTTGACCCAAATATTCTGCGGCAGCCAAAAAGCGATATAGATATTCGCCAGACCACACAGAATGAAAAAGATGGCCCAGGCGACATTAAGCTTCGACCACACCGGCTGCGGCAGAGTTAGCTCTTTGCCTAACATGCGCTGAATCAGCGGCTTTTTCATCACCCACTGGCTAACCAGCAGTGCACCGGCAAACAGTCCGTAAATCACCGTGACTTTCCACTTAATGAATTCATCGTTGTGGAAGAAGATAGTCAGGCCACCGAATACGGCAACCAGAACAAAGGTGATTAACGCCATCTTCTCGACCTTGCGATAGCGAACCCAGCTGTAAATCAAAACCACAGCCGTCGCGACAATCAGTGCCGAGGTCGCCGCGTAGATGTCGTAAAGCTTATAAAAAGCAAAAAAGACAACCAGCGGTAAAAAATCAAGAAACTGCTTCATTCATCGATTCCGTCATCAAAAGCACCAGGCATGCGCCCGGTATGCGTTCAGGGTTTATTGGCGAATCAGCATGTACAGGCGGAACAAATAGATCAGCAACACGGCGGAGATCATATTGCTCAGCGTATTCGCCAATACCGCGCCTACATTCGGCGTAAGTACCGCAAAACTTGGCGCAAAAAGCAACAGCAGCGTTTTTGCCAGCAACCAACCGATCACTGCCGGCGCTACCAGTCGCATATTAGACCATGCCAGACGCATACTGTTGCGCATAGCGGCAAAGACACCCATTTTATCCTGTACCAACATCACCGGTGCGAGTGCTAACAGGATGGCCAGCAGAATACCGGGTACGACCACCAGCATAATACCGATTTGCACCAGCAGAGTAGTCAGAAAAATCAGAATAAACAGCTTGGGCAGCACTGGTGCACTGGCGCCGATGGCGCGTAACGCGCTGACCCGATGACCTGCTGAAATCAACTGAATCATCAGGATGACACCTCCCGCGAGGATGGCATTACCAATCAGGCCTGAAAATGTCGACGCCGCGGAAGCGCGTAGCAGAATTTGCTGCTGCTCCGGGGTCATATTTTGTACCAGATCGAACAGACCCACGCTACTGGTTAACTGATCCCCTTCACTGAGCTGCTCAATTTGTGCGTCGGTGGGAGAAAAGGCATGCCCTAACACCACTGTGATAAACGCGCACAACAACGATACCAGCAAGATGGTAATGAATTGATTACGGAAAAAGTTTCCCGTGTCACGGTAAACGGATTTCGCCGTGATAGACATGCACTCTCCTTGAGTTTTGCAGGTGTTCATTTGCGGGCAATTGTACCCTGGATAACTCTACAGTGGCAGCATCGCACGATGTATGGAAAGGCATATCTTTGTAAAGCTCCGGTAATTTTTGGCTATGACTTCAGCGTTATGCAAGAACCCTGGTTGTTCTCTGCGCATCATGGGCAAATAAGCAACGCTTATCATCAGCGGGTGTCGAACACTTGCATGGCGAAAATATATCAAAATTGATCTGAATTAACTTAACCAGGATTTTGTATGCAAGTTCTAACTTAATCTGGATCAATAAATGTTAAATTATCAAAGTCAATGTGATCCAGGTAAGATCACTTATTACTCCAATGTGGGTATATTTGTTCCGCTTTTATAACCATAACGATGGAGCGGACATGAAAAAATTAACAGTTGCAGCATTGGCTTTAACAACTCTTCTCTCTGGTAACGCATTTGCGCATGAGGCTGGAGAATTCTTTATTCGTGCGGGTTCTGCCACCGTCAGGCCGACGGAAGGTGCGGGGGGGACGCTGGGAAGCCTGGGCGGCTTTGATGTCAGCAATAACACCCAATTGGGGCTGACATTCACCTACATGGCAACCGACAATATCGGTGTTGAATTACTGGCAGCCACGCCGTTCCGTCATAAAATTGGGACTGCCGCGACGGGCGATATTGCCACTGTCCACCACTTACCGCCGACGCTAATGGCACAGTGGTACTTCGGTGACTCCAGCAGCAAACTGCGTCCTTACGTTGGTGTTGGTGTGAACTACACGACCTTCTTCGACGAAAGCTTTAACGATAACGGCAAAAAAACCGGATTATCGGATCTGAGCCTGAAAGATTCCTGGGGTGCGGCAGGGCAAGTCGGTATGGACTATCTGATTAACCGCGACTGGCTGATTAACATGTCGGTCTGGTACATGGATATCGACACCACCGCAAGCTATAAAATGGGTGGCGTCCAGCAGCGAGATAGTGTACGCCTCGATCCGTGGGTGTTTATGTTCTCTGCGGGTTATCGTTTTTAAGTTCTTCTGCAAAACTGGTCATTTGATGACCAGTTTTGCTAACGCTTCAGCATTAACGAACATCATTCCAATTGTATTTTTTACCTGTGGTATCCATGACGAAAATCTCTTTTTGGTAGTTTATTAACCAGGATTTCATAGACTTTTTCGCACTACCCTGACGATGAATGCCAAGCCATAATTCGGCAAGAGTATTAAGATCATCGGAAGACCACGGAGTATTATAATCTCCAGTGAACTTTATTTTTTCATCGACTAAATGGCTGTACCAAATATATATGGGGATTTGCAATGCCTCTTTAGGCGGTCTGACACCACCATGAGAATAAACTACAGAGCGTGCAGGATCGCGGATCAGCGCATGGTCGGAAAAATACATGACTGATGAGCGAGTGTTTTCCAGTTCATTGAATATATTACCCATCAGTTTATCAGTATAGCGAATTGAATTATCATAACAATCGTCAGCTTTATTCTGACCAAATAAGACTGTATCACTTTCTGGAAAACGTTCACAGGAAGGTTCATGACTGCCATATAAATGCAGGACAATAAGTTTCTTACCTGGTTTCTGTAATGCCTTATGCAATAACGGTAGCAACGCCTCATCATAGCCATCCTCTACCCATTCATGCTGATGTGCATTCATGGCAATCCCGGTAATTATATTGTTATGCGCACCGCCATTTCCCTGGCGACTGTACCAGTATGTGTCATAGCCAGCCTGGTTTGTAATATTAATAATATTATCGCTGTAGTTACGAGGGTTACGGGCTTGCACTGAGTCAACTGTAAGTGCCAGGGGGACTGCCATGATTGTTACCGGTGCAGGCGCAATCGCGTTATGAAACAGTAAAAGTTGCTTCTTTTGTTTAATGAGTTCAGGTGTGGTATCCCTTGCGTATCCATAAATCCCCATGTTTAACGCACGCGCAGATTCCCCGACGATCAGTATATAATTTTCAATTCCTGTATCAGCTACTGTTATCTTATAATTAGGAATGTTTGTCCCGATATCAGAAATTATGGCGTTATCTTGTATAGCCTGCATAAACTCTTTTCCGGTACTTACTGGAGTGGAGCTGATGACTCGTTGTACCAGACTTTCAACATTACTTTTTCTTATCTGGTGGAGATATGCTTGTGAAAACAAAAAGAAAATTATTAATCCCAAAATAACTATTGGGTAGTGACGAAATCGATAGGGTACAGGCCTCGCGCCAGTGTTTATAGAGTAAATAAAAAACATTACTAGTGTAAAGAACGTCACACAGTCGCGCCAATACAATCTCAGCATCGCTACCGCTTCACTGGGCGTGGTATTCAAAATACTTAACGCAAATCCATAACTAAATTCTGAGCTGTAATTATTCCAGACATGTAATTGAAGAGTGATATCAGCTGCAACAGGTATCAAAATTAAAGCGGCCAGAATATTTCTGAAAAAAACATGCTGTATGCATCGTAATGAAAGCATGATCATGAAAAATACAAATGTCCGATTGATTACAGCGTTATATTTTGCATTCAAAATATTAACACATGCAATGATTAGCACGGAAATAATTATCGGGGTTATTTTTAGTGGACGTAAACCACTTCTGACCATTTGAAGGTTAAGTTGGATAGACATAATTTTTAATTTACGGACCCAAATATCCTGGCAAAGAGAATATGTTTTAAGCATAAGAAATTCTTTCTTATGCGCTTTTATTGTTTATTCATGCAATTATTGAGGGTAAATAAGTTACATGTGGCAACCTCACAGACCTGTCTCAGGTGTGATCGCCTTTATGTCGCGTTATTCAATGCTATGTCGTCGTTATCCTGTGATTTGGTTCCTTTGGATTTTTGAATAGTGTAACGAGTGAATTTGAGTTAAGTAAAAATAGTGGCTGGAACGCCCTATATTTACAAAACAAATAATTTACGATCTGATAACATCACCTAACTGAAATTATGATGGCCTTGTAAAAAATAACGCCATGACTCTGACACTATAATGATTTTAGTCTTGATGAGCCAATATAATATTCACTCGTAATATGATTTCCATGTAAATCATCACTAAAACTTTATGGTGTTGAGGCATTCAGCGTTTCTATGCTCATCTCTTACACATTAAAAACAACGACCACATCTGAGAGCAAATGTGGGTTGGGCCAGAGTCATTCGCTACCTGCGGATATGGACCTTAAAAGCACGAGGAAACCGCGCTCGGTCACAGCCATAACTGTGGCTGTGGTCAAGATTTGCCGCCAGAATCGTCAGTGCATACTTCTCCTTTTCGATGTAATGCTATTCTTTAAGCAAACTGGCTTTAAGAGTATTGACGATGTTAACCCGCCATCAGCTCCAGCAAAAAATCACACTTCTGGAATCATTCACCGGCGATGATACGGCTGAGTTTGCCCTGACTGTGGCGCGTGAGTTGCTGAATTGCATGAATAAAATTGAGATTATAGAGAAACGTATTGCCACTCCGGTTAAACTGCCCTATTGCAGCGCCAGTCCAGTTTGTGAGATCGAAGCAGGGTATGCCGCCGGTGTGAACGACTGTAGAGAGGCTATTCGTCGGGCAGGGTATCCCATTGAAGGGGAGGATTAGTTTGCATTTATGTTAACAAAAATGTGCTTTTATTGTATAAGGTTGTAACTTTAATTCACGCCCAAGAGCGACGCTATTTCAAATCATCATTAGTCTCAGGAAGGTTAACATTCTCTATCAACATACAGCATCGTTATGCAGCAACATAATCGGATAACCGGTTTGGCAATACTGTTAACTATCAGGGTGGGCTCGTGAAGATTGTGCAGGATAAGCTCAGAAACAGGCAGGCACTGCTGGTATCGGGGCTGATTACTCTGGTATTTACCTCGTTGTTTCTGTTTATCATCTACGAACAGCGTATAGCCACCACCAGTGAAGGCATTAACCGCCTGCAAGCTCGGATGCTGGATATTTTCAATGACAATGAACTGATCGCCGATGCGATTGGCGAACGTTATCATCACATCAAAAACGACGATCAATGTGGCGATATATCGCAATTCACCCCCAGGAATAAAGATGAATGGGGAATTAACGCCGACCCAAAGCGGGTGCATTCGGCAACTGGGACAATCATTACCCAGCAAACCAGCCGTGGCGCTTTGTGTATGTATGCGGCGGCGGAGTTTATTCGTGGCATGGTGAATGAGTTAAACCCGGGCAGTTTTGATGCGCATCGTTACATCATTGCTAAAAACTCGGATTATTTTTACTGGTTCATGGCGTCTGACTCGCGCCATTTCAGCTTCTCCAGTTCTGACATGGCGCGGGATATCACCAACTTTTTCTATCCGCCCGTCGATTTCTATACCCGACTGTTGCAAAAAAACGTCAAAAACAAAGCCCTTAGCTCCACGAACTTCTATACCGATAAAATTACCGGCGAAAAAGCTTACAGCGTGGTGAGCTATATCTACGATCTGTCTGGCAAAGAAATATCAGATCAAATCGTGGCCTATCTGGTATATGACCATTCAAAGCCTGAGTTGCAGGAGGCGCTGGCTAATGCATTTGACTATCAAATGCCACAGAGTCTGAATGTGGCGCTGGTGAATTTAACCAACAATGAAAGCCTCTGTTTATCCGGTAAATGCGTGGATAAAACGCGCCTGATGGTGCGTAAGCTATCAGATAAATATGCATTGCACTATTCGCTGTCATTAGGCCGCTTTATGGCACGTGACACACAGGCTGGGATCGTGATTCTGCTGGCACCGTTCTTTTTCATCATGATCAGTTTCTCACTAAAATCCTGGCTGAATGAAAGCGACCTCAAGGTTTATATAGACACGCTGACCGGCTGCTTTAACCGCCGAATTCTCGATATCATCAAACGTCGTGATTTATCGCACTGCTCGGTGGTGCTACTGGATTGCAATAAGTTCAAGACTGTAAATGATACCTGGGGTCATGCGGCAGGCGATCGGGCGCTGCAAATTATCGCTAACAGAATGCTGTCTAACACTCGAACCAGTCACGATATTGTGATTCGTACCGGCGGGGATGAGTTTATGATCCTGTTGTTTCGCTCGCAGGCAAGTGACGCTACGGCAATTGCGCAAGTGAACGGCGAGCTGGATGTGGCAATTCAGAATGCGGATAACGCCATGTATAAAATGAAGCACAAGAAAGAAGGGTAAAACCGCCAGGAGTCTCTGGCGGTTGATTTAGCTTAGTAAGGCGTGGCCGCTTTCATCGCGCTGACAAAGGCTTTCAGCTCCGCCAGCATTTGCTCAGGCGCGGCAACATTCTTCTCAATGATTTTCACAATCGCTGAACCGGAAATTGCCCCGGCAGCACCGGCTTCAATCGCGCCGGTCACCTGGTCAGGTGCAGAGATACCAAAGCCCTGTAATGACGGAGGAGCACCATATTCTTTCAGCTTTTGGACCAGATGATGCAGTGGTAACGCCGCACGATTTTCAGCGCCAGTCACGCCGGCACGCGAAAGCAGATAGGTATAGCCGCGACCGTAAGAGGCAATCTGGCGCAGCAGTTCTTCATCAGCGTTCGGCGGGCAGATAAAAATAGGCGCAATGTTGTGGCGGAGCGCCGCAGCTCTGAATGGCGCAGACTCCTCAACAGGCACATCTGCCACCAAAACAGAATCCACGCCGACTTTCTCGCACTGAGCGTAGAATTCGTCAATACCCTTGCTGAACACCAGGTTGGCATACATCAGCAGACCAATTGGAATAGTGGGGTGTTTCTGACGAATCAATGCCAGCATCTCAAAGCATTGTGACGGTGTCACGCCCGCGGCAAATGCCCGCAGTGTAGCTTCCTGTATGGTCGGACCGTCCGCCAGCGGATCGGAGAACGGAATGCCGAGTTCAAGCGCATCAGCGCCGGCTTCAATCAGCGTATCAATGATTTTCAGTGACTGTTCGACCGACGGATCGCCCAGGGTTACGAAGGGGACAAAAGCACCTTCTTTGCGGTCCTTCAGCTGTGCAAAAAGATTTTCGTAACGTTCCATCAGATTTCCCCTCGCGCTTTCAGAATATCGTGTACGGTGAAAATGTCTTTGTCGCCGCGACCGGAGAGATTAACCACCAGTAACTGCTCTTTTTCCGGATTTTCACGCATCATTTTCAGGGCGTGTGCCAGGGCATGGGAGGACTCCAGCGCCGGGATGATCCCCTCGTGCAGACACAGCGTTTTAAAGGCTTCCAGCGCTTCATCGTCAGTGATTGAAACATAATCGGCACGTCCGATGCTGTTCAGGTAGGCATGCTGCGGCCCGACAGACGGGAAATCCAGACCTGCGGAAACAGAGTAAGACTCTTCAATTTGTCCTTCTTCAGTCTGCATCATCGGGGATTTCATGCCAAAGTAAATCCCGACACGACCGTGTTTCAGCGGTGCGCCGTGTTCACCGGATTCGATCCCGTGACCGCCAGGCTCTACGCCAATCAGACCGACGCTGGTTTCATTAATAAAATCGGCAAACATGCCGATGGCGTTAGAACCACCGCCCACGCAGGCGATAACAGCGTCCGGCAAACGACCTTCTTTTTCCAGAATCTGCGCTTTCGTTTCTTCGCCGATCATGCGCTGGAATTCACGTACAATGGTCGGGAAGGGATGCGGTCCCGCCGCTGTCCCGAGCATATAGTGCGCGGTATCGTAGCTGCCAGACCAGTCGCGCAGCGCTTCGTTACAGGCGTCTTTCAGCGTTGCAGAACCGCTATGAACAGGAATGACTTCTGCTCCCATCAGACGCATACGGAAAACGTTAGGCGACTGACGCTCAACGTCTTTCGCACCCATATAAATACGGCATTTCAGACCCAGCAATGCACTGGCCAGCGCCGATGCAACACCGTGCTGACCCGCGCCGGTTTCGGCGATGATTTCCGTTTTCCCCATACGCTTCGCCAGTAACGCCTGACCCAACACCTGGTTAGTTTTGTGCGCACCGCCGTGCAATAAATCTTCACGCTTAAGATACAGCGTGGTGTTGGTCCCGTTAGTAATGTTCTGGCATTTGGTCAGCGCGGTTGGACGACCAGCATAGTTTTTCAGCAGATCGGTAAACTGCGCCTGAAACTCAGGATCTTTTTGCGCGCTGACGAAAGCTTCTTCCAGTTGACGCAGGGCAGGCATCAGAATTTGTGGCACATACATACCGCCAAATTCACCAAAGTACGGATTGAGTAATGTTGTCATGTCCTTTTCCTTAATATGCGCGCAGCGTCTGAAAGACCGAAGCCAGGAGTCGTGCATCTTTGATGCCCGGCTGTGACTCTACGCCAGAATTAAAATCGAGCCCGGCACAGCCGGTTTTTGCCGCGTTGACACAGTTATCAGCGCCAAGTCCGCCAGCCAGTAAAACGTTATCCAGCGATTGTCCGCCTAAAAGCGACCAGTCGAAGCGTTGACCGCTACCGCCCTGGCCGTTGTCGAACACGTACTTATCGACATGCTGATAATCCCTGGCTGGCAACGTTTCGCTCACGCTCAGCGCTTTCCAGATTTGCACCTGTTTGGGCAGCGCATCGCGCAGGGCGTCAACATAGGTCTGATCTTCGCTGCCATGCAGTTGCACTGCACTCAGTCCCAGGGCCAACGCTTTGTCGCACACCTCGGTAATCTCGGTGTTACGGAACACGCCGACATACTGCAATGGCGCACCGCTTATCACTTCTCGCGCCTGCTCAACGCTAACCGCGCGCGGAGATGAGGGCACGAAAATCAACCCGCCATATATGGCGCCCGCTTCATATGCCGCGTTTGCATCCTGAGTCCGGGTCAAACCGCAGACTTTGTTCTCGCCAAGCAGAACCCGACGCACGGCGGCGTGCAGGTCATCATGCGACATCAGCGCAGAGCCAATCAGAAAACCGTTGGCGAAGTGGCTGAGTTCGCGTACCTGGCCGTAGGTATTAATACCGGACTCGCTGATGACGGTTACGCCATGACCCAGTCGCGGCGCCAGTTGGCGGGTGCGGTTCAGGTCAATCGACAGATCGCGTAAATCACGGTTATTGATACCAACGACTTTGGCGCCGAGAGCGATAGCACGCTCCAGCTCTTCTTCGTTACTGACTTCGGTCAGAACACCCATCTTCAGACTATGGGCCACGGCGGCGAGTTGACGATATTGCTCATCGTCCAGCACTGACAGCATCAGCAGGCAGGCGTCCGCCTGGTAGAAACGCGCCAGGTAAATCTGGTAAGGATCGATAATAAAGTCCTTACACAGGATGGGCTGCGAAGCGATACGGCTGACGATGGGCAGGAAATCAAAGCTGCCCTGGAAATATTTTTCATCGGTCAGTACGGAAATCGCAGATGCATAATGTTTATACACGTCCGCAATCAGTGCCGGGTCGAAGTCATCACGAATCACGCCTTTCGATGGCGAGGCTTTTTTGCACTCCAGAATAAAGGCGGTACGCGCGCCTTGCAGCGCATCGTAGAAATCACGAGCGCTGGGTTGTACGTCATTTTGAAAGCTGGCCAGCGGTTGTTGTTGTTTCCGGGCTTCTACCCAAATCGCCTTGTCAGCGACAATTTTCGCTAAAACGGTTTGCATCATTTACCCTCTTGCTGCCAGCGCAGTGACACGGTCATAGGCCACGCCGCTACGCAGCACATTAATCACGGTTTGCGCATTGGTTTTTAAATCTTCTTCACCGTGCAGGCGCATTAACATGGCGACATTCGCGGCAACGGCTGCTTCATGAGCGGCTTCACCTTTACCTTGTAACAAGCGACTAAGAATGTCACGGTTTTCTTCCGGCGTGCCGCCCGCCAGCTGTTCCTGATGGTAAGGCGTCAGGCCAAAGTCTTCCGCCGTCAGTTGATAGCTCTTGATTTCGCCATCATGCAGCTCCGCCACAATAGTCGGCGCATGCAGCGAAACTTCATCCATGCCGCCACTGTGTACGACCGCGGCACGCTGATATCCCAATACGCGCAGCGTTTCGGCAATCGGCAGTACCAGTTCCGGGCTGTAAACGCCGATCAGCGCCAGCGGTGGATGCGCCGGATTAATCAACGGACCGAGTACGTTAAACAGCGTGCGGGTTTTCAACTGTTGGCGTACCGGCATGGCGTGGCGAAAACCGGTGTGGTATTTCGGTGCAAACAAGAAGCACACACCAAGATCGTCAAGCGCCTGACGGGATTTATCGGCGTTCATGTCCAGATTAATGCCAAACGCCGCCAACAGATCCGAAGATCCAGATTTACTGGAGACGCTGCGATTGCCGTGTTTGGCCACTTTCAGTCCACAGGCCGCCGCAACGAAAGCGCTGGCCGTAGAGATATTGATACTGTTGCTACCGTCGCCGCCGGTACCGACAATATCGGCAAACAGATAATCAGGGCGCGGGAACGGGGCGGCGTTTTCCAGCAGCGCGGTCGCCGCACCGGCAATTTCATGCGGGTGTTCGCCACGAATTTTCATGCTCACCAGCGCCGCAGCGAGTTGTTCCGGCTTCAGTTCCCCGCGTACAACGGCAGAGAACAGCTGGTGGCTTTCCTGCTGGGATAGCGTCTGAGCCTGATACAGTTTCTCCAGAATAGGTTGCAGCGTATTGGTCTGCTCGAGTTTCTGTTGCGCCCAGGCCAGCGTTTGCTCCAGCAGAAGCGCGCCCTGGGTGGTGAGGATCGATTCCGGATGGAACTGGAAGCCACACACGCGATCGGTATCGTGACGGACCGCCATCACCATGCCGTTAAAGTGGGCGTTGATGGTCAATCCGGCCGGAACGTTGCTACCTACAAGCGAGTGGTAACGCGCTACCGGCAATGGATTCGCCAGACCGCTGAACATTGCCTGACCGTCGTGTTCAATGCTGGACGCTTTACCGTGCAGGATCTCGCCTGCCTGACCGACATAGCCGCCGTAGGCTTCAACAATCGCCTGATGCCCCAGACAAATACCGATAATCGGCAGCTTGCCGCGCAGGCGGGTTAACAGCTCCGGCATGCAGCCCGCTTCGCTTGGCGCACCTGGCCCCGGCGAGAGCATCAGCACCGGGTTTTTCATGGTTGCTAAGCGGTCAATTAACGTCTGGGCCGGAATATGGTTGCGGTAAATCACCACGTTATGACCGTTAGTACGCAGCTGATCCGCCAGGTTATAGGTAAATGAGTCGATGTTATCGAGCAGCAGAATGTCAGCCATTAGAAAGTCTCCTGTGCGTGGTGCGCAGTGGCGATAGCACGCAAAACCGCACGCGCTTTATTACGGGTTTCATCGGCTTCAGACTGCGGAACAGAATCCAGAACAATCCCGGCACCGGCTTGTACGGTGGCAATACCGTCTTCCACGAGGGCGGAACGAATCACAATACAGGTATCCAGATCGCCATGGGCGGTAAAGTAGCCTACCGCGCCGCCATAGCTGCCACGGCGACGACCTTCGGCCTCGGCGATAAGCTGCATGGCGCGAACTTTCGGCGCACCGCTTAGCGTGCCCATATTCATACAGGCGCGGTACGCATGCAGCACATCCAGATCGCTACGCAGTTCGCCGACTACGCGGGAAACCAGGTGCATCACGAAGGAGTACCGATCCACTTTGGTCAGATCAGCAACGTAGCGACTACCCGGCGTGCAGATGCGCGCCAGGTCGTTACGTGCAAGGTCAACCAGCATCAGGTGCTCGGAAAGCTCTTTATGATCGGTACGCATCTCCAGCTCGATACGGCTGTCGAGATCGCGGTCCAGCGAGCCATCCGCCCGGCGACCGCGCGGACGCGTTCCGGCAATCGGGTAGATCTCAATCTGCCGGCTGGTGGCATCATATTTCAGCGAGCTTTCCGGAGAGGCGCCGAACAGCGTGAAATCGTTGTCCTGCATGAAAAACATATACGGGCTGGGATTACTTTTCTTTAGCACATAGTAGGCCGCCAGCGGTGACGGGCAGGGCAATGAGAAACGGCGGGACGGAACCACCTGGAAAATCTCGCCTGCGCGAATGGCTTTTTGCATCCCGCGCACCACAGCGCCAAATTCTTCATCGCTCTGGTTACATTCGCAGCGCATCTGCGGAATTTCTGTCACGGGCAGCGGTGGAGCGGGCTCGGTAAGCTGCTGGCTCAGTTGCGCCAGACGAGCGTTCAGACGCTGTTTTTCGCCATCGCTAGGGGTAAACACGCTGGCCTGAATGCGGGTGCTTTTTTTCTGGTGGTCAATGACCATCAGCGTCTCTGCCAGATAAAAGCAGTAGTCCGGGCAACGGTTACCTGCTTCAAGCTGCGGTAAATCTTCAAAACCGGCGACCAGGTCATAGGAAAACAGACCGCCGAAGAACATCGCTTCACGTTCTTGCGCAGGGACATTGACCAGTTCCTGCAATAAACGGAAAGCATCAAATACGGAAAGGGAACATAAGCGGGCATCTTCATCCAGCAACGGGCTTACATTGGGAAATTTCAAATGACGTATGTTCGGCTGTTGTTCGTTTTCAACGCCAGCAGGCAGCGCTGCATCCAGCAGGGGTAGCAGCGATGCGCCGTTCGCGGAGAGGGCCTTGATAGTGACAGTGTCACCCAGAGCGGTGATGCGTAACGCGCTGTCGACCAGCAGCAGGCTCTTCAGATCATCTTTGCTATTGATATCTGCGGATTCAAGCAGCAGCGTCGCCGGACGCGCGCCACACACCTGATGAAATAGCGCTGTCGGATTCTCACGGTAGGCGGCATCGCAGGTAAGCAATTCGAGTGTCGGTTTTTGTGTTTGCATCGTTATTCTCATTAATTTTGTTCAAAAAAAAGCCCGCTCAGTTGGCGGGCCGGGTATCTGGTTGCATATTGCAGACGTAAGACACTGCCCGAAATCAGGAAGTGCGCCACCAACCGTGCAGGACAAATGTTGCTTTCATCTCAGATACCTTCTTCATGTGAACTTGCGTACTAGTTAACTAGTTCGATGGAGTAAAGTCAACACCTGATTTCAGTAAATTTGTCGAAACCGCTATGATGGGCGTGTTACGACATTTATTGAAATGGGAGCCGCCTTGAGCGACACGAATTACGCAGTGATTTATGACCTGCACAGTCATACTACAGCCTCCGATGGGCGATTAACCCCTGAAGCCTTAGTACACCGTGCGGTAGAGATGCGAGTCGGCACACTGGCGATCACCGATCATGACACCACGGGCGGTATTGCGGCGGCAAGAGAAGAAATTTCACGTTCGGGTTTAGCGTTAAATCTGATCTCGGGCGTCGAGATTTCAACGGTGTGGGAAAATCATGAGATCCATATTGTAGGTCTGAATATAGATATTTCTCATCCATTGATGTGCGAGTTTTTGGCGCAACAAACGGAGCGCCGTCAGCAGCGCGCGCGCCTGATTGCTGAACGACTCGACAAAGCGCATATTCCCGGCGCATGGGAAGGCGCGTTGCGTCTGGCAGATGGCGGGGCGGTCACGCGGGGACATTTTGCGCGTTTTCTGGTGGAATGCGGAAAAGCCACGACTATTGCAGATGTTTTTAAAAAATACCTTGCCCGTGGGAAAACCGGTTACGTTCCGCCGCAGTGGTGTACAATAGAACAAGCTATTGATGTCATTCATCATTCTGGCGGTAAGGCAGTTCTGGCTCATCCGGGGCGGTACGATCTTAGCGCTAAGTGGCTGAAAAGACTGGTTGCATACTTCGCTGAACACCGCGGTGACGCGATGGAAGTGGCGCAGTGCCAACAGTCTCCCAATGAACGCACCCATCTGGCGACGCTTGCGCGCCAGCATCAATTGTGGGCATCGCAAGGATCTGATTTTCATCAGCCCTGCCCGTGGATTGAACTGGGTCGTAAACTCTGGTTGCCCGCAGGCGTAGAAGGCGTCTGGCAACTTTGGGAACAGCCTGAGATTACAGAGAGGAAAGTATGAGCCAGTTTTTTTATATTCATCCCGAAAACCCGCAGCAGCGGCTGATCAATCAGGCCGTTGAAATCGTGCGTAAGGGCGGGGTGATTGTCTATCCAACCGATTCCGGCTATGCGTTGGGCTGCAAAATTGAAGATAAAGGCGCAATGGAGCGCATTTGTCGCATTCGCCACCTGCCGGACGGACACAACTTTACGCTGATGTGCCGTGACCTGTCCGAACTGTCGACCTATTCGTTTGTCGATAACGTGGCTTTTCGTTTGATTAAAAATAATACGCCAGGCAACTACACCTTCATCCTGAAAGGGACGAAAGAAGTGCCGCGCCGTTTGTTGCAGGAAAAACGTAAGACCATCGGCCTGCGTGTGCCGTCGAATCCGATTGCGCTGGCGCTGCTGGAAGCACTGGGCGAGCCGATGCTCTCTACATCGCTGATGCTGCCGGGCAGTGAATTTACCGAGTCTGACCCGGAAGAGATTAAGGATCGTCTGGAGAAGCAGGTGGAGCTGATTATCCACGGCGGCTATCTCGGCCAGCAGCCGACCACAGTCATCGATTTAACTGACGATTCCCCGGTGGTCTTGCGTGAAGGCGTCGGCGACGTTAAACCTTTCTTATAAGGGCGCGAACCGCTATACTACGCGGCCTTAAAATGGCGCTGACTGGCGCCGTTGATTCTCCTGTTCGACGCCTGTGAAGGCGCACAAGATAAATATTAAATCATTTATAATCAATGGTTTACTGTTTTTCGGTTAATGGTTGTTACTAACTTGTGTGACAGCCATTAGCCACATCGCGACTCTCATCATGTATGTACACCTTTCCCGGCTGTTAATGTCTTCCTTGGTATAGTCCCGTATTCGGTATTACCACCAACGGGCTTATTGGCTACTATTCCCTTAATTTAGGTATGGTATCATGTAGAGAAAATCTTAAAAGAAGGGTGGTTTATGGGCTGGTCTTCGTTGGTTAGGATAACCATTGGTACATTTCTATTGGCTGGGTTGTCATTCTCTGCACACGCTAAGAACTGCAAGAAAAGTATTCCATGCGGTAATTCGTGCATTGCGGTTGGAAAAACGTGCCGGATTGGGTCAGGCACATCAACTACGTATAAAAATTATTCATACTCTTACCCGTCAACTTCTCTTCATAGTTCAATCCCTAAATCCTCTCCCCCTTCCTCATCAGCTAAGGTTGACGGAAAAAATACGTCTTCAACTGCTAAAACGTATCTCTGTCAGTATGCTATTGCAGCGATACAGAATGGAAGAATCGATGCTTTACGTGTGTTGGGTAGTGCCGAGGTAACATTGTATGTCGATAGCTTCAAAGCTAACCGTTTAAACGGTACATACTTGCTCTCGCCAAAGCTGAAAACTAACGGTAAGTTGATGATGGCAGATGATAAAAGCAAAGTGTACGCCTATGATCCGTCGCTGGGAAACTTTGCAATTAGTGACCGCATCGCAAGAAGCACTGAGCAATGGGATCATTGTAAACTGGTTCACAATTAATAAACTCAATTCGTGGGGATGTAATGAAAAAACTACTAATGGCTTTCGTGATTCTAACTTTACCTCTACTCTCATTCGCCAAGGGCATAGGGTATGGAAATACTACATGGGACATGAATCCGTCAGAAGTTGTTGCTGCTCAGGGCAATGGTGCACATCTCATCTCACCAGAAAAGTATAAGGATAACTTTGGAAAAGTGCGGATTGATAATGTATCGATTGATAGCGGTCTGTATACAGTGACATTTTTGTTCGACGGAGCTGATCGGCTTGTTCAAACGAACGTAGCCAGCAATGAAAAGAAAAATGAAGGCATCGCTGCACATCAATTTGGCACATTAAATCAATTACTAACTCAGAAGTATGGAAAGCCTGAGTTTTCTGATCCAAGTAAAGTAACCTGGAAACTTCCTGACACAACGGTTGAGTTAAGTCAGATGGTCATTTCTGGGATTATGGCACAGACAATCGTTCGGTACATTCCAAACAGTAGGGTGGCAAGCGATACATCAAACCTTTAGCCTAAGATTCTTTTTTAGCGGATGTGAGATTGTTTCCATATAACCAGCTGAATCGCCACGGATAATCTAGACACTTCCGAGCCGTTGATAATACTGGTATTATAAAGGTATATCCTTCTGTTTTTTTTACACTTTTATCGTCTGATATTTTATTTTAGTAGTGGTCAAATCAGATTTTTTATCCTAATGTGGATTAAGAACAATCTGATGAGTGGTATGGCAATGGACGATGAAGAGAAGAGATTGTGGCAAAACTTTCGGGATGCGTTACGACGTTTACTGGAACACCCAGATCTAACCCCCTCCCAACGGAATTATATTCTTAAAAGCCTGAAAGGATTCACATCAGAAGACAGTGTGATTGATCTACATAGCCGACGCATCCAGAAAAAAGAGTAGTGAGTGTAAACATCACCACATCCATAGACTGATCTGCCAGGCAGGTTTCCTCCTCCCGTAAAAGTCGCCCCCGATCCCTGGCAAATATCAGCGGGTTGTTTCATGGCCCGGCCCTTCTGGTATCAACAATCGAACGTTTTATGATACCGATAAACTGTACCCATAACTGGTATCATAAACTTAGCATATTGACATAACGATACCAGCGATTAATAATGATACCGTTTATTGATACCTCTCTCGGAGATTTTTATGAGTCGCACTTTTGCATATTGCCGTGTTTCTACCAACGAGCAGTCAACAGAAAACCAGATTTTTGCAATTCGTCAGGCTGGCTATAAGGTGAATGATAACAGGGTGGTATCAGAAACTGTGTCAGGTGGAGTGCAGGCAATGCAACGTAAAGCTTTTGCCGATATGGTTACTCATAAACTGGAGGCAGGGGATCAACTGGTAGTGCTGAAACTGGATCGCTTAGGAAGAGACAACATTGACGTTCAGCAAACTATTTCAATGCTGGTTGAAAAAGGGATTGAGGTTGTTTCATTGGATCTGCCCGTGCGTAATCTTTCTAGCGCGGAAGGGAAACTGATGCTGCAAATGTTTTCGGCGTTTGCGGAGTTCGAGAAGTCTCGCATCATTGAGCGCACTAAAGAGGGATTAGCACGAGCGAAGAAGGAAGGGAAAAAGTTAGGCCGTCCGGTTGCGGTAGATACCCTTCAGCGTGTACAGGAAGCCAGAGCAAAGGGGCTGAGTCAGTCCAAAGCGGCCTTAGCACTGAATTTAAGTCTCCCTACTATCAAACGAAACTGGAACATCAAAGAGGCGTAAGATTTAACCTGCCTGCACTCAGATTCAGATGCTGCCCCGCCAACGTGTGAGGCTTAATTATGGCTATTTTCGGGTCAATTAATCCGAAATATTCCGGCGACAGTAAATCCAGCGGAGCCGCACACCAGCTTAAATCCACCTGGAAAAGATAGTGATGGAGTGCTATATTTAAAAGTTAAGCCGTTGTATATGATAGAAGGCATTGTTAAACGCAACGAGCGCTATCGTGAGCGCTTTTTGTAGTGTGGGTAATGCGAAGGTACTGCCATGCTCTTTAAATGGCTCAGGAAGCGTTACACGAAGGATTTAGCGATTTCATTTTTTCACCCCTCAATTTTGATGTTGAGTGGACCCGATCCCCATCTCCGGTCTGATACTTTCCACGCTCTTTCGCCAGATACGATACCCACTGGAAGGGACCTTTTAGCGTTTCCGGCCTATTTCTTTCGATAACGTAATGATTCGAATATCTTTCCGTTGCTTTTGGCAGCTCCACCAGCGCTGCTTTACCACCCGTCAGGCCCATCCAGATTTCAACAATACTTCCGGCAATGCCGCTTGTGGGTGTCCCAAGGCGTCTGACCTGTCGATGCGGAAGGGCAATCCAGCAATGATAATGCACCTGTTTTGCTTTCTCTTTCTCCCGTACCCAGCCATAAGCAAAGTTGAGGATCGGTTCTGCTAATCCCTCAGGTCTGTTTAATTTAGACTTCAGGCGTTCACGTAGTTTTTTAAACAGATCGCTTACCCACTTGTTGCCTGTGTCTATTGGGGTACTCTCAGGTAAGCGTAAATCGAAGCGAGAGAAGTAAACCCGGCTGTAGATGGACAGTATTGCATCAAGCTGTTCTGCTATAGGGGTAAGGATATCAAGGCGAACACCAGATTGGTCGGTGGTGTTGATCGGGTAGGAGTAACCATGACGAATGAAAACATCACCTGTGATGACCCTGTAACGCCCGTGTTTATGAATTTTGGTTGTGTAAGGCGTAGCATGTGTGAGCATTGACTGAGCACATCCTTCTTCTGACACAATACCCCCACAAGTTAGTTATATAAACAACCCTCGCGTACACGCACACACGTATAAGTTATTACCATCTGACCACCGTAAAACGGAGCGGTTACGGATAACACAAACCCCATCAGATAAAGGCTGACGGTAAAAAGATGTATGAAATTTTTTCGAAGAAGGTTTACATGATGTATATAATCCCAAGATAACAATAGCGCACAAGTCGTGGCAGTGCAAAGATTATTTTTAATCTGCGGTATTTTTCGGGTTTGCTTCTGCCATTTTGCCGTTTTTGCGATAACCCAACAAGGTACTTCCCAGTTGATAAGTGCTTTGCTTTGGATCAGTGGGCAGCGCTGACATTCTGGTTACATACAGGCATAAATTGATGCGTTCTGGCGCAGTCTGAAACCAGCGACAGATATCAATTTTACTGTCGTACAAACAGACAGCTACTATTGCTGAAAATCGACGATACATAATAAATCCTTCAGCGGCGGGCGATGGGTATACAACGCTGTTACCCCTAGGCTTTTGTTTCTGGAATGTCCGACAACGAATTGCATAAGTGGTATTGGTTGTTTTGCAGCAATGCAATTCGTCATAAAAGTATGCCGTAAACTGTGAATACGGCGTTTTAACCCATAGTCATCGTAATCCGGAATGCTGAGTTCCTTCATCAGATTGGCCCACACTTCAGTTGTTGTTGTGTAATTTGGTAGTCCATTGAAAACAAAATCGTTATCATTCAAACCGTTGATCAAAGTAAGTAATCCGTTTTCTAGCTTTTTGTGTAATGGAATTTGACGTTGGGCGTGATCCGTTTTTCCTTCTTCAATGAAAATATACCAACGCCCTGTTTCATCATCTTTGCGAATGTCTTGTTTCTTTATTGATGCAAGTTCGCCACGACGTGCACCTGTGTACATTAGTGCGAGAAAATACCACTTACGCCAATCAGTATCAGAAAGTGAAAACAGCTTTGTCTTTAGTTTTACAAGTTCGGCTGCATTATAATGACCCCTTCGATTTGGGCTTACCTGGTAAGAAATCCCGTCTGTAGGGGATTTCTCTAGGAAATCTTTAGTTTCCACTAGATATTTTCTGAATAATGAGCGCCAGATTTTTAGGTGTTTTTCGACATGTTGGCTACTAAGTAGCTCTTCTTCAGGAACGTCGTACGCAATACATTCTTTGAGGGTCAACCGTTTGTAGGGTAATTTGGTGCGGTTGGGGAGATTTTCTGTAATTTTAAGTGCCTCACGTATATCCTGCTTTGTCACTGAATCAATAGATTTATTTCCGACGACATAGTACAGAACATCGTAGAAACGCTGGTTTTCATTAGCGACACTTATGCGCCACTTTTGTCCTTTTTCTTTCACGTAGAGCATCCAAGCTTGAGAAAGGGAAATAGTTTCTTTTTTTTGTTCATTTTTTGCAGTTGCTGCAATAGGTTGAATGGAAGTTGTGGTTGATTTCGCTGTGTGTTCACGCGTTTTTAACTGCGATTGCAGGGTTTCTAATATCTGACGATATTGAGTAAGATCTCCAGAGTAGAATGCACTGTATGCTTGATAAACAATAGCACGGTTCATGTCTATTTCCCCTGCTACTTCTTTAGCCCAAGGTATGGCATCTCTGGAAAATTCTAGTTTACTGGTGCTGAGACCACCTTTTTTTTGTTCCAACATATCAAGGGATTGCAATCCCATGAGTACTTCTTTAGCCCCTATGTCATCGCCACTATATAAACGCTCCAAACACAAATCGGCATACTTTTGTGCTGATTCGACAGTAGCTGAAGGGGATAAAGGTGAATCTGGGAAGATTCTTTTATGATAGTGCCCTAGCTGTGGTAATCGTTTGACTTCTGTAATATCCATTTGAAGGGTGTGCAGCAGATAGTTATCAAAATCCAGCTTTGTAGCAGTACGGTAACCCTGCATTCTTCGTCTGAATTCATCAAGACTCATCGTCCCGTTTTGTACTAGAGGGATAAAAGGTCGTATCTGGTTCATGATCACTTCAGCCTGTTTACGGCTATCAGTGCCTAGACTAAGACGAACAAAACTAGTTGAATCATTTAATCTAAAATTCGTGTAGTATGTCCGGCCTCGAAGCATTGTGTGTGACAGCTTGTGTGACATATTGTTTGCCATGTTGTGTTCCATAAAATAGTTACATATCAATAAGTTGATGTAAAATCATTGTTAACTTGTTGTTTTTGAAAGTATATCAGACGCCTGTGAAGGCGACATCTAAAGGAAGCTCTATGAGCGAAAAGTTACAAAAAGTGCTGGCGCGCGCCGGCCACGGTTCTCGCCGTGAAATTGAAACCATTATTGCCGCGGGCCGTGTGAGCGTTGATGGCAAAATTGCCACGCTCGGCGATCGCGTTGAAGTGACACCGGGTCTGAAAATCCGTATCGACGGTCATCTGATTTCAGTTAAAGAGTCTGCGGAACAAATCTGTCGCGTTCTGGCCTATTACAAACCAGAAGGTGAACTGTGTACCCGTAACGACCCGGAAGGTCGTCCGACCGTATTTGATCGTCTGCCAAAACTGCGCGATGCGCGCTGGATTGCCGTGGGGCGTCTGGATGTGAATACCTGCGGTTTATTGCTGTTCACTACCGACGGTGAACTGGCAAACCGTCTGATGCATCCAAGCCGTGAAGTTGAGCGTGAATATGCGGTGCGTGTGTTTGGTCAGGTTGATGACGCGAAACTGCGCGATCTGAGTCGTGGCGTACAGTTGGAAGATGGTCCGGCGGCGTTTAAAACAATCAAGTTCAGCGGTGGTGAAGGGATCAACCAGTGGTACAACGTCACGCTGACCGAAGGGCGTAACCGTGAAGTACGTCGACTGTGGGAAGCTGTAGGCGTGCAGGTAAGTCGTCTTATCCGTGTCCGTTACGGCGATATCCCGCTGCCGAAAGGCCTGCCGCGTGGCGGCTGGACGGAGCTTGATCTTGCGCAGACCAACTATTTACGTGAACTGGTGGAGCTGAAGCCGGAAACGACCTCTAAAGTTGCCGTCGAGAAAGATCGTCGTCGTATGAAGGCGAACCAGATCCGTCGTGCGGTGAAGCGCCACTCACAGGTCGGCAGCAGCCGTCGTCCGGGTGGTCGCAGCAACAACGGTTAATCATGACCAGGCCTGATAAGCAAAGCGCCATCAGGCGTTAGCGTGGAGCCGGATGCGGCAAAAGCGCCTTATCCGGCCTGGTGTCAGTAATCAATTCCCATCTGAGCCTTCACGCCTGCTTCAAACGCGTGCTTAACCGGGCGCAGTTCGCTCACCGTATCTGCTAACTCCAGAATATCGCGATGACATCCCCGACCGGTGATAATCACCGTCTGATGGGCAGGACGCGCATTTAAGGCATTGATAACCTCTTCAAGCGGCAGATAGTCGTACGCCACCATATAGGTCAGTTCGTCCAGGATAACCATATCAAGTTCAGCATCAGCCAGCATTCGCTTTCCATGTTCCCATACGGCCATACAGGCTGCGGTATCCGACTCGCGGTTTTGCGTGTCCCAGGTAAATCCTGTCGCCATAACCTGAAACTCTACGCCATGGGGTTCGAGTAAGTTTCGTTCACCGTTTGGCCAGGTACCTTTAATAAACTGCACCACGCCGACTTTTTTACCATGGCCCACCGCGCGCGTGGCGGTCCCGAACGCAGCGGTGGTTTTACCCTTACCGTTTCCGGTGAATACGATAATGATCCCGCGTTCATCCTTTGCAGCGGCAACGCGGGCATCAACCCGCTCTTTAACGCGCTGCTGGCGCTGCTGGTAGCGTTCTTCACTCATTGAGCTATTCCTGGTTTACGGCCCGGCTGGGCATCGAAAGTCATACCGGTTTTACGGCGGCTGTCATCGCCCATCAGCCACAGGTAGAGCGGCATAATATCGGCGGGGGTTTTCAATTTTTGCGGATCTTCAGTTGGAAATGCACTGGCTCGCATTCCGGTACGCGTACCGCCTGGATTGATACAGTTTACGCGCAGGTGACGGTTCTGATATTCATCTGCCAGAACCTGCATCATGCCTTCGGTAGCGAATTTGGAGGTAGCATATGCGCCCCAATTGGCGCGTCCCTGGCGACCGACGCTGGAAGAGGTAAAGACCAGCGATCCGGCATCGGATTTCAGCAATAGCGGCAGCAATGCCTGGGTCAGCATAAAGGTGGCATTCACATTTACCTGCATGACATCTTGCCAGATCTGCGGATTTTGTTCACTCATTGGACAAATATCACCCAGTAATCCGGCATTATGTAGTACGCCATCCAGACGTGGAAAATGTGCGGCAATGCGCTGTGCGAGCTGGTGGCATTCTTCAGAAGTACAAGTGAGCAGATCCAGCGTGAACCAGTGTGGCTGCGTACCGTTTTCATCGGCAATAGTACGGGCAACCTGGCGCAGTTTTTCTTCGTTACGCCCAAGCAGAATAACGGTCGCGCCGTAACGCACATAGGTCTGTGCAGCTTCACGTCCGATACCATCACTGGCACCGGTAACCAGAATAATGCGGTCCTGTAAAAGGTCTTGTTTAGGTTGGTAATGCACGGCTACTCCTCGGCAACGCTCTGGCCATCTCGTTCGCGATAACGTTTCGGCTTTATGCCTTAAACCCTGTTCTTTTTCAATCAGCCAAAGGCAATAACACCGCAAAATGAACGCTTTGTCATGCTTTTTGCTGATTCAGCACCAGGATGGATGAAGCAAGACGGGTTAAGCAGCCTGTTGTACACTGAGCGGGAATAGCGTTGTTTAACCAAGGTGGGTCTCGTGGAATTGTTGTCTGAATATGGGCTGTTTTTGGCAAAAATTGTCACTGTCGTGGTGGCTATTGCGGTAGTTGTGATGCTGATTGTGAACGCGACACAACGCAAGCGTCAGCGCGGGGAGCTGCGGGTAGTTAACCTCAGCGAGCAATATAAAGAGATGAAGGATGATCTGTCGCTGGCATTACTGGACGGGCATCAGCAAAAATTCTGGCATAAGGCGCAGAAAAAGAAACAGAAACTGGAAGCGAAGGCAGCCAAGGCAAAAGCGAAACAGGGAGACAGTACGTCATCTGATAAACCACGTGTATGGGTGCTGGATTTTAAAGGCAGCATGGACGCCCATGAGGTCAGCGCGTTACGTGAGGAAGTGACGGCGGTGCTGGCAGTGGTTAAACCGCAGGATCAAGTGGTGGTTCGCCTGGAAAGCCCGGGCGGTGTGGTTCATGGTTATGGCCTGGCTGCATCGCAGTTACAGCGTCTGCGCGATAAGCAGATTCCGTTGACCGTAACGGTGGATAAAGTCGCCGCGAGCGGTGGGTATATGATGGCCTGCGTAGCCGATAAAATTGTCTCGGCACCGTTTGCTATCGTCGGGTCGATTGGCGTCGTGGCGCAGATCCCGAACTTTAACCGCTTTCTGAAAGGGAAGGATATTGATATCGAACTGCACACCGCCGGACAGTACAAGCGTACGCTGACGCTGCTGGGTGAAAACACGGAAGAAGGGCGGCAGAAATTCCGCGAAGATCTGAATGAAACCCATCACCTGTTTAAGGATTTTGTGCAGCGCATGCGTCCGACTCTGGACATTGAGCAGGTTGCCACCGGCGAACACTGGTTTGGGCAACAGGCGCTGGCGAACGGGCTGGTGGATGAAATCAATACCAGTGATGAAGTGATCCTCGGGCTAATGGAAGGGCGCGAAGTGTTGAGCGTTCGCTATATGCAGCGCAAAAAACTGATGGATCGCTTTACCGGGAGTGCGGCCGAGAGCGCCGATCGTTTGCTGCTGCGCTGGTGGCAGCGGGGACAGAAACCGCTGATGTAAAATTGTCATTGCCGGATGGTGATGCTAAAGCATCTTACCCGGCCCACAGGATGACAACATCCTGGGCCGGATATGGCAGAGCCGCCATCCGGCAAATCATTTCTTGTATTAATCGATCAAGTGATACTTTTCAGAAAGTACGTGTGCCAGGTGCTTAAACATATTAAACACTGCCGTACTTTTGGGCGTCGGAAGCCCTTGTTCGTCTAAAAAGTAATCGCCGCTGAAAACCAGCACGCCATTTCGCTGCGTAACGCCGGTGGCGACAATCCCCGCCAGCGTGTCCTCATGCTCACGAATGATTTTGTTGGCTTCAATCAGCAGCGTTTCGCGATCGATAGGTTGCGTGTCTTTATGCATTATTTACTCCTTAAACAAGGACATTAGTCTACGCCGAGCCCGGCTTATGGGCAAATATTCCCTGACATAAATGAAGGTCTTACGTCAGGGTTGCAACTGGCGAGATTTGTTTTTGCATGCTAATAAAGTTGCGTAACGCATTTTATCAGGTACAGTGTGACGCTTTCGTCAATCTGGCAACAGATTTGCTTGACATTCGACCAATACTTCGTCGTGCTATAGCGTTTGTGAGCAAAAAAGCCTGTTAACTCAGTTACATGAGAGTTACATTACAAGCGCGAATCAGTTTAAGGGGTTGATATCCGCCGACGCAGAGACCATATCGATGTCTCGTCGCCAGTGGAAGGTGAATCAACGTGCGACGCATTCTGGAAGAATCAAATTAGGTAAAGGTGAATATGGGTAAAGCTCTTGTCATCGTTGAGTCCCCGGCAAAAGCCAAAACGATCAACAAGTATCTGGGTAATGACTACGTGGTGAAATCCAGCGTCGGTCATATCCGTGATTTGCCGACCAGTGGCTCAGCAACTAAAAAGAGCGCCGACTCAACCTCCACCAAAACGGCTAAAAAGCCCAAAAAGGATGAACGTGGCGCTCTCGTCAACCGCATGGGTGTTGACCCGTGGCACAACTGGGATGCGCGCTATGAAGTGCTGCCTGGTAAAGAGAAAGTTGTTTCTGAACTGAAGCAACTGGCTGAAAAAGCCGACCACATCTATCTCGCAACCGACCTTGACCGCGAAGGGGAAGCCATTGCATGGCACCTGCGGGAAGTGATCGGCGGCGATGACACCCGCTACAGCCGCGTGGTGTTTAACGAAATTACCAAGAACGCTATTCGTCAGGCGTTTGAAAAACCGGGCGAACTGAACATCGACCGGGTTAACGCGCAACAGGCGCGCCGCTTTATGGACCGCGTGGTGGGCTATATGGTGTCGCCGCTGCTGTGGAAAAAAATTGCGCGTGGTTTGTCTGCAGGCCGCGTACAGTCGGTTGCTGTACGTCTGGTGGTTGAGCGTGAACGTGAAATCAAAGCATTTGTCCCAGAAGAGTTCTGGGAAATTGGTGCTGACACGACCACGCCTGGTGGCGATGCTTTGCCGCTTGAGGTGACGCATCAGAATGATAAACCGTTCCGCCCGGTCAACCGGGAACAAACGCTTGCCGCTGTTAGCCTATTGGAAAAAGCGCGCTATAGCGTTCTGGAACGTGAAGATAAACCGACCAGCAGCAAGCCGGGCGCGCCGTTTATTACCTCCACGCTACAGCAGGCTGCGAGCACGCGTCTGGGCTTTGGCGTGAAGAAAACCATGATGATGGCACAGCGCTTGTACGAAGCGGGTTACATCACCTATATGCGTACGGACTCAACAAACCTGAGTCAGGACGCCGTCACCATGGTTCGCGATTACATCAGCGATAATTTTGGTAAAAAATATCTGCCGGAGAGTGCGAACCAGTACGCCAGCAAAGAGAACTCTCAGGAAGCGCACGAAGCTATCCGTCCCTCCGATGTCGCCGTACAGGCGGAATCACTGAAAGACATGGAAGCTGATGCGCAGAAACTGTACCAGTTGATCTGGCGTCAGTTTGTTGCCTGCCAGATGACGCCGGCGAAATATGATTCCACCACCTTAACCGTGGGCGCGGGTGATTTCCGCCTGAAAGCGCGTGGTCGTATTCTGCGTTTCGATGGCTGGACCAAAGTGATGCCTGCGCTGCGTAAGGGCGATGAAGACCGTATCTTACCGGCGGTGGATAAAGGCGATACGTTGACGCTTGTCGAACTGACGCCAGCGCAACACTTTACCAAACCGCCTGCTCGTTTCAGTGAAGCCTCGCTGGTTAAAGAGCTTGAAAAGCGTGGTATTGGTCGTCCATCAACGTATGCGTCGATTATTTCCACGATTCAGGATCGCGGCTATGTTCGCGTTGAGAACCGTCGCTTCTATGCTGAAAAAATGGGTGAAATTGTCACCGATCGTCTGGAAGAAAACTTCCGCGAACTGATGAACTACGATTTTACCGCGCAGATGGAAGACAGCCTCGACCAGGTGGCGAATCACGAAGCCGAATGGAAAGGCGTACTCGACACCTTCTTCACCGATTTTACTCAGCAACTGGATAAAGCCGAGAAAGATCCTGAGGAGGGCGGTATGCGTCCGAATCAGATGGTGCTGACCAGCATTGATTGCCCGACCTGCGGACGCAAGATGGGTATTCGTACCGCCAGCACCGGCGTTTTCCTCGGCTGTTCCGGCTATGCGCTGTCGCCGAAAGAGCGTTGCAAAACCACCATTAACCTGGTGCCGGAAAACGAAGTGCTGAACGTGCTGGAAGGCGACGACGCGGAAACGAACGCTCTGCGCGCCAAACGTCGCTGCCAGAAGTGCGGTACGGCGATGGACAGCTACCTTATCGATCCTAAGCGTAAGCTGCATGTATGTGGTAATAACCCGACCTGCGACGGCTACGAGATCGAAGAGGGTGAATTCCGCATCAAGGGTTATGACGGTCCTATCGTTGAGTGCGAAAAATGTGGCTCTGAAATGCACCTGAAAATGGGGCGTTTCGGTAAGTACATGGCGTGTACCAACGACGAGTGCAAAAACACTCGTAAGATCCTGCGTAACGGTGAAGTCGCTCCGCCGAAAGAAGATCCGGTTCCGCTGCCGGAACTGCCGTGTGAAAAATCTGACGCGTATTTTGTGTTACGTGATGGCGCTGCAGGTATCTTCCTGGCGGCAAATACGTTCCCGAAATCACGTGAGACCCGCGCGCCGTTAGTGGAAGAGCTGTACCGCTTCCGCGATCGTCTGCCGGAAAAACTGCGTTATCTGGCAGACGCGCCGCAGACGGACCCGGACGGCAACAAGTCCATGGTCCGTTTCAGCCGTAAAACCAAGCAGCAATACGTTGCCGCTGAGAAAGACGGTAAGGCGACCGGCTGGTCCGCGTTCTTTGTTGACGGTAAATGGGTTGAAGGGAAGAAATAACGGCATTCCGCCTGAATTTCTCCTTAAAGGGTCGCGTAAGCGACCCTTTTTGTTTCTGGCGTATTATTTTTTGTCATGCCTATACAGCTTACATAGAAATGATATAGTGGTTATAGTTAACACGTTTTTTATTATTAAATCGTATTAGCAGCGCTAACGAGTCTGCTTTGAAACGATGATCTGATGGCATAAATCGGGATGGCTTAACATGAAATTACAGCAGCTTCGCTACATTGTTGAGGTGGTGAACCACAACCTTAATGTCTCCTCAACGGCGGAAGGGCTTTATACCTCCCAGCCAGGCATCAGTAAGCAAGTTCGTATGCTTGAAGATGAACTTGGTATCCAGATTTTTGCCCGTAGCGGTAAGCACCTGACGCAGGTTACGCCAGCGGGGCAGGAAGTCATCCGTATTGCGCGTGAGGTACTGTCGAAGGTGGATGCCATTAAGTCCGTTGCCGGTGAACATACCTGGCCGGACAAAGGCTCGTTATACATCGCGACGACCCACACACAAGCACGTTACGCACTGCCAAACGTGATTAAAGGTTTTATTGAGCGATACCCTCGCGTCTCTTTGCACATGCACCAGGGATCGCCGACGCAAATCGCCGAAGCCGTTTCGAAAGGGAATGCAGACTTTGCCATTGCGACGGAAGCCCTGCACCTGTATGACGATTTGGTGATGTTACCTTGTTATCACTGGAACCGCTCGATCGTCGTGACGCCGGATCATCCGCTGGCGGGAAAAGCATCCGTTTCTATTGAGGAGTTGGCGCAGTATCCGCTGGTCACCTACACCTTCGGTTTTACCGGGCGTTCGGAACTGGATACCGCTTTTAATCGTGCGGGTCTGGAGCCGCGGATAGTTTTTACCGCGACCGATGCCGATGTCATTAAAACCTATGTGCGTCTGGGCCTCGGCGTGGGGGTAATTGCCAGCATGGCGGTTGATCCCGTCTCCGACCCGGATCTTGTCCGTGTTGACGCGCACGATATCTTTAGTCATAGCACCACCAAAATTGGTTTTCGTCGCAGTACGTTTTTACGCAGTTACATGTATGATTTCATTCAACGTTTCGCGCCACATCTGACGCGAGATGTGGTGGATACTGCGGTGGCGCTGCGTTCGAATGATGATATTGAAGCCATGTTTAAAGATATTAAATTGCCTGAGAAATAATACCTGCTGTTATCTCGTCGGTATCCTTCTGCATAATGCGATACCGACGGGAGACGCTGAATATTGATAATTTGTCGTGAATAAATTAACCATATATAGTTTATGGAAAAGGTTCTCTAAAGTAGTTTCAAATTAGTTAGCTTGCCAAAAATTCCTTTCAAATATTTATAACCGATCAAACAATCGATTTATTTATCAGGATGAGTCCGAAAATTAACTGGCTTTTTTTTGCCTTTTTTATTAGGATTCCTCCTATCTGATGATTAATTGTACCGATTGTTTGGTGCCTAAATGATAAGTGATTTCGATAGTATGAGGTTAGCAATGCCTTCAGGAAACCAGCCTGCACGCAGGGATCCCGCGATGAAACGTAAAGCCTGGTTTGCTGTTTTTCTCGGCTCCGCTGTGTTCTGGATTGTCGTCGCGCTCGTGGTCTGGCAAGTGTGGGGGTAGGTCATGTCCGCACCGGAACAACACGCCACCGTAACGCCATCTCCTCATGAAAATGAACAAGAGAGCAATAGCGGCGCAGAGAATGGGCCGGAAATCCCCACCTCCTGGACGCTTTCCCCTGAACAACGCGCGTTTATTGATCTGTTTACTGATGATGAACAGAAACAGTAATTAATACCAATTTTATTGTCATTATTATTTGCCCTCTGTCTGATACTTCGTATGACTTATTACATGCAATCGCGATGTCCCCCGCTAATCAGCATATTATCGATTGCATACATACCTGTTACACATTAACGCGACCCACTTTCGCTCTCGTACCTTCTCCTCGCAATTTATACCACACGCCGCTTTTCTGATGTTCTCCACTTTTATCAATTTGAGTTGTTATCAAAGCGTTACATTTTGTTTGTGTTATCTTTAATACTAACCCTGAAGAAAATCAGGGGATCCAACCCTGTCATTTAAGGAGGAGCTATGTCGTCGACCCTACGCGAAGCCAGTAAGGACACATTGCAGGTTAATGATAAAACCTACCGTTACTACAGCTTGCCTCTGGCCGCACAAACACTGGGTGATATCACCCGCCTGCCTAAATCGTTAAAAGTTTTGCTGGAGAACCTGCTTCGCTGGCAGGACGAAAATACCGTTACCGAAGACGATATTCATGCCCTGGCGCGTTGGTTGGAAACCGCGCATGCCGATCGTGAGATTGCCTATCGACCCGCTCGCGTTTTGATGCAGGACTTTACCGGCGTACCCGCAGTGGTCGATCTGGCCGCTATGCGCGAAGCGGTAAAACGTTTGGGCGGGGATACGGCAAAAGTGAATCCGCTTTCGCCAGTTGATCTTGTCATAGACCACTCCGTAACGGTGGATCGTTTCGGTGATGATGACGCTTTCGAAGAGAACGTCCGTCTGGAAATGGAACGTAACCATGAGCGCTATGTGTTTCTGAAATGGGGACAGCAAGCATTCAGTCGCTTCAGCGTTGTGCCGCCGGGAACGGGGATTTGTCACCAGGTTAACCTTGAATATTTGGGTAAAGCCGTCTGGAGCGAATTACAAAACGGTGAATGGGTGGCTTATCCGGATACGCTGGTCGGTACCGATTCCCATACTACGATGATAAATGGTCTCGGTGTGCTGGGCTGGGGCGTCGGGGGCATTGAAGCCGAAGCCGCGATGCTGGGCCAGCCGGTCTCAATGCTTATCCCTGACGTGGTGGGCTTCAAGCTGGTAGGTAAACTGCGGGAAGGTATCACCGCAACCGATCTGGTGCTGACCGTCACCCAAATGCTGCGTAAGCACGGTGTGGTTGGGAAATTTGTTGAATTCTATGGCGATGGTCTGGACACCTTACCGCTGGCCGATCGGGCAACCATTGCGAACATGTCGCCGGAATATGGCGCAACCTGTGGTTTCTTCCCGATTGATGACATCACTCTTGAATATATGCGCCTGAGCGGACGCAGTGAGGAGCAGGTCGAACTGGTCGGCGCTTATGCTAAAGCGCAGGGGATGTGGCGTAACCCAGGCGATGAACCCGTATTTACCAGCTCGCTGGAGCTGGATATGGGGAGTGTGGAGGCGAGCCTTGCCGGGCCGAAACGTCCGCAGGATCGGGTTGCGCTCGCTGATGTCCCGAAAGCGTTCTCGGCGAGTAACGAGCTTGAAGTGAATAGCTCGCTAAAAGATCGTCAGCCAGTGGACTATACAATGAACGGGCATCAATACCAGTTGCCGGATGGCGCGGTGGTGATTGCGGCGATCACCTCCTGTACCAACACCTCTAACCCAAGCGTATTGATGGCGGCGGGACTGCTGGCGAAGAAAGCGGTTACGCTCGGTCTGAAACGTCAACCCTGGGTTAAAGCTTCACTGGCGCCTGGCTCTAAAGTCGTTTCTGACTATCTGGCACAGGCCGGGTTCACACCGTATCTCGATGAGTTGGGCTTTAACCTCGTGGGTTATGGCTGTACTACCTGTATAGGTAATTCCGGACCGTTGCCCGATCCTATTGAGACGGCGATCAAAAAAGGCGATCTCACGGTTGGCGCAGTGCTTTCCGGCAACCGTAACTTTGAAGGACGCATCCATCCGCTCGTCAAGACGAACTGGTTGGCGTCTCCGCCGCTGGTAGTAGCTTACGCACTGGCGGGGAATATGAATATCAACCTGACGAAAGACCCGTTAGGTCATGATAGAAAAGGCGATCCCGTTTACTTGAAAGATATCTGGCCAACTGCGCAGGAAATCGCCCGAGCCGTTGAGCAGGTGTCTACCGCTATGTTCCATAAAGAGTATGCCGAAGTGTTTGAAGGCACGCCGGAATGGAAAGCGATTCAAGTTGATCGGGCTGACACCTATGGCTGGCAGTCGGACTCGACCTATATCCGTTTGTCGCCGTTCTTTGATGGTATGCAGGCTACGCCGGATCCGGTGCGGGACATTCATGGCGCCCGCATTCTGGCGATGTTAGGCGACTCGGTGACCACCGACCATATTTCTCCGGCAGGTAGCATTAAAGCGGATAGCCCGGCCGGTCGGTATTTGCAAAGCCACGGCGTTGAGCGCAAAGACTTTAACTCCTACGGGTCCCGACGCGGAAACCATGAAGTGATGATGCGCGGTACTTTTGCCAATATTCGTATTCGTAATGAGATGGTGCCAGGCGTGGAAGGCGGGATGACGCGGCATTTGCCGGGGACGGAAGTGGTGGCTATCTATGATGCCGCCATGCAATACCAACAGGAGAATGTTCCGTTGGCAGTCATTGCCGGTAAGGAATATGGTTCTGGCTCCAGTCGTGACTGGGCTGCGAAAGGTCCACGCTTGCTGGGTGTACGCGTGGTTATTGCTGAGTCCTTTGAGCGAATTCACCGTTCTAACCTGATCGGCATGGGGATTCTACCGCTTGAGTTCCCACAGGGGGTTACGCGTAAAACGCTGGGATTAACCGGTGAGGAAGCGATTGATATTACGGACCTGCAAAACATTAAACCGGGGGCGACAGTTCCGGTAAGTTTGTCTCGGACGGATGGGCGTAAAGAGGTGATTTTGTGCCGTTGCCGCATCGATACCGCGACGGAGTTAACGTATTACCAGAACGACGGTATTCTCCACTATGTCATTCGTAATATGTTGAAATAACATGTAAAAAAGCCTGCGTGAGCAGGCTTTTCTCTGTACCGGGTAAACGGAAATTATTTATTTAACAAATGGCCCATCTTCGCGGCTTTGGTATCCAGATAATGTTCATTATTCGGATTACGACCCACAATCAGCGGCACGCGTTCAACGATATTGATACCCGCTTCGGTCAGAATTTCCACTTTCTTCGGGTTATTGGTCAACAAACGTACCTCGTCAACGCCCAGCAGCTTGAACATGTCCGCACACAGCGTGAAATCACGCTCGTCTGCCGCAAATCCTAACTGATGATTGGCTTCAACCGTATCATAACCCTGGTCCTGCAACGCATAGGCGCGGATTTTATTTAGCAGGCCAATGTTGCGTCCTTCCTGACGATGATAGAGCAGAATGCCACGCCCTTCTTCAGCAATGTGGGACAGGGCCGCTTCGAGCTGGAAACCGCAATCGCAACGTAGGCTAAACAGCGCATCGCCAGTCAGACACTCAGAGTGGACACGCGCCAGGACAGGTGTTTGGCCTGTAATATCGCCAAAAATCAGCGCGACATGATCGTGTCCGGTTGCCAGTTCTTCAAATCCCACCATCAGGAAATCGCCCCAGGGGGTTGGCAGTTTGGCTTCTGCCACACGTTTAAGCTGCATGTAATTCTCCAGATTATGCTGGCACTGTCGTGCCGTCGCCTGTTGGCTTCTGTTCTGTATTGCACTATTTTGCCATAAGCCAGCGATGTTCACCTAATTGCGACAACGGATTCGCTTTTGGAATGGCACAAAATTGTCAATTTTTCCGGCGTGCGCATTTTTCAGTTATGATTGTGAGACTTATCGACGAAAGGAGAGGCAATGCTTTCAATTGCAAAGCGCACCGCAGTCGGCGCCGGACTGCTGCTTATCATGCCGGTTGCTGTATGGGTATCAGGTTGGAGTTGGCAACCAGGGCATAATGTCTGGTGGTTAAAATCCCTGTACTGGGTAACGGAAACGGTGACACAGCCATGGGGAATTATCACTCACGTAGCGCTCTGTGCATGGTTTTTGTGGTGTTTGCGTTTTCGTCTGAAAGCAGCGGTAATGCTGTTTGCGATCCTGGCGGCGGCGATTTTAGTTGGGCAGGGCGTGAAGTCCTGGGTTAAAGACAGGGTGCAGGAACCGCGGCCATTTGTCGTATGGCTGGAAAAAACGCACCATATTCCGGTTGATGAGTTCTACACTTTAAAACGTAAAGATCGTGGGAACTTAGTCAAAGAACAATTAGCCGAACAGCGGGACGTGCCAACGTTTCTACGTAAGCACTGGCAAAAAGAAACAGGGTTTGCTTTTCCATCCGGACATACGATGTTTGCTGCCAGCTGGGCTTTGTTGGCGGTAGGATTGCTGTGGCCACGCAGACGCACGCTGACTATTGCATTCTTGCTCATCTGGGCGACGGGTGTGATGGGGAGCCGTTTGCTGCTCGGAATGCACTGGCCCCGTGATTTGGTGGTCGCAACGCTGATTTCCTGGCTGTTGGTGACCCTGGCAACCTGGCTTGCGCAGCGGATATGCGGGCCTTTAACACCGCCAGTACAGGAGACAAAAGAAATTGCGCAGCGTGAACAAGAAAGTTAGCTATGATTGATTTTTCGAATTTTGCCCTTAAATCAGAAGGCATAAAGCGCTTTTCCATTTCGCACTCGGTGTGAAAATGGTAATTTAAAGGGCTCAACGCGGTAAGTTGGACACGATTTATTCGCTCAAACCACATAACGGGAAGTAATGTGAAATATTTACTCATTTTCTTACTGGTGTTGGCGATTTTTGTTATTTCGGTGACATTAGGTGCGCAAAACGATCAACAGGTTACGTTTAATTACCTGCTGGCTCAGGGTGAGTATCGTATCTCTACGCTGCTTGCTGTATTGTTTGCCGCAGGTTTTGCGATTGGTTGGCTAATTTGCGGCCTTTTCTGGCTGAAGGTTCGAGTGTCTCTTGCGCGCGCCGAACGTAAAATCAAACGACTGGAAAACCAGCTTGCGCCTGCGACCGACGTTGCGGTATCCGCCGATTCGTCGGTTGTAAAGGAATAATTATTTATGTTGGAGTTGTTGTTTCTGCTTTTACCTGTAGCCGCTGCCTATGGGTGGTATATGGGTCGCAGAAGTGCGCAACAAACAAAGCAGGATGAAGCTAACCGACTTTCCCGTGACTATGTCGCCGGGGTTAACTTCCTCCTGAGCAACCAACAAGATAAAGCGGTGGATCTGTTCCTCGATATGCTGAAAGAGGATACGGGCACCGTTGAGGCTCATCTCACCCTCGGAAACCTGTTCCGTTCGCGCGGTGAAGTCGATCGTGCAATCCGCATCCACCAAACCCTTATGGAAAGCGCCTCGCTGACCTACGAACAGCGTTTGCTGGCAGTGCAACAACTGGGCCGCGATTACATGGCCGCCGGCCTGTATGACCGTGCGGAAGATATGTTCAATCAGCTGACCGATGAAACCGATTTTCGCGTTGGCGCATTACAGCAGTTGCTGCAAATTTATCAGGCAACCAGCGAATGGCAAAAAGCCATTGACGTTGCAGAGCGTCTGGTAAAGCTTGGCAAAGACAAACAACGCATTGAGATAGCGCATTTTTACTGCGAACTGGCGTTACAGCAAATGGGCAACGACGATATGGATCGTGCCATGACGCTGTTGAAAAAAGGGGCGGCAGCAGACAAAAACAGCGCCCGCGTTTCCATCATGATGGGGCGCGTATATATGCTGAACGGCGATTACTCCAGGGCGGTTGAAAGTCTGCAACGGGTGATTTCTCAGGATAAAGAGCTGGTCAGTGAAACGCTGGAAATGCTGCAAAGCTGCTACCAGCATTTGGGCAAAAACGATGAGTGGGCAGAGTTTTTACGCCGTGCGGTTGAGGAAAACACAGGTGCCGCCGCTGAACTGATGCTTGCAGATATCCTTGAGGCGCGTGAGGGGACTGATACCGCTCAGGTTTATATCACTCGTCAGCTGCAACGCCATCCTACGATGCGTGTATTCCACAAGCTGATGGATTATCATCTTAACGAAGCAGAAGAAGGGCGCGCCAAAGAGAGCCTGATGGTGCTGCGCGATATGGTCGGGGAGCAGGTACGTAGTAAGCCGCGCTATCGCTGTCAGAAATGCGGGTTTACCGCTTATACGCTGTACTGGCATTGTCCATCCTGCCGTTCATGGTCAACCATTAAACCTATTCGTGGGCTTGATGGGCTGTAATTTTTAAAAAAACTTCAACTTAGTTACAACATCCTGGTAGGGTGTAATCGTCCCATCATCAACCCCCGCGGCCGGTTCGCCTGGCAGAAATGTAATCGCGCCTGTTAATTTTCTATTGCCGCAGGTAGAATGCACGCCGTTTACCCATTTTGCGCCACCGGTGGCGCCCATCCTCAGGAAGGTCTGGTCATGACGTTTACTGCTTCATCTTCTTCTCGTGCTGTTACTGATTCTCCTGTCGTTGTCGCTCTTGATTACGCAAATCGTGATAAAGCATTAGCTTTTGTCGACAGAATTGATCCTCGTGATTGCCGTTTGAAAGTGGGCAAAGAGATGTTCACGCTTTTTGGACCTCAGTTGGTTCGTGAACTACAACAACGTGGTTTTGATGTCTTTCTTGATTTGAAATTTCATGACATTCCCAATACAACTGCACATGCCGTAGCTGCAGCTGCCGATCTCGGCGTGTGGATGGTTAACGTACACGCCTCTGGCGGGGCGCGCATGATGACGGCTGCCCGTGAGGCCCTGGTGCCTTTTGGTAAGGATGCGCCATTGCTAATTGCTGTGACGGTTCTGACCAGCATGGAAGCCAGCGATCTCGCCGATCTCGGTGTGACGTTGTCACCAGCAGAGCATGCTGAAAGACTGGCGCGTTTAACTCAACATTGCGGGCTGGACGGTGTCGTATGCTCAGCGCAGGAAGCGGTACGATTCAAACAGGCGTTTGGACAGGCATTTAAGTTAGTGACGCCGGGTATTCGCCCTGAAGGCAGTGAAGCGGGCGATCAGCGTCGTATTATGACGCCAGAGCAGGCGCAGTTAGCCGGTGTGGATTACATGGTGATTGGTCGTCCGGTCACGCAGTCTGCTGACCCGGCGCAGACGCTGAAGATGATCAATGCCTCTCTGAAACGAGGTGTGTAAATGAGCGATTCAAACTCTCGCCTGGTCTATTCAACCGACTCCGGGCGAATTGAAGAACCGAAGGCCGCCCCTGAGCGTCCAAAGGGTGATGGTATTATCCGCATTCAACGCCAGACCAGTGGCCGCAAAGGGAAGGGCGTGTGCCTGATTACCGGTATTGATCAGGATGATGCTGAACTGGCTAAATTAGCCGCGGAACTGAAGAAAAAATGTGGTTGCGGTGGGGCGGTAAAAGATGGTGTGATTGAAATTCAGGGCGATAAACGTGACCTGATAAAATCATTGCTGGAAGCCAAAGGCATGAAAGTAAAACTGGCTGGCGGTTAATAAAAAGCCACGGAGATAATCCGTGGCTTTTTAAAATACAGAGCTGAAAAAGTAAACGTTTAATTATATCGAGCTGGTCAACCGTAAATTATTTACCTACCTGATGGCCAATAATACCACCGACAGCAGCACCACCCAGCGTACCCAGCGCGCTGCCATCCGTCAGGACTGCACCACCTACTGCACCCGCACCAGCCCCGATAGCGGTGTTACGGTCGCGTTTGGACCAGTTAGAGCAGGCGCTCAGAGACATTGCCAGAGTAAGCGCCAGAATGGCTGCGGTCATTTTTTTGCTCGTTACTAACATAATACTTTCTCCTGAATTATTGATTCACGGAATCCAGTGTTCTTTAAGGATAGCGCTAAATCGTGACTATCAAAGATATTTCCGTGTAACCGTTTAGCGAAAGCATGACAACCAATATCCTGCAGTTGGATGTTCGCTCCTGTTATATCGCTAACATTAATTTTACGAGTTTATCCTGTTAACAACAGGTAAAAAGTCTTAATTGGGTTGTCAGATAACTCTCAGAGAAGAGATGATTTGCCTGCCGACAAATCATCTTGCGCAGGCATTATGCGTTGGTATCAATGATATTGACGGTTAATCCTGAATGCTCAAGCTGCATTTGTACGCTGGCGCTGAGCTTAGAGTCCGTCACGACGCGGCTGAACCGCTCTAAAGGCCCCAGGGTGTAAGGGTGAATAGCGTCGAATTTTGAGCTGTCGGTAAGCACAATAACCTCTGCGCCTTTTTCCAGTACCGCATTAACCACATCAGAACGCATCATATCGCGTCCGGTGAAGCCGGTGTCTGCCTGCCAGCCATCAATGCCGATAAAGGCCTTACTGAAGTGTACCTGCTGGATAAACTGACGCGTTAAGGGGCCGACCATGCTCTCACTTTTTTTCTGATAAATCCCACCAAGGAGAATCACTTCACAGGGCGTTTCTTTGAGCAGGTGAGCGATGTAGCTGCTCACCGTAATGATAGTGACATCTTTTTGCTCCGCCAGGGTTCTTGCCAGTAGCGCGTTGCTGCTGCCGTTCTCAATGAATACAGACTCGCCGGGGCTGACCAGCGATGCAGCGAATTCAGCCAGCTCACGTTTTAGCGTAAAATTGGTCATCATGCGCGTTTCCACATCATCGCTGTTTAACGAAACAGCAAATCCGTGCGCACGGCGTAAATAACTCTGTTTTTCCAGCGTATTCAGATCCTGTCGAATCGTCACTTCTGAAACGCCGGTGATTTTTGCCAGATCGGCGACGCTCATCTGACCTTTATCGGTCACCATCTGCAAAATAGATTGTTGTCGGGAATTCATAGTATTAATTTTTATAGCAATGTCGTATCGGAAAATAAACGGAAGTCTGCTGATAGCAGTAACATCAAGAGAGCGATGTCATCAGATCTCCCACGGAGCTTTCTGTTTTGTTGACAAAGATTGAGTATCTTCTTTGACCGTGTTTAACAGTTCAGCCTTCAGAATTTCGAGATTGTGGATGGCTGAGTGGTAATCACCTGCAACGAGGATATCCAGCACGGTATCAATGCGTTCGGCCAGACGCTGAGCGTCGATATCAGACATGATCATCATCCAAAGGGCAAATAGAGTTTGAATTTCATGATGCAGAATTTCATGGCAAAAGAGAAGGGAAAAATAGTATTAACCTGAATGATTGAAGAATATTATATATTCTGTGATTACATACAGATAGGATCATCACGTATTGTCCATTTATGGCTATTTTCTCCGATCAATCTTTCTGCATTATCGCGTATTTTTGTTCAGGTGTCGTCGATACCATCGTTCAAACGCCGCCGCAGGCATGGGCTTGGCGAATAAGAATCCCTGACGCTCATTGACGCCGTTCTTGGTCAGAAATGCATCCTCTTTTGCACTTTCAACGCCTTCGGCGATGACCTGCAGGTTGAGCGCCTGCGCAACCGCGACAATGGCCCGCACCAGCGACTGCGAAATAGGTTGCTTGTGCACATCTCTGACAAAGGTTTGATCCAGTTTTATGGCATCAAGCGGGAAGCGGGCCAGTTGAGACAGCGAGGAATAGCCGGTGCCAAAATCATCCAAATGGATTTGTGCCCCCAACTGGCTAAATTGCTGAATGACGGATAGCGCCAACTGTTCATTTTCAATCAAACTGCTTTCCGTTAATTCAACATCGATGGGGCAGTATTCAAAGTTGAGATCGTGAAGCACCTGCTTGAGAGCGGTAAAAAGCGTCTGGTCGGCGAGCTGGCGCGCAGACACGTTTACCGCCACGCGTAGATTTATCCCCTTGGCACGCCATTTTGCCACCTGGCGCACAACGTCCAGAATAACCCATCTACCGAGCGGAACAATGAGCCCTGATTCTTCGGCGTAAGAGATAAACTCTAACGGCGGTATGAGGCCACGTTCCGGGGACTGCCAACGAACCAAAGCCTCAAGACTCCGTACTTCACCGCGCCAGGTTATTTTTGGCTGATAGTGGATAACCAGTTGATCGTTTTCCAGCGCCTTACGCAGATTGGTGTCTAACCACAAATATTCAAAAACCCGCTGATTCATTTCCGGAGAGAAGACGCAAAACTGACCACGACCGCCTTCTTTTGCCGTGTACATGGCCGTATCCGCGTTACGGATGACGCTCTCGCCGTCCTGTCCATGCTGTGGTGCGAGAGAAATACCGATTGAACATCCGGTATAGACCTCTATTAGTCCAATGCGAAAAGGTTGACGCAGGCGCGTCAGAATACGTGATGCCGTAGCCTCCAGCGCGCCCTGGGACGTTTCGGTGGCAAGGACAATAAATTCATCACCGCCAAATCTTGCCAGTAGTTGGTTGTCGTCGAGGCAACTGAGGATTGCCAGCGATACACTCTGTAACAGCTGATCGCCAAACATATGCCCGTAGGCATCATTAACTTTTTTAAAGTTATCCAAATCGAGATATACAATCCCAACTTGCGTATCACCCGCGTTTTCGATGGCGTTGCTGATCAGCTCGTGAATTGCGTTGCGATTCGGTAAACCGGTGATGGAGTCGGTATTTGCCAGCACCCGTAGACGCTCCTGAGCGCGGCGCTCTTCAGTGATATCGGTACCGGAACAGATCAGAAATATTTCGTTCTTACCGCTACCGTTATGCACAAACTTATTGCGGAACAGAAACAGGCGCTGGCCTTTGCAGGTTTTAACCCAACGTTCGACCTCATAAGAATTACCATCGCGAAAAAACACCACAATGTTGCGTCTTGAGGCTGCGGCTTCGCGCCGGCTCATAAATAGCGTGAAAACGCTTTGGCCAATCACTTCACGCTCTTTGAGACCGGTGTACTCTTCGCACAGGCGATTAAAGCGCTGGATGTTGCCCATACGGTCAAGAATGACAATGACGGTGTTAGCTTCAGAAACAACCTGCTCAGCGAAGGAGAGGCCGTGAGCCAGGTCGCGCGCGACGGAAGGGGTGTCATCCCAGGCGGATGCGCTACCGGCCCATTCGCGCTTATTGATTTTCCTGCCGACCAGATGGACGGGAATGTCGTCATCTTCAATGGGGAGTGTCATCAACAGGCTCGACGTAATCACAGTCATTTCACGAATGCGGTCGGCTTGCTCAACTGACAATTCGACGGTCTGATCGGCTGCTGACGCTTCGTCGATAGAGAAATGCAGGATGTTGCAATCCTCTGACAGGCGCCAGTAGGGGTTATGAGTGCCCACATAGCTATACAACGTAACCCGCTCCCGGACGTCTTTCATGATGTGTACTATCCCGCTTAAAGCGCATAGAGCCTCAAAAGTATAGGTAGCCATGATTCATACAGGGTGATTATGGCTGAACGTATTGTTTTATTTATATATTGATATGTAATCCAGAATCTAAAAAAAGCAAAGCTAGCGGAACTGAAAATAGTAAAAAAATAAATTAGACCGGATGAAAGAAGTGTAGTGCGTGGTGGAGATTTGGGAGAGAAAAGAAAACGACCTTTCACAAGAAGAGAAAGGCCGTTAGCTTCATCGATGTTACGCGGCTGGACGAGCGATAACGCTGCGGGTTTCCATCCGCACTTCAGCAATGGTGACATCAATCACATCTGTGACTTTGTAAACCACTTCACCTTTGATTTGTACGGTACCGCTTTCCTGGCTGCATACCAGTTCGTCACGAACAGCATGCAGGAACGGGGCTGGAATAAATGCGATTGCACCATTATCCACTAAACGCACTCGCATACCGCCGCGGCTGACGTCAATGATCTCGGCAGCGAAGCGGGCGTCGGTGCCGGCTTTGTCGCTCAGGAAGCGGGCGTATAACCAGTCACCCACATCGCGTTCGGCCATGCGGTTCAGGCGACGACGTTCGGCCATTTGCAGGGTCGTATCATCCTGCGGACGGGCAATCGTTTCGCCTTTGATGACCGCCTTAAGCAGACGGTGGTTGATCATGTCGCCATACTTACGAATAGGAGAGGTCCAGGTGGCATAGGCTTCCAGACCCAGCCCAAAGTGCGGGCCTGGCTCGGTGCTGATTTCAGCATACGACTGGAACCGGCGAATACGGCTATCGAGGAAACCGGAAGGCTGCGCATCCAGTTCGCGGCGCAGTTTGCAGAAGCCTTCCAGCGTCAGAACCTCTTCGGCATCTACGTGCATACCATGGGTTTTCAGCAGCGCAGCCAGCGCGTCGGCGTTTGCCGGATCAAATCCCATATGGACGTTATAAATACCGAAGCCCAGCGTGTCGCGAAGTACGCGTGCAGCACAAATATTTGCCGCAATCATTGACTCTTCCACGATACGGTTAGCGATGCGACGCGGTTCCGCCACAATATCCAGCACTTCGCCTTTCTCTCCGAGGACAAAACGGTAATCCGGACGATCTTTAAATACCAGCGCGTGGTTGTGCCGCCATTCACCACGGCTCAGACAAATACGATGCAGTAGACGGATTTGTTCAGCAATCGCGTCGTTTTCAGGCTGCCAGTCGCCGGTGCCTTCCAGCCAGTCTGAAACGTTATCATAGGCCAGCTTCGCTTTGGACTCGATAGTCGCTGCAAAGAAGGTGATGTTATCCTCAATCGTACCGTCGGCGGTAATGTTCATACGGCAAGCCAGAACCGGACGCACTTCGTTCGCGCGCAGAGAGCACAGATCGTCAGACAGCTCACGTGGCAGCATCGGGATATTGAACCCCGGAAGATAGTTGGTAAACGCACGAATTCTCGCCGTTTTATCCAGTTTGCTGCCTTCTGCAATCCAGGCGGTAGGATCGGCAATAGCGACGGTTAACTGTAGCTTGCCATCGGCCAGTTCTTCGGCATACAGTGCATCGTCCATATCTTCGGTGCTGGCGCTGTCGATGGTGACGAAATTGAGGGCAGTTAAGTCCTGACGCACCAGACCTTCGTCCAGCATTTCAGTCGCTATGCCGTCCGGGGCTTCTTTTTCGAGATTATGGCGCGCCAGCGTGACCCACCACGGAACAAAGTGATCGTCCGCAAAGGTGATAAATTGGGTTAATTCAGCGTAGAAGGTGCGATCGCCTTTCAGCGGATGGCGGCGCATTTCGGCCACGGCCCAGTCACCTTCTTTAAATTCATGTTCAACGCCACGGGCGGCGCGACAAGGGATCGCATCTTTCAGTAACGGATGGTCCGGCACAATGGACAGACGGTCATTTTTGCCCTGAATTTTACCCACGAAGCGCGTCAGGAAGGGTTCGATAAGTTCTTCCGGCTCAGCAGACTCGCGATCTTTTTCCGTATGGATCACCGCAACAATACGGTCGCCATGCATCACTTTTTTCATCTGCGGCGGTGGAATGAAATAGCTTTTTTGTGCATCGACTTCCAGGAAGCCAAAGCCTTTTTCCGTGGCTTTTACCACCCCTTCAGCACGCGGCGTCTGGGAATGTAGTTGCTGTTTAAGCTGCGCTAGCAGCGGGTTGTCCTGAAGCATAATTGTCTATTTTCGTGGCTAAAAGAGCGGCTGACAGTTTTACGCGATTCTGCCAGTTGCAGCAAGCGCTCTTTAAGTAAGTGGATCGGTTAATACGTCTCGCCCAGCGCGATTTTCAAGCGATTTAACCATCCGCATAATCCACTCCAGGCCAGCAGGTTAATCGCCTGTTCTGAAGAGATACCCTGATCGAACAACGGTGTTAACAGTGCGGCGCTAAAGCGGTCGGGCGCTCGGGTAAGCCATTGTACCGCCTGCAGGGTGACGCGCTCAACCGGATGTCGTTGTTCCCAGCGCTGCAATTCACGTTCGTCCTGACGAAGGACAGTGATGATGTCAGTTAATTCATGTGCGGTATGCGCGTGTTCATTAAAGCAGGCCACGCTGCCGTTGATGCGTGATGTCATCAGGGTCGTCAGAGAAAATGCCCGCGTCGGCATATCGCTGCGTTGTGTACTGGAAATCAGAGATCTGAGTAAATCTAATACGTCAGGTGAATGCGTTAGCAAGGGGATCAGCGCGTGCAGTTCGTTGGGATAACCTGCTATCGATTCAACGTAGGCATGCTGTTTTTCGCGCGCCAATGGCGCAGCGTGCCAGATTGAGTTTGTGGCGCTAAATGGCGAAGCGTGAGCGAATTGCTGTATATCCAGACCCGGTATTCGACGTACCGGGTGGGCGCACCAGGCCTGAAGTAATGCGACTACCCGCGCCTGAAAACCAACAAAGCCGATGATTTGATTCATCAGTATGTTATCGCAGGTGGTCAGCCCGACCGCATCAAGGTGCTGACGATCACGCTCGCCGATCACGGCAGGTGAACTGGCGAGCTGGCGCGCATATTGGGTGATTTGCGCCAGTCGGTGATTACTTTCACGAGACGAATCAGGACCCGGCAGCGGCGTTAAACGTGCGGCATAGTGATTACACAATCGCTGCACGCCATATACCTGAGCGACGGTCAGGGCGGTACTCATCCGTTCATAGGCGCTGAATGTATGCATCTGATCCCTGTCTACGTGAGCAGGGAAAAGAAGTTGGGCAAGTTTACGGGCAGGGGTTAACCAGGATTGAAAGGGTAAAAGTACGTCATGAGATATCGCCAGGTCCAGTAAAAAGCTGTCGTCAACATGAGCGGCCTCCGGCACCAGCGGCAGAACATCTTGCGGATACGTGCTGGATTGCGTCTCATGATACCAGTGGCTTTTGCCTACAATTCGGCGTTGTTCCATGGGCGTTCCTTGGTCTAAAAGTGGCGACCCGGACACGTCGTCATACACCTGCGCCGGATCGTTTGCGCTGCAATATCCTGACGTAAGCCGATGGGGGATGAAAGATTGTTACGTGATAATAAATATCGGAAAAGTATATATGGCGCAGGGCAGTGGCGGAGGCGGTGAAAATCATGGGCGACGGTAGGCCGCCCATAGAGGACTAAACGATTATTTCAGATCCAGCTCGTTCATCGCTGCAATGCTGAAGCCACCATCAACGTGAACGACTTCACCAGAGATACCGGCAGACAGATCGGAGCACAGGAATGCTGCGGAATTGCCCACATCTTCAATCGTCACGGTGCGGCGAATCGGCGTCACCGCTTCACAATGCGCCAGCATTTTACGGAAATCTTTAATGCCGGAAGCGGCAAGAGTACGGATTGGACCTGCGGAGATGGCGTTCACTCGTACACCTTCAGGACCCATTGCGTTAGCCATGTAACGGACGTTTGCCTCCAGAGAGGCTTTCGCCAGACCCATCACGTTGTAGTTAGGGATCGCGCGTTCTGCGCCCAGGTAGGATAGCGTCAGGAGCGCAGAGCCTGGGTTCAGCATAGAGCGGCAAGCTTTTGCCATCGCAACAAAGCTGTAAGCGCTGATGTCATGAGCAATTTTAAAACCTTCGCGGGTGACCGCATTCACATAGTCGCCATCCAACTGGTCAGCAGGCGCGAAACCGATGGAATGCACGAACCCGTCGAATTTCGGCCAGGACTGGCTCAGTTCAGCGAACATCGCATCAATGCTGGCGTCTTCGGCCACATCACATTGTAGTACGATGCTGGACCCCAGTTGAGCGGCAAATTCTTCCACACGGCCTTTTAGTTTGTCGTTCTGGTAGGTGAACGCCAGCTCAGCGCCTTCGCGATGCATGGCCTGAGCGATTCCCCAGGCAATGGACAATTTACTGGCAAGACCCGTCACCAGAATACGCTTACCGGAAAGAAAACCCATAGCTTTAATCCTTATGATCAGTGCTTCTTCGTAGCAATCAATGCGTGATGATTGCCATCTCAAAAACGCGCGAAATTGGTCTGAAATTATATCCTACTCATTGTTCCTTTTTGAATGGTTATCAACCCTAAATGACTCTTGCCATTCATTGCAAATGGCGAGGATATTACTTCCTCTGGTTGTGCCTTGCCCGACCCGTATTCCATTGAAGACAATGAGAAAATACAAGCCTTTAAAGGCATTAAAATGGTATTATTAAGGCGCTAGCTGATGTTAATAAACATAGCAAGGTAAGAACTTTCTTAAAACAAAAAACATGCATATATTCAGTTTGTTATGATATATTGTTTTTATCGATCAATATCGATACATTGATCGATATTATTGATTGATTGTGATTAAAAGTGCATTATCAGGAAGTTATGATCAATTGGAGTGGTCTTATGCACTATCATTTCATCGCGGAACCGATGAGAGACACAACAAATAAGTTGCTGGGTGTGGAGATGATCGCCCGGTTTGCTGCAGATACGGTTCGCCCATTGCATGCAGATATCATCGTTTCAGCGTGGGATAGCGAACAAAAGCGTAATTTCATGCTCAAGCAAATTCGGTTAATTGCCGAAAAGCGTGATTGGTTTGAGAGCAACAATCTGCTCTGTACCCTTCATCTTATTGATGAAATGGCGCTTCTGGCAATTGGTGATCCGGTCATCAAGTCGGCCCTACACGCAATGCCCTTTATTGCACTGGAACTGTCAGAGCGTTTTCTGTCGAGTACGATTTGCCTGAATAATCTGCTGATTAATTCACTCTGTGACGGCCCAAACGCGCTATGGCTGGGCGATCTCGGCTCCGGTATCGGCGGGGCAACTCCACTGGTTTGCGGTCATTTTGACGTGGTTAAATTGGATCGCGGTTTTTTCCTTGAGCAGGTAGAAAAGCCGATGTTTCCGGTGCTTATCAAAAATATCCGGGAATATTGCGATCGCGTCGCGGTGGAGGGAGTCGAAACATCACGACTTATCAATGACGTCAGCGCCGCAGGTGTCTGGGCGATACAGGGGAGCGTTTTTCCGTCAGTCGTGTTTAACGAGGTTGAGACTCTGCTCTTACCCGGTGTTTGTCACTGATGGCGTAATTGCCCTCCGGCTACGGAGGGCAGCGGCTTTATTAGCGATCTTTCCGCCAGGCGTCCGCGGTAAGCGCCTCGCCAAAATGCCCTGCAATCAGACGACGAGTCAGCTCATGTAGTGGGGAGGCCAGAACATCTGCGGTACTGCCGCGCTCAACAACTTCCCCCTGATGCATGACTAATACCTGATCGCTAATGTGCTTCATCATGCCGATATGTTGAGTCACATAGATATACGAAATCCCCTGTTTTTCCTGTAATTCCAGCATCAAATTGATGAGCTGCGAACGCATCGACATGTCGAGAGAGGCAAGGGCTTCGTCGGCGATAATCACTTTAGGTCGCAAAATGAGCGCGCGGGCAAGCCCCAGGCGCTGTTTTTGCCCCGGCGCTAACATATGCGGATAATAGCTCACATGGTCAGGCAGCAGGCCAACCATGCGCATCGTTTCAATAATCTGTTTGCGACGCTGTTCAGGTTCCAGGTCGGTGTTCAGACGCAGCGGGAAATCGAGGATCTGTGAAATACGCTGACGAGGGTTAAGCGATGTTGACGGATCCTGAAAAATCATGCGGATCCGCTGACTACGGAATGAGTAATCACCATACTTTAGCGGGTGATCGTCAATCAGCAGTTCACCGCTGGTGGGTTCAATCATGCCAGCTAACATCTTTGCCAGCGTGGACTTACCGGAACCATTCTCGCCAATGACGGCGAGCGTCTGACGTTCGCGCAGGGTAAAGCTGAGTGGTTTAACGGCCTCAACGGTCTGTCGGCGAAATAAACCCGTCCGGTAGCGAAAGGTTTTGCTCAGATTGCGAACTTCGAGCAGGGTTTCTACCATCTCACTCTCTCTCCATATTCAGCGGGAAATGACAGGCGTAGAGATGATTCTTTGCTCCGGTCAGTCGTGGGGTTTCAATACATTCACGTTGAGCATAAGGGCAGCGCGGCCCCAGACGGCAGCCGATGGGTAATTGTTCCAGCAATGGAATCGCTCCTGGCATGGTATTCAAACGACTTTTATGCGGCATGGCGCTACCAAAATCAGGAATGGCGCGGATCAACGCCTGCGTATAAGGATGATGTGGAATCGTCACCAGATCTTTACTGGGCGCGGTTTCCACCGTTTGTCCGCAGTACATTACGTTGATTTTGTCTGCCCACTGGCTGAGCATTTGCAGGTCATGGCTGATCAACAAAATGGTGGTATTGCTATTTTGGTTCAGCCGGGTCAGCAGGCGAAATATTTGCGCCTGGGTCGTTGGCTCCATCGCGTTCGTCGGCTCATCAGCAATCAGCAAGCGCGGCTGATTAGCCAGTGCGATAGCGATCATTACCTTCTGACACTCGCCGTCGGTCAGTTCATACGGGAAGCTGCGCATGGCATCTTTATGGTCTTTTATCCCGACGCGGTGCAAAAGCTCAATCGCCCGGCGTTTACGCCAGCCGATGCGCTGCCACCAGCGGCCCTTGTAGGTCCAGGCTGGAATATTTTGCATCAGCTGTCGTCCAATACGCTCGGACGGATCAAGGCACGATTGCGGTTCCTGAAAGATCATGGAAACGTTATGACCGACCAGCTTGCGTCGTTCACGCGCGGAAAGGCGCAGGAGATCGATATCATCAAAGCGCATACGGTCAGCGGTTACGCGCCAGTTATCTTTAGCGACGCCGCAAATGGCCTTGGCGATCAGGCTCTTGCCGGAGCCGGACTCGCCAACCAGTCCGCGGATTTCACCCTCATTGAGGGTCATGCTGACGCGGTCAACTGCTTTTACCCAGTCGTCACCGGTTCTGAATTCAATGGTCAGGTTGCGAATATCGAGTAATGGCATTATTCCACCCCCGCAATAATTGCGCGGCGCACGCCATCACCCAGCAGGTTAACCAACAGCACGCTTATCATGATCGCCGCCCCTGGCAGCATGACAGTCCACGGTGCGACATAAATCAGCTCCAGCGCGTCGCCGAGCATGGCTCCCCATTCCGGTGATGGCAACTGCGCGCCAAGGTCGAGAAAACCCAGCGCGGCGATATCCAGGATCGCCATCGACAGCGCACGGGTGATTTCAGTGATAAGCCCGGCGGTAATATTGGGCAGAACAGCGAACCACAGGATATTGAGCGTGGTTGCACCATCAAGGCGAGCGGCAATGACATATTCTTTTTCCAGCTCATCATGCACCATGCTGTAGACGGAGCGAACCATCCGCGGTAACAGCGCCAACCAGACGGCAAACATCGCGTGAGTCAGATGCGGCCCGGCAAAAGCCACCACAATAATCGCCAGCAACAGCGAAGGGATCGACAGCAGGGTGTCCAGAATGTGATTCAGCACCGCGGAACGCAAACCGTGTGTTGCCCCGGCAACCACGCCAAGCAATAAACCACACAGCGTGGCGGCAAGGGTGACGACAAACGCGCCGCCCACGGTCGGGGCAGCTCCGCTGAGCAGGCGGCTTAAAACATCACGCCCCAGATCATCAGTCCCGAGGAAGAAAGAGACTTCGCCATAGCGCGACCATGAAGGTGGCAAAAGCTGGTAGCCGAGAAACTGTTGGTCGATGCCATAAGGCGCGAACCAACCACCAAAAATACACAGAATCGCCAGTCCCGCACAACCATACAGGCCGATCATTGCGGTTGCATCGCCGTAAAAATTGCGCCATGCGGTGCGCAGCGTACCAGGCGGGCGCTTTTCGCTGTAGACGCTATCGTAAGGCATACCATTCCTTATGTTTCAGAGGGTTAGCCATAGCACCCAAAATATCAGAGATGACGTTAACAATGATAACCAATGAGCCTATTACCATCACACCCGCCGAAATCGCCGCGTAATCTTGCTGGCGAATCGCGTTAATCAGCCAACGGCCAAGACCTGGCCAGCTAAAGACCATCTCGGTGATCATCGCCAGCGTCAGCATGGTGGAAAACTGCAAACCCAGGCGCGGGATAACCGGTGGAAGCGCGTTGTGCAGTACGTGACGGCGTAAAATCGTTAACCGTGACAGACCACGAGTAGCCGCCGCTTTAACATAGTTTTGATCAAAGACCTCAATGGTGCTGATACGCATCAGACGAATAACTTCCGTCGTCGGTGCCACGGAGAGCGTTAATACCGGAAGCACCATATGGCGGATCGCACTAACCAGCATTTCGTCGCGCCAGGGCGAGTCGGTGATCCACGCATCAATAATGGCAAACCCGGTAACGGGCTTAACTTCGTAGAGCAGATCAAAACGCCCCGAAACGGGCAGCCAGCCGAGGGTTAGTGAGAAGAGCAACGTCAGCAGCAGCGCCAGCCAAAAAACCGGAATAGAAAAGCCCATCAGAGCCAATGCGCTGATGCAACGATCCTGCCATTTATTACGTGTAATGCCCGCCAACATGCCGATGGGGATCCCGACCATTAGTGCAAAACCAAAAGCCAGAATGCACAGTTCCATCGTCGCCGGGAACACCTCTTTCAGTTGTTCTGAGATCAACTGACCGTTAATACTGGACACACCAAAATCCCAGTGAATCAGGCCATTGAACCAGAATACCCAGGCGTTCCACAGCGATGCGCCCTGTAACGGCGCATGAGGTGTGAAGTAGCTCAGGCTGAACCCAATAAAAGTCAGGAAGAACAGGGTGACCAGCAGTAATAAAAATCGGCGCAGGGTGAAGATAATCATGGTTTTTTCACCTCTTCAGCCTTTTCCCTGGAAACCCCGGCAAAAGAAGCGTTGCCGAATGGACTGAGCACCAGCCCTTTGATGTCATAGCGGTAAGCCTGCAAACGGAGCGAAGAGGCCAGCGGCAGGATCGGCAACTCGCGTGCGAGAATATTTTGTGCTTCGTCGTAGGCATCAATCCGCGAGGAGAGTTGTTGCGAAGAGAGGGCTTTGCGCAAAATGCTGTCAAACTCCGGATTGCACCAGTGGGCAAAGTTGGTCTGTGAGTTAATTGCGGCACAACTGAGCATCGGTCGGAAAAAACTGTCAGGATCGTTACTGTCAGTTGCCCAACCGGACAACGTCAGATCATGATTCATATCCATTAATCGCGCCTCCTGAAAACGACCCTCTACCGGGATGATCTTCACTTTCACACCCACCTGAGCCATATCAGCCTGAATCAGCTCCGCGGTTTTCAGGGGACTGGGGTTCCAGGCCTGAGAGCTGGTGGGGACCCAGAGTTGTAACGTCAGGTTTTCCAACCCCAGCGCTTTTAGCTGCTCGCGCGATTTTTCCGGATTGTACTCGGTAATTTTAGCTTCGTTGTCATAAGCCCACGAGGCGCGAGGCAAAATAGATGCCGCGGTTTCCGCCGTACCGTAGTAAATAGATTGCATTAACCGTTGGTTGTTAATAGCCAGCGCTAACGCATGTCGTACGGCAGGATTGTTCAACGGCGGTTTATCCGTGTTGAACGCCAGATAGGCGATATTCATCCCCGGACGCAGCGTCAGACGCAGTCGAGGATCATCACGCAATATGCTGAGCTGGCTGGCAGCGGGCCAGGCCAGGACGTCGCACTCGCCGGTCAGTAATTTCGATAAACGTCCGGTTCCGCCAGAGCCGAGATCCACCACGACCTGAGGCATCAAGGGGGTACCACGCCAGAATTTTTCATGCCGTTGCAGGCGAATATATTGGCCTGCACGATTTTCTGAAAGTTGGTACGGGCCGGTACCGACGGGTTGTCTGTCGAGTAATTCCTGGCGATCCTGTTTTGCTAATTTGGCGGCATATTCGGCCGACATCACAGAGGCATAATGTGTGGCAAGGTGCCATAAGAAGGAGGCGTCGGGTTGATTTAAGCGAAATTCAACGGTGTTGTTGTCCAGCTTGCGCACGCTTTGGACGTTATCGGCGAACTGCAGGCTGTCAAAATAAGGAAAACTGCTGCCATTGACATTGTGCCACGGATGCTGGCGATCAAAGATGCGCTCGAATGTAAATACCACATCGTCCGCATTCAGTTTGCGGGTGGGCGTGAACCAGGCTGTCTTTTGAAACGGAACATCGCGACGTAAATGAAAGCGGTAGGTTGCGCCGTTATCCATGACTTCCCAGCTTTCAGCCAGTTCTGGCACCAGGCGATAGGTATAGGGATCGACATCAAGTAGTCGGTCATACAATTGGGCCGCTAATGTGTCTACGATGAGACCGCTGCTCGCTTTTTGTGGATTGAACGTATTGACCTGCCCACTAACGCAATAGACAAAGCCACTGTCACGAATATCAGCGTACGGGGCCTGCTCAGGCGCAGCTACAGCCTGACCACTCAGAAATCCAGCCATCACGATCAGAGATGATAAAACCAGGCGCATAATTTTAAAGGGTTATATATAAAGAAGCTATCTTACTAATACTTAATGACATTTGCCATTACCGTTTGTGTTTGGGGCTGCAGGGGTGATGACCGCGAATTCAACATCGTCAGTTGGTCAAAATTCATACCTGCTATCCACTTTGCATATACTCTATTAGCTATCTTAGCATTTTCATGGCCTCTCTGACTCGCTTAAACGCCGGATTCACTGGGAGAGAGATTATGTGAGGTGTCTGACGGGAAAAATGAATCTGTTGAATGGAAGGGGGGCGTCCAGAGAATCAGCGGAAAAGTAACAAGAATGAGGCCGGGAAGAGTGAATATCTTCCCGGATGTCGAATTACTTCTGGATTTTATTAACGCGTACCACCGGCGGTTGCATTTTAGCGTCAAGGCTACCGTTAATCCTGATCATTTGATCGGGTTTTACCGTTCGGCCATCAAAGACGGCAAGTGGGATTAGCGTATTGATAGTGCCGGTTTTGTCCCGGAAGATAAACTTATCTCCTCCTTGAGCCTCAATGAGATTACCTCGTAAAGAGATGGTCGCACCGTCATGCATGGTTTTAGCTTGTTGGACGGTCATGATTCTTGCATCTTCAGTGCCACGATACCCTTCATCCAGTGCGTGCGCAGGTGGCGGGGCGGTATCTTTTTTCAATCCGCCATTATCATCGGCAAACGCTGTGGGCAATAAAAAACAACACAGTAAGGGGGCGAGAGATATTTTCATAGAGCCTCCATTGAAATCGATTTGACTTATTAAGTTTGGTTGCTATTTATTAATCTGGCGAGTGGGATAAGTCTCAAATGATAATTTTTCAATAAAACAAAGGATTGGTTCGATATAAGCGAGGCGGTGAGATGAACAGAAAAAAAGCCCATTTGCAAGGCGTAAAAGAGAGTCAACGTTTTCTGAATTTTGAATCTGGCTTTCACAAGATTGGTTTTATCTGTTTGCTCTGCATTGTTTTATTTGCTATGGCGGGATCGTTTTCCGGGGGATATTTAAGTGAGGTGACGAGAAAAAACAGCTTAAAGACAACAGAGTTACAATACGAAAGGTTTGGGCGTTTGCAAACGGAATTTAAAATTAAAATTTCTGCACAAAAGCATGATTCTGTGAACAAGACGTTGCGCATTGGCGGCGATTTCAACAAATTTTATGAGATGGAAAATATTTGGCCGCAGCCAGACAGCATGTACAGCAAGGGTAACGATCTTTACCTCGCCTACAATGATTCTGAAGCAACGCAGGACTTTACTATCTGGCTGCGGGTTATGCCCGTGAAACCAGGAAGTGTAATGAGTTTTCTCCAGTTAAATGGCGAACCTGAAATCCGCTTCAGACAATTTATTTATCCCTAGGAGGTGAGTATGGAGATGGTCTTCCGGGCATTAGCCATTTACCTTATTTTGCTGGTGGTTTTCAAAATAGCCGGTCGCCGGGCATTGTTACAAATGACCAGCTTCGATCTGATTTTATTATTGATTATCAGTGAAGCAACGCAGCAAGCCTTGTTGGGAAATGATTTTTCGATAACCGGCGCCATGAGCACGATTGTCACACTGGTTACTATTGATATTCTGTTCGGTTTCATTAAAAAAAAGGTGGGTGGGGCTGAATCCGTGCTGGATGGTTCCCCGGTTATCCTGCTAAATAGCTGCGCGGAATAGTAGATCACTGAAAGGGAACTCAGCCCGGATTGTGCGATCTGATCAATCGCCAAACCAACCAAAATCACCAACCGGACTGAGCGATGCCGATCAT